>NZ_JAUSLW010000147.1 GCF_030645195.1 Phenylobacterium sp. | reverse complement strand
ATCAAGGTGCGGGTCGGCTCGCGACTGTTCGATGCTTCACTTCGTTCGAAGCTCGATTCCCTCAAGTTCGCCCTGAAGAGAGCGTAAGAAGACATGGATATCCGCGCCGCCGAAATTTCGGCCATCCTCAAGTCGCAGATCGCCAATTTCGGCGAAGAGGCTGACGTTTCCGACGTCGGCCAGGTGCTGTCCGTCGGTGACGGCATCGCCCGCGTCTTCGGTCTGGACAATGTCCAGGCCGGTGAAATGGTCGAGTTCCCGAAAGCCGGGGTGAAGGGCATGGCCCTGAACCTCGAACGCGACAACGTCGGGGTCGTGATCTTCGGCGACGACCGCGCCATCTCCGAGGGCGACGAAGTCCGCCGCCTCTCGGAAATCGTGGACGTGCCGGTGGGTCGCGGCCTGCTGGGCCGCGTCGTCAACCCGCTGGGCGAGCCCATCGACGGCAAGGGCCCGCTCACCAACGTGGCCGAGCGCCGCCGGGTGGACGTGAAGGCCCCGGGCATCATCCCGCGCAAGTCGGTGCACGAGCCCGTGCAGACCGGCCTGAAGGCCATCGACAGCCTGATTCCCGTCGGCCGCGGCCAGCGCGAGCTGATCATCGGCGACCGCCAGACCGGCAAGACCGCCGTGGCGATCGACACCATCCTGAACCAGAAGTCGATCAACGCCGGCGACGACGAGAGCGCCAAGCTCTACTGCATCTACGTCGCCATCGGTCAGAAGCGCTCCACCGTCGCCCAGATCGTCAAGACCCTCGAGGAGCGCGGCGCGCTCGACTACACCATCGTGGTCGCCGCCACCGCCTCGGAGCCCGCCCCGCTGCAGTTCCTGGCCCCGTTCTCGGGTTGCGCCATGGGCGAGTGGTTCCGCGACAACGGCATGCACGCCGTCATCATCTATGACGACCTTTCCAAGCAGGCCGTCGCCTATCGCCAGATGTCCCTGCTGCTGCGCCGCCCGCCGGGCCGCGAAGCCTATCCGGGCGACGTCTTCTATCTGCACTCCCGCCTGCTCGAGCGCGCCGCCAAGCTGAATGAAGACAACGGCTCCGGCTCGCTGACCGCCCTGCCGCTGATCGAGACCCAGGCCAACGACATCTCGGCCTATATCCCGACCAACGTGATCTCGATCACCGACGGCCAGATCTTCCTGGAAACCGACCTGTTCTTCCAGGGCATCCGTCCGGCCGTGAACGTCGGCGCCAGCGTCAGCCGCGTGGGCTCCTCGGCCCAGATCAAGGCCATGAAGACCGCCGCCGGCCCCATCAAGAGCGAGCTCGCCCAGTACCGCGAGCTGGCCGCCTTCGCGAAGTTCGGCTCCGACCTGGACGCCACCACCCAGCGCCAGCTGGCCCGGGGTGAGCGCCTGACCGAGCTCCTGAAGCAGCCGCAATACTCGCCGCTGACCGTCGAGGAGCAGGTGGCCGTGATCTATGCCGGCACGCGGGGCTATCTCGACACCATCCCGACCAACCAGGTCGGCCGGTTCGAGGCCGAGTTGCTGAGCCACCTGCACGCCAAGCACCAGAAGATCCTGGACACCATCCGGACCTCCAAGGAGCTCAAGGCCGACACCGAACAGGCCCTGAAGGACGCGCTCGCCGCCTTCGTCAGCACCTTCGCCTGACGACAAGATGAGCCCTGAGCCCAAAGCGCTGCGCGCCTGGTCCGGCGAGTTCGGCGATCGGTACACGGAGCGGAACACCGCTTCGGCCGACGCCGTCCGCGGCCGCGCGCGCGTCTGGGCAGAGGTGCTCTCCAAGATGGAAGGCGACGCGCCGGGCAGCGCCATCGAGGTGGGTCCCAATCTGGGCCTCAACCTGCGGGGCATCCCGGCGGTCTCGGACATGGAGCTCTGGGCTATCGAGCCCAATGCGACGGCCCGGGCCAAGATCGTCGAAGACGGCGTCCTGCCTGCCGAGCGGGTGTTCGAGGGCTTCGGCCACGACATCCCCATGGCCGACAAGGCCGTCGACCTGGCCTTCACGACGGGCGTGCTGATCCACGTGGACCCCAGCCTGCTCGATGCGACGATGCGGGAGATCCACCGGGTCGCCGCCAAGTATGTCTTTTGCGCCGAGTACTTTTCGCCGAAGCCGGAGGCCGTTCCCTATCGCGGGGAAGCCGACCTCCTGTTCAAGAATGACTTCGGCGGCCTCTATTTGGATATGTTTCCCGACCTCGTGCTGGTCGATTACGGCTTCTTCTGGAAACGGACGACCGTGATGGACGACAGCACCTGGTGGTTGTTTAGAAAGGTCTGAGGCGAGAAATGGCTAGCCTCAAGGAAATGCGCGACCAGATCAAAAGCGTGCAATCCACGCAGAAGATCACGCGCGCGATGCAGATGGTGGCCGCGGCGAAGATGCGCCGGGCGACCGAAGCGGCCCAGAACGCCCGGCCCTATGCCCAGCGCATGGCCGCGGTGATCGCCAACCTGGCGGCGGGCGTCTCCGGCGACGGCGCGCCGAAGCTGCTGGTGGGCACGGGCCGTCAGGACCGTCACCTGGTGGTGGTGACCAGCTCCGACCGCGGCCTGGCCGGCGGCTTTAATTCCTCGATCATCCGCGCCGCGCGCGAACGGGTCGTGGCGCTGCTGGCCGAGGGCAAGGACGTCAAGATCATCACGGTCGGCAAGAAGGCGCGCGATCAGTTCCGCCGCGTCTATGGCGACCGCTTCGTGGCGACCTTCGAGGCCGGCGTGCCCGGCCTGGCCACGGCCCAGCCGGTGGCCGACAAGATCACCGAGCAGTTCGAGACCGGCCAGGTCGACGTCGTGACCCTGGTCTTCAGCCGCTACAAGTCGGTGGTCGTCCAGACCCCGACCCTGACCCAGCTGATCCCCGCCCAGGTGGCCGGCGCCGCCGCCACCATCGACCTGAAGGGCGCGGCCTACGAGTACGAGCCCGACGAGGAGACCATCCTCGAGACCCTGCTGCCCCGGAACCTCACGGTCCAGGTGCTCTCGGCCATGCTCGAAAACCAGGCCGGGTTCTATGCCGCCCAGATGGCGGCCATGGACAACGCCACCCGCAACGCGGGCGACATGATCGCCGCCCTCAACCTGAAGAAAAACCGTACACGCCAGGCGCAGATCACCAAGGAGCTGATCGAGATCATCTCCGGCGCCGAAGCGCTCTAGACCGAAAGAGTCCGACCCATGGCTACGACCCCGAAGAAGCCGGCCGCCACCAAGGCCGCCCCCGCCCCCAAGGCCGCCGCTCCGAAGGCCGCCGCCGCCAAGGCTCCGGCCAAGGCGACCGCCGCCAAGAGCGCCACGCCCAAGTCGGTCGCCCCGGCCGGCGCCGTGGCCACCGGCCGCATCGTCCAGATCATCGGCGCCGTCGTCGACGTCGAGTTCGAAGGCCACCTGCCGCCGATCCTCGGCGCGCTGGAGACCACCAACACCGACCAGCGGACGGGCCAGCCCTTCCGCCTGGTGCTGGAAGTCGCCCAGCACCTGGGTGAGAACACCGTCCGCACCATCGCCATGGACACCTCCGAGGGCCTGACCCGCGGCCAGCCGGTCTTCGACACCGGCCGCGCGATCACCGTGCCCGTCGGCCCGGCCACGCTCGGCCGGATCATGAACGTCATCGGTGACCCCATCGATGAAGCCGGTCCGATCAACTCCAAGTTCTACGCCCCGATCCACCGTGAAGCCCCGTCCTTCGCCGAGCAGGCGACCTCGGCGGAAATCCTGGTGACCGGGATCAAGGTCATCGACCTGCTCTGCCCCTACACCAAGGGCGGCAAGATCGGCCTGTTCGGCGGCGCCGGCGTGGGCAAGACCGTGACCATGCAGGAACTGATCAACAACATCGCCAAGGCCTACGGCGGCTACTCGGTG
>NZ_JAUSLW010000146.1 GCF_030645195.1 Phenylobacterium sp. | reverse complement strand
AGCAGCACGGCGAAGGCCTGCCAGATCTTGTCGTAGAGGCCGGCCTTGCGGATCTCGTCGAGATAGATGGCGTCGGCCTGCTGCAGGACGGCGACCTTTTCGCGGGTGATCTCGCCGGGGATGCGGATGGCCAGGCCGGGGCCCGGGAAGGGATGGCGGCCGACGAAGGCCGGCGCCAGGCCCAGCTCGACGCCGAGGGCGCGGACCTCGTCCTTGAAGAGCTCGCGCAGGGGCTCCACCAGTTTCAGCTTCATGTAGTCGGGCAGGCCGCCGACATTGTGGTGGCTCTTGATCACCGCCGAGGGGCCACCGCTGGTGGAGACGCTCTCGATCACGTCGGGAGAGAGGGTGCCCTGGGCGAGGAAGGCCGCGCCCTCGATCTTGGCGCTCTCCCTGTCGAAGACCTCGATGAACAGCCGCCCGATGGTCTTGCGCTTGGTCTCCGGGTCGCTGACTCCGGCCAGCTCGCCGAGGAACAGGTCGCCGGCGTCCACGTGGATCAGCGGGATGTTGTAGTGGTCGCGGAACAGGGTCACGACCTGCTCGGCCTCGTTGTGGCGCAGCAGGCCGGTGTCGACGAAGACGCAGGTCAGCTGGGCGCCGATGGCCTCGTGGATCAGGACCGCGGCCACCGAGGAGTCGACGCCGCCCGACAGGCCGCAGATCACCTTGCCGTCGCCCACCTGGTCGCGGATCTTCGCCACCATCTCCTGGCGGAAGGAGGCCATGGTCCAGTCGCCGGTCAGGCCCGCGATGCCGTGGGTGAAGTTCCTCAGCATCTGGGCGCCGCGCGGGGTGTGGGCCACCTCCGGGTGGAACTGGATGCCGTAGAAGCGGCGCGCCTCGTCGGCGATGACGGCGTAGGGCGAGCCCGGCGAGGAGGCCACGACCTCGAAGCCGTCCGGGATGGCGGTGATCTTGTCGCCGTGGCTCATCCAGACCGTCTCGAGATCGCCCACGTTCCCGAGACCGGCCAAGAGCGGCGAGGCTCTCTCGATCTTGATTTCGGCGCGGCCGAACTCGCGGTGGTGGCCGCCCTCGACCTTGCCGCCCAGCTCGGCGCACATGGTCATCTCGCCGTAGCAGATGCCCAGCACCGGCACGCCGAGCTCGAACACCCGCTTGGTGACCGCGGGGCTCTCGTCCTCGTGGACGCTGGCCGGGCCGCCCGACAGGATCACCGCCTTCGGCGCGTAGTCGGCCAGCATGGCCTCGACCTTGTCGTAGGGATGGATCTCGCAGAAGACGCCGCTCTCGCGCAGGCGGCGCGCGATCAGCTGGGTGACCTGGCTGCCGAAATCGACGATCAGGACGCGTTCGTGGTTGGGCTCGGAGGTCATGGGGCTTTGTCGGAAAGAGGTTTGGTTCGCTCCAGCACCGCGACGAAGAAGCCGTCGGTGGCGGCGGTGGCGGGGGTCAGGCGCAGATAGCCTTCCGGCGTGAGACGAGCGGCCAGGTGTTCGTCGGCGGTGGCGGGTTTCACCACGAAGCCCTCGGTGCGGGCCAGGAAGGCTTCGACCCGGTCCTCGTCCTCCTCGGGCAGGACCGAGCAGGTGACGTAGATCATCCGGCCGCCGAGCTTCACGAAGGTCGCGCCCAGGTCCAGCACCGCGTCCTGGTCGGACTGGCGCCGGGCGAAGGTCTCCTCGCTGAGCCGCCACTTGGTGTCGGGGTGTCGGCGCCAGGCGCCGGAGCCGGAACAGGGGGCGTCGATGAAGACCACATCCATCTTCGCCTCGAGACCGTCGAGCGGTCCCTCGGTCACCGGCGAGCGGATCTGCAGGTTGCGGATCCCGGCGCGGTCGGCGCGGCGGATGGTGTCGGCCAGGCGCCGCGCCTCGCTGTCATAGGCGTAGATCTGGCCGGTGTTGCCCATGGCGGCGGCCAGGGCCAGCGTCTTGCCCCCGCCGCCGGCGCAGAGGTCCAGCACCTGGGCGCCCTTGATCTCGCCGGCGCAGGCCGCGGCGATCTGGGAGCCGAGGTCCTGCACCTCGAACCAGCCCTTGGAGAAGGCCGGTATGGTCTCGACGGCCCCGGCGCGGTCGGTGGCGGCGGGCGCGGGGATGCGCAGGGCGGTGGCCAGTTCCGGCACGGCGGCGGCGTTGAGGGGCTGTGTGGCCTTCAGCGCGCGGGCCGGGTCGGTCTTCAGGGTGTTGACCCGCAGGTCGATGGGCGCGCGCTGGGCCAGCGCCTCCCCCTCCCTGGCCGCGGCGTCGCCAAAGGCGCGGGCGAAGCTGGCCTCCAGCCACTGCGGATAGTCGCCGCGCACGGAGGGCGGGGCCTCGGCCAGGTCGCGGGGATTTTCGAGCGCCGTGATCTCGGCCTGGGTGAGCGCGCCATGGCCGTGGGGCTCCTCCGTCACCGCCGCGGCGATGCGGTCGAGCGCCCAGTCCCACTCGAACTTCAGCACGCCCAGGATCGCGGCCCGCACGCTGTCGTCGCCCATCTTCCAGGCGATGGAGCGGCGGCGGCGCAGGGCGTCGAGCACGAGCCCCGAGACCCAGGCGCGGTCCTTGGAGCCGGCGTAGCGGGCGTCATTGCCCCAGGACTTCAGCGCCAGCCTGGCTGGCCGGTGGCGTTCCTCGACGTCGGTGAGAACCTCGATGGCCGCCGAGAGGCGTCCGCCGTCACGCAAGGAAGATCGCCGCCACGATCATGCCGATACCCACCAGGCTGACCAACCAGACCAGGGTGCGCACGCCGGAGATCCCGGCGGCGTAGAGGGGCGCGTAGAGCGCCCGGGACACGACGTAGAGGCCCGCGCCCCACAGGGTCAGCGGCCCGGTCTTGGCCACCAGATAGGCGGCGAAGACCGCGGCCACGAAGAAGGGGAAGGTCTCCATGAAGTTCTTGAAGGCGCGGTCCAGGCGGGCGGCCACGCCGGTGAGCGGCATGTCCTCGTCGCGAGGGCCAGCCGCCCACTTCAGGTCCTGCTGGGCCCGCGCCGCCCCGGCCGCCCAGAGCAACTGGACGGCGCCGACGATGATCGCCGCGCCGATGAGTTGAAGTTCGGGGGCTGCGTTCATGGTCTCAGACCGGGCTCGTATAGTTGGGGGCCTCACGGGTCATCATGACGTCGTGGACGTGGCTCTCGCGCAGGCCCGCTCCGGTGATCCGGATGAACCGGGCGTTGTCACGGAAAGCCTGGAGATTGGCCGCGCCCGTATAGCCCATGGCCGCCCGAAGCCCGCCGACCATCTGGTGCAGGATGGCCGCGATCGGGCCCTTGTAGGCCACCTGGCCCTCGATGCCCTCGGGCACCAGCTTCAGGGCCGAGACCTCCTTCTGGAAGTAGCGGTCCGCCGAGCCGTTGGCCGTGGACATGGCGCCCAGCGAGCCCATGCCGCGATAGGCCTTGTAGGAGCGGCCCTGGTAGAGGAACACCTCGCCCGGGGCCTCGTCGGCGCCAGCGAAGGCCGAGCCCATCATGGCCACCTGGGCGCCCATGGCGAGCGCCTTGGCCAGATCCCCGGAATACTTGATGCCGCCGTCGGCGATGATCGGGACATCGGTGCCGGCCGCGGCGCGGACGGCGTCGGCGATGGCGGTGAGCTGGGGCACGCCCACCCCGGCCACCATGCGGGTGGTGCAGATGGAGCCCGGGCCGATGCCCACCTTGACCGCGTCGGCGCCGGCGTCGATCAGGGCGCGGGCGCCTTCATAGGTGGCGACATTGCCAGCGACGATCTGGACGCGGTTGGTCTCGCGCTTCAGGCGGCCGACGGCGCGGGAGACGTCGGCGTTGTGGCCGTGGGCGGTGTCGATCACCAGCACGTCCACGCCGGCGTCCACCAGAGCCATGGAGCGCTCGTATCCGGTGTCGCCCACCGTGGAGGCGGCGCCCACCAGCAGGCGGCCCTGGGCGTCCTTGGCCGCGACCGGGTGGGCCTGGGCCTTCTCCATGTCCTTGACGGTGATCAGGCCGACGGCGCGGTAGGCCTCATCCACCACGATGATCCGCTCGATCTTGTGCTTGCGCAGCAGGGCGCGGGCCTCGTCCTGGCTGCAACCCTCACGAACCGTGATCAGATTGTCCTTGGTCATCAGGGCCTTGGCCGGGACTTCGCTGGAGCCCTCGAACCGCATGTCGCGGTTGGTGAGGATGCCCACCAGCTTGCCGGTGCCGGGCTCGACCACCGGGAAGCCGGAGATCTTGCGCCGCGACTTGATGGCCAGGACCTCGCTGAGCGGGGTGTCCGGGTTGATGGTCAGGGGGTTGATGACCATGCCGCTTTCGTAGCGCTTCACCTCGCGCACCTGTTCGGCCTGTTCCTCAGGCGTCATGTTGCGGTGAAGCACGCCCAGGCCGCCGTGCTGGGCCATGGCTATGGCCAGGCGGCTCTCGGTGACGGTGTCCATGGCCGAGGACACGAGCGGTATGTTCAGACTGATTTCGCGCGTGAACCGGGTGGAGGTGTCCACCTGGCCGGGCATCACATCGGATGCGCCGGGTTCGAGCAAAACGTCGTCGAAGGTGAGCCCTTCGCGAATCTCCATTGGAGTCTCCATTTTGCGAGCCGCGTATAAGGCGTCCGTATGGGGTCGGGCAAGCGCAGCGTCCAGCAGGGTCATGATCGGAGCTCCTTATTGAGGCCAAAGGTCATGCCGAACATGACCAGGCAGATGGCGGCCCCGCCCAGCAGGGCGAGGGTTGGGGATCGGTCCAGGGCCAGGCCGTAGAGGGCCGGGCCGCCGATCTGGGCGATCTGGGCGGGCCGGCCCAGCAGGGCCGAGCGGTAGGCGTAGCTTCCAGATCCCCAGATGCTGAGCGGCAGGACGCCCTTGGCCACGGTGAGCATGCCGTTGCCGGCGCCCTGCCCCAGCGCCAGGGCCGGGGCGGCCGCCTTGCCGAAGGCCAGCAGGGCCGCGGCGCCCAGGGGATGCATCAGGGTGGCGGCGCGGGTGGCCATCAGCGGTGGGAAGCGGCGCAGGACGGCGAACTCCAGGGCCCGGACGGCGACGGCCGAGAGGCCAACGAGGGCGGCCGTGGACATGGCGGTGGCCGTGGAGAGACCAAAGGCCACCAAGAGCCGTGGAAGATGGGTGCTCATGCAGGTCGAGAGGAACCAGGCCCCTGCAAATAGAACCGATAGCTGGATCATGGGGCGGTCCCAGACCACCGTCACGGGGTGGCCGTCATTGGCCGACATGTGACCGCCGAGATGTCGCGGAATGACGAGGGCGCCGAGCGGCAGGCAGACGAGGAGATGCAGGCCAGCCCAGGCGAAGCAGGCGCCCTGCCAGCCGAACTGCTGGCCGAGCCAGAAGGTGGCGGGGAAACCCAGGCTGGAGCCCAGGCCGCCGATCAGGGCGACGCCAGTGATCGGGCGCCGGGCGCCGTCCCCATAGAGCGAGACCAGGATGGCGAAGGGCGTGCCGTAGAGGCCAAGCGCCATGGCGAGACCCAGGACGATCATGCCGAGGGTGAGGAGGATGGGCCCGTGCGCCAAACCCACCAGACCGAGGCCCGCGGCGAACACCAGGTTGGAGGTCAGCAGCATGGTCTTGCCGCCCTGGCGGTCCACCCAGCGGCCGGCGGCGGGGGCGGCGAGCGCGCTGGCGGCCAGGGCCACCGACATCAGACTGAAGACGAAGGTGGGGGCGAGCGCCAGGTCGGCGGCGATGTCGTCGCCCAGGACGCCCAGCAGGTAGAAGCTGGAGGCGAAGGCGATGGTCTGCCCAAGGCCCAGGGCCAGCATGATCACGGTCTGCGGCGGGTGAGGCTTTCGCTCCATGACAAGTTTATGCGCCGATTGCCCAATAGCGGAAACCGACATATTGGGAAGACTATGTTCGAAAATCTCACATCAGGCCCCCTGCCCTCCCTGAACGCCCTGCGCGCCTTCGAGGCCATGGCGCGGACCGGACGGGCGACGCTGGCGGCGCAGGAGCTGCACGTCACCCACTCGGCGGTCAGCCGGCAGGTGAAGGCCCTGGAGGCGGGCCTGGGGGTGCGCCTGTTCACCGGCCCCAAGCATCGGCTGGAGCTGACGGTGGCGGGCGCGCAGCTGGCGCCGGCCCTGACCGCGGCCTTCGACCAGATCGCCGGGGCCGTGCGCCAGGCCCGCGGCGGCCCGGCCGACCTGCACATCGCCGTCAACGCCAGCATCTCGGTGAAGTGGCTGATCCCCCGCCTGTCGGGGTTCACGCAGGCCCATCCCGGCCTGCGCCTGCACCTGACGGAGCTGGCCTCCCACGCCACCAGCCAGCGGGGCGCCGACGCCGTGGTGCGTCTGGTCCCCAACAGCCGCCTGGCCGATCCGCTCGCCACCGCCTTCATGCCCAGCCACCTCGGCGCGGTGATGGCGCCGGGTCTGGCCAAGCGCTTCCCCGATCCCCTGAAGGCGCCGCGCCTGGTCGCCCAGACCCATCCGCAGGGCTGGGCCATCTGGGCGGCCCTGGCCGGGCTGGAGCTGCCGCCCTCGCCCGAACAGCCCTTCGCCCACCTGCACTTCGCCCTGGACGCCGCCATCGCGGGCCTGGGGGTGGCCATCATGCCCTGGCCCCTGGTGGCCGACTATGTGCGTAGCGGTCGCCTCGTGGCGCCCTTCGGATTCATCCCGGCGCAGAGCGGATTCGCCCTGCTCGCCGCGCCGGGCGTCAGCAGCCGGGCGCTGGATCAGTTCCGGGGATGGCTGAAGGCCGAGGGAGCGAAGACCGCCCCGCCGCCGGCAATTGTTTGAGCGGTTTGGGTTTTCTACGGCTTCGGCAGCTTCCTGTCGGCGCGGCAGACCTTGAGGGGCTTCTGCGTGACGCTGTGGATGCGGGTGATGCGCCTGGCCTTGGCGTCGGTCTCGACCCGCAGGCAGACGCAGCCATAGCCGTAGGAACCGCCGTTGGTGACCACCCAGTTGCGCTCGGTGAGGTCGGGCACGTTGTCCAGGCCGCGGGCCTGGTAGCCGCCCTGCATGCCCACCGTCCACTCACCGGCGTTGTCGAACAGCCACCAGTTGCCCGGCGACGGATTCTGCAGCCAGCCGCAGCGCAGCTCGCCGACCGGCTTCTTGGCGGCGGCCTGGGACGGGGCGCCCGCCGCCAGGGGCAGGAGCACGGCGAGCATCGCTATGGCGCGGCCAAGGCGATTGGGGAAAAGCGGGGTCATCTTGGCGGTCCTTCGAAGCTTGGTCACCGACCAGGAATAGCGGCCACCTGACGGGCGGACGTGCCATGGTGTCAAGGAGTCGCGCCCATCGACAGCGCAGCCGAACCGGAGACGTTGGCGATGAAGATCCTGGACTGGCTGAGCGGCGCCAAGCCGGCGCCGAGCGGCGTGGCGCGCGAGAGCGTGGCCAAGCTGCGCAAGCGGCTGATGGCCGTGAACCGCCCCACCGCCCCCTTCAAGATCCGCGAGGCCACGAAGAAGGAGCATTGCGACCTGGTGGCGGAGTGGCGGATCGTCGACGCCAAGTGGATCGAGATCTTCGCCAAGGCCGGGATCAAGCGCGTGTTCAAGGTGCGGATGAAGTTCGACGAGGCCAAGGGCGAGGTCCGGGCCGTCGACGAGGAATGGAAGGTGGAGTGGCGCGCGGGTGTGCCGACCCTCTCGGCCAGCGCCAGCGCGTCGCGCGGCCGCAAGTGGGAGAAGAGCTACGAGGCGGTCTACGCCTTCCGGGAGGAGGACCTCTCCTTCGGGAAGATCTACGAATACAGCTTCAGCACAGCTGAGATCAAAGACCCGCTGATCAAGGCCGCGCACGCCGGCGGCTGGGGCTGGCGCGGCGTGTCCTTCGGGAAGCTCTGAGCCCGAACGCGAGGATCGCGATGATGATCGCCACCCCCTGAAGGATCCAGTCGAGGGGCGAGGGAATGGGCGTCTTCTGAATCGCCCAGATGACCAGGGCGAGCGCGCGATCCAATCGTCGTGGCGTAGCTGTCCTGAAGACAAGACTCGCTACAGAGTCCCACAAAATTGGATTTGCGGTCGATTTCGAGGAAGATCGAGGATGTTTGGACCGCAGATTCTGACGCGAAGTCTCGCGCAACCCACGCGATCTGATCGCTATGGGAACGCTTGGCAGTATCATTCTCGCAGCGACCACCACTCGAAGTTGGCGTGCTGGGGCATCGTTTTCGACCTTATGCGTACCTGCTCGCTTCTTCGAAGGCACGTCGAAGAAGGTCGAGTGGGCTTTGGCATCAATCATGAGATGCGCGATTTCGTGCATGATCGCAAAAAGAACCTGGACGTCGTTCTCTGTACGCCGCCCGGTGGAACAGCCGCAACCGGCGTTACTCTAGCCGAATTGGTAGAAACCTACGCTATAGTCCTATCGGCGGAAGAGCGTATCGCACTTGCAGAGTTGCCGGCCCTACACAGGACCCCTGTTGGCGCAGTGCTTATGGCGCTTGAGGCCAAGGCGGCCATGACTGCGCATCAACGCGCGCTTCCAAGACTCTACGACGAACTTAACTCATCTCATTCGACGGTTCACGGGGCGACAGATCAGGCAATCGCTGCGGGATTCGTGATGGTCAACATCGCAGAGACCTATCTCAGCCCCGACCTCAACAAGAAGAATAGAGCGTCAGATCCAGAGTGGAGTCGACATGCTCAGCCGCGCGATGCTCGGCTGGTGATCGACAAGGTGCGCCAGCTTCCGAAGCGGGCGAAACTAGGCGACACTGGCTATGATGCGTTGGCTATCGTCGTCGTCGAAATGGCGAATGATGGAGGTGATGTTCGCTTGATCACATCAGCCCCGGCGCCTCAGCCCGGTGACATCTATCACTACGCGTCCATGATAGACCGGGCTGCGCATATCTATGCGACGCGCTTCAAGGACCTTTGATAGCCTCCGTATTTGAAAGCTTGGCTGGGGTGTAATTTGGGAGTTGGTGCTCCAATCCCAGTTTCACTCAGCGGCGACGAGATATCCTTCAGTCACGTTAGCCGATTCCATCACCGCGAGGTGCCTGCGCAGGCGGTCTTGGAAACCAGCGACGAAACGGAGCGAGCCGCGTTCGGTGCGACCAAGAAAACCCCTCGTGGCCCGAGCTGACAAAGGCTTGCTCGGATATTCCAGAAAATCGATCAGTGCAGGACGCGGAGTCCAAACTGGGTAAGGACCGATTTCAACGGCTCGGCGGTCCGCGCCATCAAAACGTGCAGCGCGAGGCCACCGGCCATCCATGGCTAGAATCGAGCCGTCACGCGCTTTATCGTAGGCCCCAGGCCGAGCGAGGCGTTCACCTAACCACGCCGCGACCGGAACCGACACCGCATTGCCGACAAGACCCCAGCGCATCGAAGCGCGCGCAACGTTCTCGGCGGGTTTTGTCCAATCCGCCTCAAACCCCTGCAAGCGCTCCGCGTCGCGGATTTCTGGCGTACCGATCGAGCCGTCGGGAAAGAGAATTGCGGGAGGACTCGGGATGCCAACGGAAGAGCCATTCTTCAGCGTCGGAATCGCATTCGGAGCCCAACCCAAACCCCGAACGCCTTCCGTCCAGTAGAAGCCGTGAGCATGCGTATCAAGGGCCGTCAGGGTTCCTTGGGCGGCTACGTCATCGACAAGCAAGGTATCGGCAGGATCCGCGTCGGTCTTCGTAGCAAGAAAGAGAACGCGCTCTCGCCTTTGTGGCAGAAAAGCCAAGCTGTTCACTACGCGATAAGCCCAGCGGTACCCGCGCTCCTCAAACGCTTCGACTAACGTCGCAAGCGCCCGTCCCTTGTCGAGCTGAAGCATGAAGGAGACGTTTTCCAGCAATACCCAAGGCACTGGATGCCGATCCAGCAGATCAAAAACACGACCGACCAGCCCGGAGCGCGCGCCCGCGATACCTGCCGTGAGTCCTGCTTGACTGAGATCCTGGCAAGGGAATCCTGCGGTGAGCAACTCGGTCTCGGCCGGAAGATTCTTAAGCATCAGCACGTCGGGTTCACACGGAACCTCGGGAAAGTGTGCTGCCAGCACAGCCTGAGCGGTGGAAGCTACTTCACAGAACATCAAAGGCTCGTGCCCCGCGCGGCGGAGCCCAACCTCAAGGCCGCCTATCCCGGCAAACAAGCCCGCGACCTTCAAACTCATTCTCCCATTCCGAATCAGCCCGAAAGCATTGCCCGATAGGATGGCGCATCCGAGACCCAAGGAAAACGTGTGCGCCATGGCCCATCTGCAAGTTGCAGCAGGTCAGAGAGTCCCGGCAATTATGCACTTGAGATACCAAGGTTGATTTGATAGGGTTTTCTCAACAAGCGAGAAGCCCAGATGTCTACCGACCTGACCGCCCCGATTTTCCACGATGAAGACGCCGCCCGCGCTCACTTCCAAGCGCTGCGCTGGCCGCATGGTCCGGTCTGTCCGCATTGCGGCGTGGTCGATAACGCCACGGAGATGAAGGGCCGCACGACCCGTCCGGGCCTGTTCAAGTGCAAGGAAAAGGAATGCCGCAAGCCGTTCACCGCCACGATGGGCACGGTTTACGAGCGCTCGCATAGCCCGCTGCATAAGTGGCTGCTGGCGACGCACCTGATGTGCTCGTCAAAGAAGGGAATCAGCGCTCACCAACTATTCCGGATGCTCGGCTTCGGCTCCTACAAAACGGCCTGGTTCATGGCGCACCGCATCCGCGAGGCGATGAACCTTCCGGCTGAGCCGTCACCGCTGGGCGGAGAAGGCAAGTTCGTTGAGGTCGATGAGACTTACGTGGGCGGCAAGGAAGCCAACAAGCATAAGAACAAGCGCGCCGCGAAGGGTGACGCCTTCGGTCGCAAGGAAGCCGTGATCACCCTCGTTGAGCGCGGCGGTCGCGCCCGCTCGTTCCACGTCGCCAACGTCACGGCGAAGACCCTGCGCCCCATCATCGTGAAGACCGCCGACCGGGCTTCTCACCTGATGACGGACGGCGCCCGCATGTACCCGGCGGTCGGTAAGGAGTTCTCCGCTCACAGTGCCGTCGATCACGCCGCTGGCGAGTATGTGCGCCACGGCCTGCATCACTCGAACACGGTCGAGAACTACTTCTCGATCCTCAAGCGCGGGATCACCGGCACGTTCCACCACGTCTCGGAAGCGCACCTGTCGCGCTATCTGGTGGAGTTCGATTTCCGCTACTCGAACCGCGCGGGCCTTGGGATCACCGACGCCATGCGCGCTGATGAGGCGGTGCGCGGCGTGGTCGGCAAGCGCCTGACCTATCGACAGCCTCGTAAAGCCGCGTAGCCGAAAGCAGAAGGCGCGGAAAATCCAATCAAAGAGGCGCGGACTCCACTCGAAGTCCAAGGCGCCTTAATATTCGACCTGGGCGATTCGACCGGTTTTCCGATGCGGCAGGCTTTGCGCTTGACGACGGGGCAATAAGCCCTGTTCGCAAAAGGAAAAGCGACATGACGAAATCGTTCAAGATCGGCCGCGACGCCAAAACCGGCGAGTTCATCCCGGTCAAGGAAGCGGTTCGCCGACCGTCCACGACGGTCGTTGAAACGATCAAGATCCCGGTCACCTCGAAGCGCAATCGCGCCTAGAGGCAACCGGACCTGCTTACTTGGGGGCGGTCTTAGGGCCGCCCCTCTTCTTAGGACTGTTCGCCGAGTCGCTTAAAGACTTCTTTATATGCGGCTGCGGAGGCGTCGCCAGCATCCGCTTGACGACTTCGTCGCGGCGTCGGGCAGTTTCTTCGTCATCCTGAAAGGGGGCGGTAGGCTTTCCAGTCATGCGCGCTGAAATCCTGTTCTTGCACCGGTTCGAGGAGATTTCGCTCCTCGTAGAATCCCACGAGGAGATCGATCTCCTCGACCTTGCGGGCCGATTGTATCAGATGATCGGGGACAAACACGCCTTGATGGATAGTGCCAATGTTCGCGGCCTTTCCCTCCGGTTCCGCGCCGCCGACCAACCGCCACCGCCCGACTGGATATTAGACATTTCAGTCGTCTTCAGCTTCGAGGACTCGGTAGACCCCGCGCAGGTTGAGGGGACCCCTCAGGGCGAGTTTGTTCGTGAGATGACCAAAGACGAGTTTCTGAAATTGAGCCTGCTCTGGCTCAACAAGGCGCCGCTCACCATTCGCCACATCATCGGCTACGCGAGAAACGTCGCCGGGGGCACTCACCACGATCCGACGCAGCAGCACCGCGAATACGCGGCCCTGGCCGAAGCTCGGGATTTCGTGTCAGTCGGCGGCTCACCCCTGGGGGTCCGCCAGCTCCGCGCCATCGGGCGCGTCGTCGTGAGAGCCCTCCAGCCACTTTACGATGACATCAAGAAGCACGGGGCCGAGCCCTAACCATCGCCTCGTAAACTCTTCGGGCAATCTCCCGCGTCACGCTTGGCGGGTCGCCGCTTGACCACGCCGCGCGTGCCCCCGCTTCGATCATCTCGGGCGTGATCTCGATCTCGTCAGTGTCGCGCCGGCCTGTCGGTGGCGAATCTATATGGGTCACTTTGGTATCTCAAGTGCATAAGTGCCAGAGTCCCTCAAGAACAAAAATGGAACAATCGCCAACGGGGCGGCCTGTATCCATTTGCTTGAAGTCGCTAGGGTGCCGGGCCAGCCAGGAGCCGACGCCCGCAGATGACCCAGCACATGAAGGATCTCGCCGAAGAGATCGTCCGCCTCCAGGGCGATCTCGACCGGGAGATCGAGGCGCGCCGCAAGGCGCTGGGCTGGAAGCTCAAGGAACAGATCGGGCAGTTCGAGCACGGCATAACCCTGGAGCATCGCCGCCTGCGCCTGGGCCTGACCAAGTTCTTCGGTCGAACGTCCCTGGCCGTGGTGCTGACGGCGCCGGTGATCTATTCGCTGATCATCCCGCTGGTGATCGTCGACGCCTGGGTCAGCGCCTATCAGGCCATCTGTTTCCGCGCCTACCGCATTCCCCAGGTCAAGCGCGGGGACTATTTCGCCTTCGACCGGGGGCGGCTCTCCTATCTCAATGTCATCGAAGGCGTGAACTGCGCGTTCTGCGCCTACGCCAACGGCGTGGTGGCCTATGTCCGGGAGATCTCAAGCCGCACGGAGCAGTACTGGTGCCCCATCAAGCACGCCCTGCGGATCTCCGATCCGCACCGGCGCTATTACGAGTTCCTGGACTACGGAGACGCCGAGGGCTACCGCGCCCGGCTGAACGAGTTCCGCGACCGCCTGCGCGCCGAACCGGCGGGGGCCGAGCCCCGCATCCCGGTGTAGAGGCCGGCCCGGACCTGATCCGTCCCCGGAGCAATCGTCGCCAAGCCGTCGCCGTTCCGACAACGAAAGGTCGCGTGACTGTAACCTCCCGGTCGTCCGGCCCGTCTAACCGCCGGCTCTCACTCTGCATGGAGGGGCGCAGATGCCTAAACCCGCCACGAGCCGCAATCTGGCCGCAAGCCTGCTGGCCACCCGATGATCCTCCTCCTGTTCGCCGTCCTCGCCGCCCTGGCCGACCCTCAGGGCGCCTCGACCGACGCCGCCGCCGGCCCCCAGGCCCAGACCCTGCGCCGCTACGCCTCCACCGCCAGCCAGGGGGCGGCGGTGGGGCCGAAGGACGTCTATGCGGTCAGCAACTTCCGGCTGGTCCGCTACGACAAGCAGACCGGTGAACAGCGGGCGGAATGGACCGGCGACAAGGCCCGCTTCCCGCACATCAATTCCTGCGCGTTGATCGCCAAGGACCTGGTCTGCGCCGGCTCCAACTTCCCGGGCACGCCCCAGGTCAGCACGGTGGAGGTCTTCGATCCCCAGACCCTGGCCCACCGGCGCAGCGTCTCACTGGGCCTGGGCACAGGCTCCATCACCTGGGTGGACCGGCATGACGGCGCCTGGTGGGCGATGTTCGCCAACTATGACGGCAAGGGGGGCGAACCGCCGCGGGACCACCGCCACACCACCCTGGTGAAGTTCGACGACCAGTGGCGGCGCCTTGAGGCCTGGGCCTTGCCCAGCTCGGTGCTGGAGCGGATCGCGCCGATGAGCGTGTCCGGCGGCGGCTGGGGTCCGGACGGCCGGCTCTATCTGAGCGGCCACGACCGGCCCGAGCTCTATGTCATGCAGCTCCCGGACGGCGGCGGTGTCCTCGACCATCTCGATACCCTCGGCATGGCGGCGGAGGGCCAGGCGGTGGACTGGAACGAGAGCCAACCGGGCATGCTCTACGGCATCACCCGCCGCACGCGGGAAATCCTCGCCATGAAGATCCTGCCCGCCAAATAGGCCGTCCTCGCCGGGGCTGGACTCCCCGCCCCGCCACCGGCAATCCTGGCCCGGGATTGGGAGGTCCGACATGGCTGAGCTCGAACGCCTGCCCGCCGATGCGCCCATCGAGGCGGTCATGGCGGTCCTGGATCGCGATGGGGCGTTGATCCTGGAAGCGGTCATCAGCCCGGAGGCGGCCGGCGCCCTGGCCGAGGAGCTGCGGCCCTATGTCGAGGCGACGCAGCCGGGACAGGACGCCTTCACGGGATTCAAGACCACCCGGACCGGGGCCCTTGTGGCCCGGTCTCCGGGGTGCCGCACAGCCATCCTCGATCCCCGCATCCGCGCCATCTGCGACCAGGTGCTGCTGCCCAACTGCACCCGCTACCAGCTACACCTGGGCCAGTTGATCCGCATCATGCCCGGCCAGCCGGCGCAGCCGATCCACCGCGACCGCTGGGCCTGGGGCCAATACCTGAAGGGGGTCGAGCCGCAGCTCAACACCATCTGGGCGCTCACCGACTTCACGGCCGAGAACGGGGCGACCCAGGTGGTTCCCGGTTCCATCGACTGGCCCGACAGCCGCAAGGCCACCCCCGAGGAGATCTGCCGGGCGACGATGAGGGCCGGCTCGGTGCTGGTCTATACCGGCACGGTGTTCCACGGCGGCGGGGCCAATACCGGCGACAGCGACCGGTGGGGCCTGAACATCACCTATGCGCTCGGCTGGCTGCGCCAGGAGGAGAACCAGTATCTCTCCTGCCCGCCGGAGATCGCGCGGGCCCTGGAGCCCGAGCTGCAGCAGCTGATCGGCTACGCCATGGGCTCCTATGCCCTGGGATACTACACCCCGCCCCTGCCGCCCGGCGAGGGCCCGGAGGTCGTGCCGCCGGAGTACGCCCTGACCGGCGACGCGGCGGGATCGCAGCTGGGGTCGGCCGAGCTGCTGGGGGCGATCAGCGAACAGGTGCGCGGAGGCTGACCGCCGCGTCTCAGGCCCGGGTGGCCAGGAAGGCGTAGCGATTGAGGCTGAAGAAGAATTCGTCGCGGGCGATCAGGGCCTGCTGGTCGGTCCACCAGGCCTCGACCTCCTCAGGGGCGAGGCCGGCGCGCTCGGCGTTGGCGCGGACGAAGTTGGCGATGGTGCGCATCATGGCGCCGGCATAGCTGACCGGCTGCCAGCGGGGCGAGAGCATGGGCAGGATCTCCACCCGGCGCACCGTGAAACCGGCGGCCCGCAGCAGGGGCACCAGGCGGGCCGGCAGGTGGGGATCGGCCAGGTGGGCGTCCCAGCAGGCCAGGACGCGGGCCATGCGGGCCTCGTCGGAGGAATGCCAGACGATGCTGCGCCAGTCGGTGTCGAGGATCAGCACCCGGCCGCCGGGGACCAGGACCCGGCGCAGCTCGGCCAGGGCGGCGGGCATGTCGGCGACGTACTCATAGACCTGGGTGGAGACCACCGCGTCGAAGGCCGCGTCGGGGCCGCCGAGCGCGGTGGCGTCGGCCTGGCGGACCTGCGCCTGGGGGAAGGCCGCCAGGCGCTCGGCCGAAGCCGCCACCATGGCCGGGGACAGGTCGAGGCCCACCATCGTCCCGCCCTCCCCCACCAGGCGGGCGAGGTCGTAGGCCAGCAGGCCGGGGCCGACGCCCACGTCCAGAACCCGTTCCCCCGGCTGGAGGGCCAGCAGGTCGAGGACCCGGGCCCGCTGGGCGATGACGTCGGGGGTCAGGTAGATGGCCTCCAGCGCCTTGGCGGCGGCCGCGTCGAAGGTGAGTTGGACCATGGCGGACTCCAGGACATGGGAAGGGCCCAGACCTACATCGGCCCGCGCCGGCCGCCCAGGCTCAGAACCCCCGCAGGACCGCGAACTCGGCCAGGGGCGCGCGTTCGGTGCGGACGCGGTTGATGGGGGCGGCCTCGTCCATGTGGCCGAGCGCCATGGCGCAGAAGATCATCAGCTCGTCCGGAATGCGCAGGGCCTGGCGGATCGTGGCGTGCCACAGGGCCCAGGACTCCATGGCCGCGGTGTGCAGTCCGTGATCGCGGGCCAGCAGCATGACCGACTGCATATACATGCCCAGGTCCGCCCACTGGCCCGGCTGCAGGGACCGGTCGATGGCGAAGACCAGGCCGACGGGGGCGCCGAACAGCTCGAAATTGCGGACATACTGTTCCAGTTGGCCGGCCATGTCGGCGTGGTCGACCCCAAGGGCGGCGTACATGGCCGCCCCGGCGGCGAACTTCCGGTCGCTGAAGGGCGGGCCCATGTCGGGCGGATAGATGCTGTACTCGGTCTGGCCGTCGGAGAGGGCGCCGGTGGCGATGCGGGCCTTGATGGCGCCCTGCAGGGCCGCCAGCTCGGGGCCGGCCAGGGCCCAGACCCGCCAGGGCTGGAGATTGCCGCCGGAGGGGGCGCGGGACGCCGCCGTCAGGATGGCCTCCACGGTGGCGCGCGGGACCGGGGCGTCGCGGAAGGCGCGGCAGGTGATGCGGGTGGCCAGCGCCTCTGCGACCTCCATCTAACCCAGGTCCAGGGAGAGCTGCTGCGGCGAGGCCGGCGGGCGCGGCGGGCGCAGGCCGAGATAGGCGGACACCGCGCGGACCAGCTCCTGCTCCAGGGCGGGCCAGCCGGAGATCTGGGATTGGGGGTCGAAGCCGCCCGTCAGGACCTGCTGCTGGAAGACGGCGGTGATCTGGCGGGAGACGAACTCGGCGGCCAGGCGGGGATTGGGGTGGCTGAACTGCGCCCGCTTGGCGGCGAGCGCCTGGGCGACCAGGACCAGCAGCTCGGCGTGGGCCTGGCGGGACAGGGCCTGGAACTCCGGACGCTGCTCGCCCACCAGGATGAGGGCGCGACTGGTCCCCGCCCGGCTGCGATAGGCCTGCGCCAGGGCGCGGACGGTGGAGGCCACCACGGGCGCGAGGTCCTGGGCGGCGACGGCGGCGGGGCTGAGGCGGGCCTCGAGGCGGGCGCGGACGTCGGCCAGCAGGTCGGCGAACAGCACCGCCAGCAGCTCGTCCTTGTCGCGGAAGCGCTTGTAGAAGGCGCCCGTGGAGGACTCCGCCCGGCGGCAGATCTCCGGAACCGTGGCGGCGTGGAAGCCCACCTCGTCGAACAGGGCCTCGGCGGCCGCCAGGATGCGGCGCAGGGTCTCGCGGCTGCGGGCCTGGCGGGGCGGGGCCTCGACGTTGTGATCGCCGGAAAAGCGCGCGCCCTCGCCCTGCCCCGCCCGCGCCATCTGTCGCTCGCCCATGCCGATCTCCTATAAGCGAATGATGTTTCTCCTTCTCTTTCGGAGTCAAGAGACGCCCCAATTTTCGCCAGTACCGCGACGGCCCGGCCTCTGGAAGGCTGGCGGCCTTGCGGAGGCGAACCATGCAACGAACCCTCATCCTGGCCGGCGTGCTGAGCGCCCTTGGCGGACCGGCCCTGGCCGAGTCCTGGGACCTGGGCGGGGCCCAGGCCTGGTCCAATATCTGCCTGTCCCAGGCCACCGGGGACGCGCGGGGCATGCGGGTGATCGTGCGGCCGGCCAGCGCGGCGCCGCGGGTTCTGGTGCAGGTGGCCGAGGGCGCGCCCCTGCCTCCCACCGCCGTGGCCGCGAAGATCGAGGGTCAGGCCGTGAGCTTCACCACCGCGGGCGGTGAGCGGTTCGCCGGTCGGTTCCAAGGCCAGGACCTGCGGCTGTCGACGCCGCGGCTGGGGACGGTGGTCCTGCATCGCCGGGGCCTCGCCGAGGCCTTCCCAGTCTGCACCGGCCAGGAGGGGCGGTCGTGAGGCGGGGCCTCATCGCGCTCTCGGCGCTGGCGCTTTCCCTGGCGGCCGGGAGCGCGGCGGCCCAGGCGCCCCTTCCCCGTCCCGACCCCTCCGGCGCCGCCCACTGGGTTCGCGATCCGACCACCAAGTGCCTGGTCTATACGGGCAGCCCGATCCAGGGCGGCTCGGTCCGCTGGTCGGGGCCCTGCGTCAATGGCGTGGCCGAGGGGGGCGGGACCCTGGTCTGGTACGCCGGAACCCGGCTGGTCTCGAAATATGTCGGCGGGGTCGCCGGCGGGGCCCGCAACGGACAGGGCGTGTTCTCCTATCCCAATGGAACCAGCCTCTCGATCGCCTGGCGCGACGACGTGGCCGACGGGGCGGGCGCCTGGCGCTATCCCGACGGCTCGGAGCTGAGGCTCACCTACAGCCGCGGCCGGGCGGGCGGCGCGGTCGACTACCACCGGCCCGGCCAGGTGATGTACGCCGGCGGCCTGAACGATGTCGGCCAGCTCTATGTGGGAACCCGGCTCCTGGGGCCGGCGCGGCTGGCCTATGCGCCGGGCCGGCAGCCGGTGATCCAGACCCCGGACGGCCAGCTCTATCCCCTGCCCTAAAGGGTCACGAAGCTCTCGAAGCCGCCATAGATCATGCGCTTGCCGTCAAAGGGCATGGCCTGCGCGTCGGGCTTCAGGCGGGGGTCAGCCATGACCTTGGCGTTGATGGCGTCGCGGTCGGCGCGCGAGGCGTAGACGATCCAGGAGAAGACCACGACCTCGTCGTCCTTGGCCTGGACCGCGCGGGGGAAGGAGGTCAGGACCCCCAGCGGCACGTCGTCGCCGACGCATTCGACATAGGCCAGCGCCCCGAACTCCTTCCAGACCGCCCCGGCCCGGGTGGCCATGGCGCGGTAAGCCTCAAGGTTGGCCTTGGGCACGGCGAGCACGAAACCATCGACATAGGACATGGGGACCTCCTGTTGCTTCCTGTCCCCAGGACGAACGCGCGGGCCCCGATCCGACAGCGCGGCGAAATTCTCATGCTTTCCGCCCGCACCAAATCGCGGCGTCCGCGTTGCTGAGGAAGCAAGCCCCTTCCCTCAGGACCCTCGAACCATGACCAAGCCGAAAAGCCCGTCCTCCGACGCCGAGACCCTGGGTCAGGGCGGCGAGTTGCACCAGACCGCCAGCGCCCCCGACGCGCGGCTGACCACAAATTTCGGCGTGCCGATCAGCGACGACCAGAACTCCCTCAAGGCCGGCCCGCGGGGTCCGACCCTGCTTGAGGACTTCGTCCTGCGCGAGAAGATCCAGCATTTCGACCATGAACGGATTCCCGAGCGGATCGTCCACGCCCGCGGCTCGGCGGCGCACGGCTATTTCGAGCTGACGGAGTCGCTGGCCAAGTACACGCGCGCCAAGATCCTCACCGAGGTGGGGGGCAAGACCGAGCTGTTCACCCGCTTCTCCACCGTGGCCGGCGGCGCGGGCTCGGTCGACACGCCCCGCGACGTGCGCGGCTTCGCGGTGAAGTTCTACACCAAGGAGGGCAACTGGGACCTGGTGGGCAACAACATCCCGGTGTTCTTCATCCAGGACGCCATCAAGTTCCCCGACCTGGTGCACTCGGTGAAGATGGAGGCCGACCGCGGCTATCCCCAGGCCGCCAGCGCCCATGACACCTTCTGGGACTTCATCGGCCTGATGCCCGAGAGCATGCACATGATCATGTGGGCCATGTCGGACCGCACCATTCCGCGGTCCCTGCGGATGATGGAGGGCTTCGGGGTCAACACCTTCCGGCTGCTGAACGACAAGGACGAGGCCACCTTCGTCAAGTTCCACTGGCGGCCGAAGCTGGGAACCCAGTCCACCTGCTGGGACGAGGCGGTGAAGATCGCCGGCGCCGATCCGGACTATCACCGCCGCGACCTGTTCGAGGCCATCGACTCAGGCAGCTTCCCGGAGTGGGAGTTCGGCGTGCAGCTTCTGTCTCAGGCCGACGCCGACGCCCTGCCCTTCGACATCCTGGACGCCACCAAGCTAATCCCCGAGGAACTGGTCCCGATCAAGGTGATCGGGCGGATGGTGCTGGACCGCAACGTCGACAACTTCTTCGCCGAGACCGAGCAGGCCGCCTTCCTGCCCACCAACATGCCGCCGGGGATCGACGCCTCGGAGGACCCGCTGCTGCAGGGGCGGCTGTTCTCCTACCAGGACACCCAGCTGTCGCGGCTGGGGTCGGTGAACTTCCACCAGCTACCGATCAACCGCGCCAAGGGTTGCCCCTTCCAGAACCTGCAGCGCGACGGGCACATGCAGATGGAAATCCCCGTCGGCCGGGCCAACTACGAGCCCAACAGCCTGGACCAGGTGGGCGAACCCGGCGGGCCGCGCGAGGACCCCAAGGGCGGCTTCCGCTCGGCGGCGGTGGCCAATGACGCCCCCAAGGCGCGGCTGCGGGCCGAGACCTTCGCCGATCACTACAGCCATGCGCGGCTGTTCTACGCCTCGCAAACCCCCATCGAGCAGGCCCACCTGGCCAGCGCCCTGGTGTTCGAACTGTCCAAGTGCAGCTTCGAGCATGTGCGGCTGCGCATCCTGGGCAATCTGCAGAACATCGACGCCGACCTCGCCAAGCGGGTGGCGGCGGGCCTGGCCATGGACCTGCCGGCCAAGTCCGACGCGGCGGTCAAGCCGGTGGACATGGACGCCTCCCCCGCCCTGCGCATCCTCGGCAAGTACCCCGAGACCCTGATGGGCCGCGCGGTGGCCATCCTGGTGACCGACGGCGCGGACGGCGCGGTGATCAACGCTGTGAAGAAGGCTGCCCTGGCCGAGGGCGCCAGCGTCAAGATCGTCGCCCCCAAGATCGGCGGCGTCACCCTGAAGGACGGCAAGAAGCTGCCGGCCGACGGCCAGCTGGCCGGCACGCCCTCGGTGCTGTTCGACGCCGTGGCGCTGGTGCTGTCGAAGGACGGCTGCGCCGAACTGCTGAAGGAGAGCGCGGCGGTCGACTTCGTCGCCAACGCCTTCATCCATCTGAAGGCCATCGGCTTCACGGCCGAGGCGCAAGCCCTGCTGGATAAGGCCGGTGTCGCGCCGGACGCGGGCGTCGTGGACCTGGCCAAGGGCGCCGATGGCTTCATCCCGCCGGCGCGGACCCGCCAGTGGGACCGCGAGCCGAAGGTGCGGATGCTGGCGTAGCAAACCCACTGCGTCATCCCGGCCGCAGCGAAGCGGAGAGCCGGGACCCAGGGGCGGAGCGCTCGGCCCCTGGCTCCCGGATCGCCTATCGGCGTCCGGGATGACGTCTTTGCTACATCATCGCCGCCATCAGGCCGAAGGCGCGCATGTCGCCGGTGGTGGTGGGGGCCATCTTGTTCATGGCGTAGGCGACCGTCGTGCGCGCATCCATGTCGATGATGATCAGCGAGCCGCCATAGCCGCCCCAATAGATGGTGTTGGGGTTGGGCATGGGGACGGCCGCGCTGGGGAGGCCGAAGCCGAGACCGAAGCGGGCCGGACCACCGAGGATCAGGTCGGTCCCCTCCACCTGCAGTTCAAGCGCCTTGCGGCAGCCGGCCTCGGAGAGCAGGCGCTTGCCCTTGGCGACGCCGCCATTGGCCAGCAGCACATGGATCTCGGCCACCGAGCGGGCGTTTCCGGTTCCGCCGGCGGCGGGGATCTCGGCGCCGCGCCAGGCGCGGGTCCGGGTGGCCAGGGGGTCGATCCCTGGATTGCGTGACATGTTGGCGACCAGTTCGGACTGCTCGCCATCGGCGATTCCGCCCCCGGCCGGCGGCGGGATCAGGTCGGCGACGCGGGCGTCCTCGCTGGCCGGCAGGCCGATGTGGAAGTCGGCGTCCAGGGGCTCGGCGATCTCCTGGCGGAAGACGGTCCCCAGGGACTTTCCCGTGATGCGGCGCACCACCTCCCCCACCAGATAGCCCTGGGTCAGGGCGTGATAACCGGGCTTCGTGCCCGGCTCCCAATAGGGCGCCTGGGCGGCCAGCAGGGCGGTCGCCTTGTCCCAGTCATAGAGGTCCTCGACGGTGATAGGCTCCTTCCAGCCCGACAGGCCGGCGGAGTGGCTCATCAGGTGGCTGACCTTGACCTCGCCCTTCCCGGCCTGGGCGAACTCGGGCCAGTAGCGGGCGACGGGGGCGTCGAAGTCGAGCTCGCCGCGGTCGGCCAGCAGCAGGGCCGTCAGCGCCGTCATGGTCTTGGTGGTGGAGTAGACATTGACGATGGTGTCCTCGACCCAGGGCCGGGTGCGGGCCTCGTCGGCCCAGCCGCCCCAGAGGTCCACCACCGTCTCGCCGTCCGCCGTGGCGCAGAAGGAGGCGCCCACATCGGCGCCCGAGGCCAGGTTGGCCTCGAAGGCTTCGCGGACCTTGGAATACTTGTCGAGCGTGAAGCCGCCCACCGCGCCGTCAGCCATCGTCGTTTCCCCTCTTGTTGAGGACGACCTTAGAGCCAAGCCGGTCGAAAGGGGAATGGCGCCTCAGCGGCGGCGGGCGCCGAGGCTCCGCAGGGCGCGCGCCTGCTCCCCCACCCACGCCAGGCACTGGCGGCAACGGGCGCCGGTCAGGGCCGCGCGCCGGGCGCGCTCCACCAGGGCGATCAGGCCGCCGAGGTCCACCGGCTTTGTCACGTGCTGGTCGGCGCCGGCGGCCCGGGAGCGGACGGCATCCGCCGGCCCGTTCATCGAGGTGACGATGAAGATGCTGGCCCGCGGCCAGCCGGCGACCGTCTCGTGCTCGCGAATGAGGCGGGTGGCGGTCAGGCCATCCAGCTGCGGCATGTTCTGGTCCAGGAGGATCAGGTCGAAACGGCGCCCCGTGGCCACCGTGACGGCGCTGCGCCCGCAGTTGGCGACCTCCACCTCGAGATCCTGCGATCGGAGGATCGCGCCCAGGAGCTGCCGGTTTCCTTCGTTGTCGTCGGCGACCAGGGCGCGCAGGGGCGCCAGCCGGGCGGACGAGGCGGACTTCAGAGGCTGGACGCTCACGAGATGTTCCTTCGGTCTCGCGCAGCGCGAAGACAGTCCGAAGGTAGTCGGCCGGCCGCAAGCGCGACAATTAGACTTGCGGAAGACGACGTTCTCTCAAGGGGTTAGGTGACCCTGCACCTTGGTATAGGTCCCCGGGGCCCTGCGCGGCCGGCGGAAACCTCAGGCCGGGTCCAGGACCGAGCGGATATGGCTGAGCAGCACATCCTGGTCGCAGGGCTTCTCCAGATAGGCCAAGGCCCCCGCCTCAAGCGCGCGGAGGCGTGGCGCGGGGTCAGGAGAGGCGGTGACGAAGATGGTCGGGAGACCGCGTCCCTCGGCGATGAGCCGGTCCTGCAGCTCGAGACCGCCGAGGTCGGGCATCTGCACGTCGAGGACCAGGCAGGCCGCTTCACGGGTCGCGTCGGACCTGAGGAAGTCGCCGGCCGATCCAAAGGCGGTGACGCGGTAGCCGAAGGCCTTGATCAAGCCGGCCAAGGCCTCCCGGAAGGAGACGTCGTCGTCCACGATGGC
Organism: Phenylobacterium sp.; assembly: GCF_030645195.1. Taxonomy (GTDB): domain Bacteria; phylum Pseudomonadota; class Alphaproteobacteria; order Caulobacterales; family Caulobacteraceae; genus Phenylobacterium. Next base: position 55,814 of record NZ_JAUSLW010000146.1, on the reverse strand, counting down.
GATGAGAGACCGGGCCGATCCCGCCATCCGGACGTTCCTGACTGCTGAGACGCGACGACGGGCCCGAGGCCGGCGCCGACCGGGGGAGCGAGCCCCGATTGAAGACCCGGCGGGCTCCGGTTTCAAACCGAACTTGGGGTCGGCGGGGGCTCTTCAGGTCTTAGGCGACCTATCCCTTGGTATAGGTTCCTGGGACGATATGGCCGCCGGAGGGGCGGCGTCAGGGGCCGTCCGGCGCGAGACCCAGGCGGTCGGCCATGCGGACCAGGTCGGCCACCGAGCGGGCGCCCATCTTGCGCATCACCTGGCCTCGGTGGACCTTGACGGTGATCTCGCTGACTCCGATCTCGCCGGCGATCTGCTTGTTGAGGCGGCCGGTGGCCACCAGGCCCAGGACCTGGCGCTCGCGGGGCGTCAGGGCCTCGAACTTCGCCGTCAGTTCGGCGGCGGCGGCCTCGGCCTGACGGCGCGCCCGGTCGCGCGCCACCCCGACCCCAAGGGCGTCCAGCAGATCCTGTTCCCGGAACGGCTTGGAGAGGAACTCCACCGCCCCGGCCTTCATGGCCCGCACCGACATCGGGATGTCGCCGTGCCCGGTGATGAAGACGATCGGCAGGCGGATGTCGGCCCCGGCCAGCTCGGCCTGCAGATCAAGCCCGCTCTGGCCCGGAAGGCGGACGTCGAGGATCAGGCAGCAGGGTCCCTCCGGAAGCTTGCCGGCGAGGAACTCGGCCACCGAGCCGAACAGCCTGACCTGGAAGCCGACCGAGCGCAGCAGGCCCTCCAGCGACTCCCGGATCGAGATATCGTCATCGACGACGATGATGGTGGGCGGCGCCTCGCTCATGCGGCGGCGAGGGCCGCGACGGGGAGGCAGAACCGGAACACCGCGCCGTGGGGCGAGGCCGGACCGGCCCAGAGGCGGCCGCCATGGGCCTCGACGATGGAGCGCGAGATCGGCAGGCCCAGGCCCACCCCGCCGTCCTTGGTGGTGAAGAAGTGTTCGAACAGGTGATCGCTGGTGGCGGGGTCCAGCCCGACCCCGCAGTCCTCGACCTCCACCAGGACCTCGCCGTCAGCCCCGAGCGCGGACCGGACCCGCAGCCAGCGGGGACGGTCATTGACGCCCTTCATCGCGTCCACGCCGTTGAGAATGAGGTTGAGCATCACCTGTTGCAGCTGGATCCTGTCTCCCCGCACCAGGGGAAGTCCCGACGCGAGATCTGTCGACACGCTCACCTGGGATCGACGGCGCTCGTCGGCGGTGTAGAGCAGGACCTCCTCCGCCACCTCGTTCACGTCAAGGGGAGCGTCGTCGGTCCGGGACTTCGCGAGCAGCCCCCGGGTCCGGGCGACCACGCCGCTGGCGCGCTTGGCGTCACGGCTCATGCGCTCGATGGCGGCCCTCACCTCGTCCAGGTCGGGCGGGTCGCGCGCCAGCCAGCGCAGGGCGGCGTCGCCGTTGGTGATGATCGCGGCCACCGGCTGATTGATCTCGTGGGCGATGGAGGACGCGAATTCCCCCACCGAAAGCAACCGCCCGGCCCTCGCCAGTTCCGCCTGAGCCTCGCGGGCGGCGTCCTCGGCGGCGAGCCGCGCGGCCTCGGACGCCTTCAGCTGCGCCCGATCCTCGGCCACCGACATGGCGAAGGCCAGTTCGCTGCCAAGCTCCGAGAACAGCTCCAGTTCCTTGGTCCCGAAGGCGTGAGGGCGCGAGGCGTAGACCAGGATGACGCCCACCACGCGTCCGTCTCGCCTGAAGGGCACCGTGACGCTCGACCGGATGCCGAAGGGGCGAGCCCGCTCCCGCCAGGGCGCGAACATGGGCTCCGTCAGTGCGTCGCGCATGATCAAGGACTCGCCGCTGCGGATGGCGCGACCGGTGGGGCCATTGCCCTCCGGCAGGCTCTCGTCCCAGCTGAGATTGAGGCCGTCGAGATAGGCAAGGGCGGGACCGGCCCCCGCCAGCAGACGCACCGGTTTGCCCGGGCCGGAGTCCGCCAGGCCCACGGCGGCGATGACGTATTCCTCCTGGGCGACGATCGCGCCGCAGATGCTGGCCACCAGGTCGTCCAGGGTCTGGAAGTGGATCAGGGCCGAGGAGGAGCGCCCATAGGCCGCCAGCGCCCAGTTCAGCCGGCGGAGTTCGGCCTCGGTGTCGGCCAGGGCGCCATCAGCGGCCCGGAACAGGCCGTCTTCGCTCGGGGTGTCTGCGCGCCCGTCCAACTCCACCCCCGGCCAACCTTCTGCGCGACACCCGCCCTGAACCCGAGCGATTTCCAGACTCTCAGATCAGCGACCTTGCACCGCAGGAGGATAGCCTGAGGACTCCGCCGGTGAACAGGCCGCTTGAAGCAACCCAAGAGAGCATACCCCAGCCTCTAACGCGTGACAGCCTAGCGCCGCTCGCCACTCCGGCCCTTGAACCCCGTCGCCACCAGGTAGGTCTCCGAGGAGTCCGCGCGGCTGGCCTTGGGTTTCATGTTCTTCACCTCGGTGAAGTGGTGCTTGAGACTGGCGATGACCAGCGAGGTCTCGCCGCCCTGGAAGGCCTTGGCGATGAAGGCGCCGCCGGGCTTGAGCACGCTGATGGCGAAGTCCACGCCGATCTCGATCAGGCCCATGATCCGCAGGTGGTCGGTCTTGCGGTGGCCGACGGTGTTGGGGGCCATGTCCGACAGCACGATGTCCGGCGGCCCGCCCAGCATCTCGATCAGCAGGGGACCGCAGGCCGGGTCGGTGAAGTCCATCTCGATGATCTGGGCAGGCGAGATCGGATCGACCGGCAGCAGGTCGACGCCGACGATATTGACCACGCCGCGTTCGACGGCGACCTGGGTCCAGCCGCCGGGGGCCGCGCCGAGGTCGATGACCCGCATGCCGGGCTTCAGCAGGTGCAGGCGGTCGTCGATCTCCGTCAGCTTGTAGGCGGCGCGGGAGCGGTAGCCGTGGGCGCGGGCCTTGGCGGCGAAGGGGTCGTTCACCTGCCGCGACAGCCAGGCCTGGGAGGACGGGGTCCGCATCTTGGCGGTCTTCAGGCGCGCGGGCTTGCCGCGGCCTTCCTCGGTGCCGCCCATGGGCGGCTTGACCATGCGTTTGCGGGCCGGAGGGAGTTCGTCGGTCATTCGGCGGCCTGGGGCAAGGGTTTGCCGCGACGGCCGCGGCGGCGCTTGCGGCGGCTGCGGCCGCCGCCTTCGGACATCAGGGACATCAGGATGCCCTCGCGCAGGCCGCGGTCGGCGACGCGGACGCGGGTGCAGGGCCAGAGCTCCTGGACGGCCTGGAGGATGGCGGCGCCGGCCAGGACCAGGTCCGAACGGTCGGGGCCGATACAGGGCTGGTCGGCGCGCTGCTGGGCGGTGAGGCCGAGCAGCAGGTTGGCCGCGCCCTCGCACTCGTCCCGCGTCATCCAGATGCCGTCGACGCGGGAGCGGTCGTAGCGCGGCAGGCGCAGATGCATGCCGGCCAGGCTGGTGATGGCGCCCGAGGTGCCGATCAGGTGGGCGCGGTCCTCGTCGAACAGCGGCCGCATCGGGTCGGCGTGGCGGAAGGCGGCGAGATCGACCTTCACCCGTTCCACCATGGCGCGGAACCAGGCCTGGGTGACCTCGGCCCCCTCCGGGAACTGCTCGGCCAGGGTGACGACCCCGATGGGAATGGAGAGCCAGGCCTTGATGGGCAGCTTCGAGGCCACGAAGGTGCTGAGTTCGCCCCCCAGGCCCTCGCCCTTCAGGTCCACCCAGGAGAGCTCGGTGGAGCCGCCGCCCACGTCCACCACCAGGGCGGCGTCGGCGCTGCGATCCAGCAGGTTGAGGCAACCGGCGACGGAGAGCTGGGCCTCCTCGCGCGGGGCGATGATCTGCAGGCGCAGGCCGGTCTCCTCGAAGACCCGGTCGATGAATTCCTGACCGTTCTCGGCCATGCGGCAGGCCTGGGTCGCGATGGCCTTGAGCTTGACCACCCGGCGGCGACGGACCTTCTCGGCGCTGACCTTCAGGGCGGCCATGGCGCGTTCCATGGCGACATCCGACAGCCGGCCGCTCTGGGAAAGCCCCTCACCCAGGCGCACGATCCGCGAATAGGCCTCCACCACCCGGAAGCTCTTGCCCGACGGCGTGGCGATCAAGAGCCTGCAATTGTTGGTCCCGAGGTCGAGCGCGCCATAGCAGGGCGCATCACTCCCAGACCTCTCCCGGCCATTCCTCATGGCGCCGGGCGCGGACGCGCTTCCAGCCTGATCGCTCATTCAGGCGCCGGGCAAGCGCGTAGGATAAGAGGGCGAAACACGCATCGCGTGTTTCTGCGCGCCTCAGACATGGACCGCCAACCTGTCCTTCGCAGACGCCGGTACGGGCGCCTCGTTTCAAGGCGACTGTACCAAGCAAGTTCGCCTGCCGGAAGGCGCGCCCTTGTACACGGACGCGTGAGCGCTACGTTCATCTCCCAGTTAGGTACCTCGGTGTAGATTCTCAGGTCATGGACGCTCGACTCGAAAAGCCAAACGCAGGTCACCTGCCCAATCCCGCGGCGATCGCGGACATTCGGCTGGCCAAGTTCGCCATCGGCGACGTTGTGAAGCACCGTGTCTTCAATTTCCGCGGCGTGATCTTCGACGTCGACCCCACCTTCGCCAACACCGAGGAGTGGTGGCAGTCGATCCCGGAGCATGTGCGGCCCCGCAAGGACCAGCCCTTCTATCACCTGCTGGCCGAGAACGACGACAACGCCTATGTCGCCTATGTCTCCGAGCAGAACCTGCTGCCCGACGAGAGCGGCGAGCCGGTGGGCCACCCCCAGGCGCCGCTGATCTTCGAATCCTTCAACGAGGGCCACTACACCCTGCGGCCGCGCATCAGCCACTAGGCGCTTCTCCTCTCCCGCTGGCGGGAGAGGTCGGGTGAGGGCTCTTTCTGAACCTCCGTCGTTACTTCGAGGCCGTGACGCGCAGCCCTGCTGCGCGCCCCCTCACCCTACCCTCTCCCCCTGAGGGGGCGAGGCGTGGGCAAGCTCCACCCGTCTGGAGACCTTCCAAGCAAGGTTTTCGCGCCGACCTGGCCGAAACCGGCGCATTGCGAACGGAACTTCCGGCGATTTGGGGGCATTCTGCGGCCATGAGCGCTGACGGTTTTCCCCCGCCCGGAGCCCGGGCCGACTGGACCATCGACCAGGACTGGGCTGCCTACACCCCGGCCGAGCATCAGGTCTGGATGACCCTCTATGAGCGGCAGGCCAAGCTGCTGCCGGGGCGGGCCTGCGACGCCTTCCTGCACGGCCTGGACGCCCTGGACCTGCACCGAGGCGGCATCCCCGACTTCTCGCGGATCAATGAGGAGTTGGACCGGCTGACCGGCTGGCGCGTGGTGGCGGTGCCGGGCCTCGTGCCCGACGCGATGTTCTTCGAGCACCTGGCCAACCGGCGGTTCCCGGCCGGGCGGTTCATCCGTCGGCCGGAACAGCTTGATTACCTTCAGGAACCCGACATCTTCCACGACGTCTTCGGCCACGTGCCGATGCTGACCGATCCGGTGTTCGCCGATTATATGCAGGCCTATGGCGAGGGCGGCCTGCGCGCCCTGGGCCGGGGCCAACTGCACAACCTGGCGCGGCTCTACTGGTACACCGTCGAATTCGGCCTGCTGGAGACGAGCGAGGGCCTGCGCATCTATGGGGCCGGCATCGTCTCGTCCCACGCGGAGTCGATCTTCGCCCTGGACGACCCCTCCCCCAACCGCCTGGGTTTCGATCTGGAGCGGGTGATGCGGACCCCCTACCGGATCGACGACTTCCAGCAGGTCTATTTCGTGATCCCGTCCCTGCAGGCCTTGCTGGACGCAACCCTGCAGGACTTCGCCCCGATCTATCAGCGCCTGTCCGGCGCCGCCGACATCCCCATCGCGGCGATCGAGGCCGGGGATCGGGTGCTTACCCGGGGAACCCAGGCCTATGCCGTGGCCAAGGGCGTTTCCCAGGTTTCGGCGTGACGGGCGCCTGAACCGGCAGCCACTTCAGGCTGACACGCTCTAGCTGGCGCGGCTGGCCGGCCAGAGTTCCCGCTCGGCCTTGCCGATGGGCGCCGGGCTCGGCGGCTGGTGGTTGTCGATCAGGGGGTCGGGCTTGGCCAGGCGCTCCAGCACCACGGGCCGGGCGATGGTCACCTCGGGCCCGTTCACCACCACGCCATAGCCGGTCAGGGTGGCGAAAGCGCGGGAAAGGTTCTCCGGGGTCATACCCAGCAGGGAGGCCAGCAGGCGCTTCTCATGGGGCAGGGTGAAGGTCTCGGCCCCGCCCTGGCGCACCTTCTGGGTGATCAGGTAGTTCGCCAGGCGCTCGGCCCCGCCGCGTAGCTTGTGGTTCTTCAGCGAGCGCACCAAGCCGCGATAACAGCCGGCCAGCTCCTGGCTGGCGGCGTAGCTGAAGTGGGCGTCGGTCTGCATCGCCCGGCGCAGGGCCTCGCCCGAGAGCATCAGGATGTCGGACCGCTCGACGGTGCGGGCGCTCATCAGGGCGTCGGCGTCGAGGGCGACGGCGGCGAAGATGAAGGTGGAGACGGGTCGCAGGACCGCCAGCGTGGTCTCCTTGTCGTTCCAGGTGCCCTCCAGCTCCACGAGGCCGTCGAGCAGGACATAGAGGAAATCGACGGGGTCGCCCTCGTGCAGCAGGGTCGTGCCCGCCGGGAATTTCTGCAGGAAGGCGCCGGCGGTCACCGCGTTGAAGGTCTCGTCGGAGGCGCCGCAGAACAGAGGCAAACCCCTTACGCGCTCGACATCCACCACTCGCATCGACATTCCCTTGGTCCCCTTACGTCAACCATCAATCGGTCCGCTCAGCGAGTCGAGCCTTGATTTGGATCAAGCGGGGCGAAAGCGCCGCGGGCGGGCCCGCGGCTTGACGATCATCAATCGGGTGGCCCAACAAAAGTAATCGTGGGTGTTACGCGCGTAAATCGAGCTCGCTATTCGTGCTGTGAACCCGTCGAATATAGCAACATCGGGGGTTGGATTTGATGATCGTCAATCCAATTCCCGCGCGGCGACTGCATAGAAACGGTCGAAGCGAGGGCGCTTGGTCCCCGCCATAGAGAGGCCGGGGGACAAGTTGAGCGTCGCCGTCACACCGCCCACCACACAGGCCGCGCCGGGCGCCGGCATGGCGCTCTGGATGAGCACCTTCTCCTTCACCGCCTGTTTCGCGGTGTGGACGATCTTCTCGATCATCGGGGTGCAGATTAAGCAGAATCTCGGCCTCACCGAGGCGCAGTTCGGCCTGCTCGCCGGTACGCCGATCCTCACCGGCTCCCTGGTCCGCGTCATCCTGGGGGTCTGGGCCGACCAGTATGGCGGCCGGGTGGTGAACTTGGTGGTGATGCTGTCGGCCGCGCTGGCCACCTTCCTGCTTTCTCACGCGCAGACCTATCCGCAGTTCCTGCTGGCGGCCTTGGGCGTCGGCATGGCTGGCGGCTCCTTCGCGGTCGGCGTGGCCTATGTGTCCAAGTTCTTCCCCAAGGAAAAGCAGGGCACGGCGCTGGGCATCTTCGGCGCCGGCAATGTCGGCGCCGCGGTCACCAAGTTCGCCGCCCCCTTCGTGATGATCGCCTATGGCTGGCAGACCGTCGCCCAGGTCTGGGCCGTGGCCCTGGCGGTGATCGCCGTCATCTACTTCCTGCTGACCCGGGACGATCCCGAACTGGTGGAGCGCCGCCGGACCGGCGCCAAGCCCGTGGCCGCGGCGATGCAGTTCGCGCCGCTGATGAAGCTGCAGGTCTGGCGCTTCGCCCTCTACTACTTCTTCGTCTTCGGCGCCTTCGTGGCCCTGGCGCTCTGGCTGCCCCACTATCTGGTGGGGGTCTATCACCTGGACATCCGCACCGCGGGCATGCTGGCGGCGGCCTATTCGATCCCCGGGTCCCTGTTCCGGGTGTTCGGCGGCTGGCTCTCCGACAAGATCGGCGCGCGCAAGGTGATGTACCTGACCTTCAGCATCAGCGTGGTGGCCACCTTCCTGCTGTCCTATCCGCCCACCAGCTATGTGGTGGACGGGGTCCACGGACCGATCGTCTTCCGCCTGGCCACGGGGCTGGTCCCCTTCATCGTCCTGTTATTCTGCCTCGGCTTCGCCATGAGCCTGGGCAAGGCCGCGGTCTACAAGCACATCCCGGTCTACTACCCCGACACCATCGGCTCGGTGGGCGGCCTGGTGGGCATGGTGGGCGGTCTGGGGGGCTTTGTCCTGCCCATCGCCTTCGGGGCCCTCAACGACCTGACCGGCGTCTGGACCAGCTGTTTCATGCTGCTGTTCGTCCTGGTGGCCAGCGCCCTGGCCTGGATGCACTTCGCCATCCGCCGGATGGAGCATGCCGGCGCCCCGCAGCTGGGTGAGCTGCCCGAACTTCCCGAGATGGCGTCCCTGCACGCCGACCTTCAACCGCGCCCGGTTTCCGGTGCGCCCGCCAGCGCTCGCGCGGCGACCCCAAAAAGAGGAACGCATTGATGGCTTCCCGCAAACCCGCCCGCCACGTCCTGATCGACTGGCGCCCAGAAGACCCGGCCTTCTGGTCGGGATCGGGCAAGGCGATCGCCAGCCGGAATCTCTGGATTTCGATCCCCAACCTGCTCCTGGCCTTCTCGGTCTGGATGGTGTGGTCGATGGTGGTGGCCAAGCTGAAGCTGGTCGGCTTCAAGTTCACCACCGAACAGCTCTTCTGGCTCACCGCTCTGCCCGCGCTCTCGGGCGCGACCCTGCGGATCTTCTACACCTTCATGGTCCCGATCCTCGGCGGCCGGCTGTGGACGACGCTGACGACCCTGTCCCTGCTGATTCCGGCGATCGGCATCGGTCTGGCCGTGCAGGATCCCACCACTCCCTATGTGGTGTTCGTGGCCCTGGCCCTGCTCTGCGGCCTGGGGGGCGGCAACTTCGCTTCCTCGATGGCCAACATCGGGTTCTTCTTCCCGAAGAGCCAAAAGGGCAATGCGCTGGCCCTCAACGCCGGGTTCGGGAACCTTGGCGTGAGCGTCATGCAGTTCCTGGTGCCGGTGGTGATCGGGATCGGGATGTTCTTGCCCCTGGTGGGCGCGCCCCAGACCGTGGTGGAAAAGGGCGTGTCGAGCACGATCTGGCTGCAGAACGCCGGCTTCGTCTGGGTCCCCTTCATTCTCATCGCCGGCAGCCTGGCCTGGTTCGGCATGAACGACATCGCCTCGGCCCGGGCCTCCTTCACCGAGCAGTCGGTGGTGTTCAAGCGCAAGCATAACTGGGTCATCTGCTGGCTCTACGTTGGCACCTTCGGCTCGTTCATCGGCTTCTCGGCGGCCTTTCCGCTCCTGATGAAGACCCTGTTCCCCGACGTCCAAGCCATGCAGCTGGTCTTCCTCGGTCCGCTGGTCGGGGCGGCCTCGCGGGCGCTCACCGGCTGGGTCTCCGACAAGTTCGGCGGCCACAACGTCACCCACTGGGTGTTCATCGCCCTGGCGCTCGGCGTGCTGTCGGTGATGTACAGCGTCGGCGGCTTCGGCGCCGAGCCCTCCTTCCCGATCTTCTTCGCCAGCTTCATGTGGCTGTTCCTATGGACCGGGGTCGGCAACGCCTCGACCTTCCAGATGATCCCCGCGATCGTGCGGGCCGACATGCCTCGGCTGCTGCCGCAAGCTGATCCGGCCGCGCGCCTGAAGGCCGCGGAGATGGAGTCGGCGGCCATCGTCGGCTTCAGCTCGGCCATCGGCGCCTTCGGCGGCTTCTTCATCCCGCTGGCCTTCGGCAACGCGATGAAGGCCAGCGGCGGGCCGAGCGCCGCCCTGCTGGTCTTCCTGGCCTTCTACCTCAGCTGCGTCGCGGTGAACTGGGGCTTCTACGCCCGCAAATCCTCGCTGCTGCACGCGCCCCAAACCCCTTCGAAGATGGAAATCGTGGCATGAGCCATACCCTTGATCGCCTGACCTTCTTCGCCCGCAAGACCGAGCTGTTCTCCGATGGCCACGGCGTCCTCACCGACGAGGACCGCAAGTGGGAGGAGGCCTATCGGCGCCGCTGGCAGCACGACAAGGTCGTCCGCTCCACCCACGGGGTGAACTGCACGGGCTCCTGCTCCTGGAAGATCTACGTCAAGGGCGGGATCGTCACCTGGGAGACCCAGCAGACCGACTATCCGCGCACCCGGCCGGAGCTGCCCAACCACGAGCCGCGGGGCTGCGCCCGGGGCGCCAGCTACAGCTGGTATCTCTATTCCGCCAACCGGGTGAAATACCCACTGATCCGCTCACGCCTGCTGAAGCTGTGGCGGGCCGCGCGCGCCACCCGCAGCCCGGTGGCCGCCTGGGCCTCGATCCAGAACGATCCCGCCCAGCGCGCCTCCTATACGACCATGCGCGGGGCAGGGGGCTTCATCCGGGCGACCTGGGACGAGGTCACCGAGATCATCGCCGCGGCCAACGCCCACACCATCAAGGCCTGGGGCCCGGACCGCATCTTCGGCTTCTCGCCGATCCCGGCCATGTCCATGGTCTCCTACGCCGCGGGCGCCCGCTATCTGCAGCTGATCGGCGGCGTCTGCGGCTCGTTCTACGACTGGTACTGCGACCTGCCGCCGGCTTCGCCCCAGACCTGGGGCGAACAGACCGACGTGGCCGAGAGCGCCGACTGGTTCAATTCCGGGTTCCTGCTCCTCTGGGGCTCCAACGTCCCCCAGACCCGCACCCCGGACGCCCACTTCTACACCGAGGCCCGCTATCGCGGCGCCAAGTCGGTGGTGATCTGCCCCGACTATTCCGAGGCCTCGAAGTTCTCCGACCTGTGGCTGCCCGTGAAGCAGGGGACCGACGCCGCGCTCGGCATGGCCTTCGGCCACGTGATCCTCAAGGAGTTCCACATCGACAAGCAGGTGCCGTACTTCCGCGACTACCTGCGGAAATACAGCGACCTGCCCATGCTGGTCCGCCTGGTCCCGCAGGACGGCGCCTATGTGCCCGAGCGCCTGCTGCGCGCCGCGGAATTCGACAAGGCGCTCGGCGAGGCCAACAACCCCGACTGGAAGACCGTCGCCCTCGACGAGACGACCGGCGAGGTCGTCGTGCCCAACGGCTCCATCGGCTTCCGCTGGGGCGAGGACGGCAAGTGGAACCTGGAAGAGAAGGACGGGGCCGGTCGCGAAACCACCCTGCGCCTGGGCCTCAAGGGCGTCCACGACGAGGTCGCCGCGGTTCGCTTCCCCTACTTCGGCGGCGCGGCCACCAACGGCTTCGCCATGACCGATCACCCGGACGTCCTGGTCCGCAACGTGCCGGTCAAGCGCATGATGCTGCCCGAGGGCGAGACCCTGGTGGCCTGCGTCTATGACCTGTTCCTGGCCAATTACGGCGTCGACCAGGGCTTCGGCGGCGACCACATGCCCGCCAGCTACGACGATGTGGAGCCCTATTCCCCGGCCTGGGCCGAGGCGATCACCTCGGTGCCGAAGGACCAGATCATCGCGGTGGCCCGCGGCTTCGCCGGCAACGCCGAGAAGACCAACGGCAAGTCGATGGTGATCATCGGCGCGGCGATGAACCACTGGTTCCACATGGACATGAACTACCGCGCCGTCATCAACATGCTGGTGATGTGCGGCTGTGTCGGTCAGTCCGGCGGCGGCTGGGCGCACTATGTCGGCCAGGAGAAGCTGCGGCCCCAGACCGGCTGGGCGCCCCTGGCCTTCGCCACCGACTGGATCCGTCCGCCCCGTCAGCAGAACTCCACCTCCTTCTTCTACGCCCACTCCGATCAGTGGCGGTACGAGACGGTGGAGATGAGCGAGATCCTCTCGCCCACCGCGCCGGAAGGCGTGTGGGACGGGGCGATGATCGACTTCAACGCCAAGGCCGAGCGCCTGGGCTGGCTGCCCTCGGCCCCGGCCCTGAAGACCAACCCCCTGGAGGTGGCCAAGGCCGCCGCCGCGGCGGGTCAGGACGCCAAGGCCTACGCGCTCGATCAGCTGAAGAACGGCGATCTGAAGATGTCCTGCATGGACCCCGACGACCCCGCCAACTGGCCGCGCAACATGTTCATCTGGCGCTCCAACCTGCTGGGCTCCTCGGGCAAGGGCCACGAGTACTTCCTCAAGCACCTGTTGGGCGCCTCCCACGGCGTCCAGGGCAAGGACCTTGGCGAGGACGGGCGGCGCAAGCCCAATGAGGTCGTCTGGCACGACGAGGCGCCGGAAGGAAAACTCGACCTGCTGGTCACCCTCGACTTCCGGATGTCCACGACGGCCGTCTACTCCGACATCGTCCTGCCGACAGCCACCTGGTACGAAAAGAACGACCTCAACACCTCCGACATGCACCCCTTCATCCACCCGCTCAGCGCGGCGGTGGATCCGGCCTGGGAGTCGAAGTCCGACTGGGAGATCTTCAAGGCGATCGCCAAGACCTTCTCCGAGGTCTCGCCCGAGGTTCTGGGGGTCGAGCAGGACGTGGTCCTCACCCCCATCCAGCACGACAGCGCCGCCGAACTGGCCCAGCCCTTCGACGTGCGGGACTGGTCCAAGGGCGAATGCGAGGCGATCCCCGGCAAGACCATGCCGCAGATCACCATCGTCGAGCGGGACTATCCCAACACCTTCAAGCGCTTCACCGCCCTTGGCCCGCTGATGAAGAAGGTGGGCAACGGCGGCAAGGGGATCGGCTGGAAGACCGACCACGAGGTCGATCTGCTCACCGAGCTGAACGGCGCGGTGCTGGAGGAAGGTCAGACTCAGGGCATGGCCCGGATCGATACCGACATCGACGCCTGCGAGACCATCCTGATGCTGGCGCCGGAAACCAATGGCGAGGTGGCGGTCAAGGCCTGGGAAGCCCTTGAGAAGCAGACCGGACGGGAACACGCCCACCTGGCCCTGCCGAAGGAAGACGAGAAGATCCGCTTCCGCGACCTGCTGGCCCAGCCGCGCAAGATCATCACCTCGCCGACCTGGTCGGGCATCGAGAGCGAGAAGGTCTGCTACACGGCCGGCTACACCAACGTCCACGAACTGATCCCGTGGCGGACCCTGACCGGCCGGCAGCAGCTCTATCAGGATCACCTGTGGATGCGGGCCTTCGGGGAGGCGCTCTGCGTCTACCGTCCGCCAATCGATCTGAAGACCACCTACGTCAAGGGCCTCAAGCCCAATGGCGAGAAGGAGATCGTCCTCAACTTCATCACCCCGCACCAGAAGTGGGGCATCCACTCCACCTACCGCGACAACCTGATGATGCTGACCCTCAACCGGGGCGGACCTGTCGTCTGGGTCTCCGAGATTGACGCCAAGAAGGTCGGTCTGGTGGACAATGACTGGGTGGAGGCCTTCAACGCCAACGGGGCGCTCACCGCCCGGGTGGTGGTCTCCCAGCGGATTCGTGAAGGCACCACCTTCATGTATCACGCCCAGGAAAAGATCGTGAACACGCCGGGATCCCAGATCACCGGCAAGCGCGGCGGCATCCACAACTCGGTGACCCGCACGGTCCTCAAGCCGACCCACATGATCGGCGGCTACGCCCAGCTCGCCTACGGCTTCAACTATTACGGCACGGTCGGCTCGAATCGCGACGAGTTCGTGGTCCTGCGCAAGATGACCAAGGTCGACTGGTTGGAAGAGCCCCTCAACGCCAAGGATTTCGCCCAATGAAGGTTCGCGCGCAAATCGGCATGGTGCTGAACCTCGACAAGTGTATCGGGTGTCACACCTGCTCGGTCACCTGCAAGAACGTCTGGACCAACCGCGAGGGCGTTGAATACGCCTGGTTCAATAACGTCGAGACCAAGCCCGGCATCGGCTTCCCGCGCGACTGGGAGAACCAGAAGCGCTGGAACGGCGGTTGGACCCGCAAGGCCAACGGCAAGATCGAGCCGAAGATGGGGGCCAAGTGGCGGATCCTGGCGAAGATCTTCGCCAACCCTGACCTGCCGGAGATCGACGACTATTACGAGCCCTTCGACTTCGACTACGCCCACCTGCAGACAGCGCCGGAGATGAAGGCCTTCCCCACCGCCCGGCCGCGGTCGAAGATCACCGGCCAGCGGATGGAGAAGATCGAGCGCGGGCCCAACTGGGAGGAGATTCTCGGCGGCGAGTTCTCCAAGCGGTCGGCCGACTACAACTTCGCGGGCGTCGAGAAGGAGATCTACGGGGCCTTCGAAAACACCTTCATGATGTACCTGCCCAGGCTGTGCGAGCACTGCCTGAACCCCACCTGCGTCGCGGCCTGTCCCTCGGGCGCCATCTACAAGCGCGAGGAGGACGGCATCGTCCTGATCGACCAGGACAAGTGCCGCGGCTGGCGGATGTGCGTCTCGGCCTGCCCCTACAAGAAGATCTATTACAACTGGGAATCCGGAAAGTCGGAGAAGTGCACCTTCTGCTTCCCGCGCATCGAGGTCGGCCAGCCGACCGTGTGCTCGGAAACCTGCGTCGGGCGTATACGCTATCTCGGCGTCCTGCTCTATGACGCCGACCGCATCGAGGCCGCGGCCTCGACCCCCGACGAGCAGGACCTCTACCAGGCCCAGCTCGACGTCTTCCTGGATCCCAGCGATCCGGCGGTGATCGCCCAGGCGCGCGCCGACGGCGTGCCGGAGGCCTGGCTGGACGCGGCCCGCAAGAGCCCCGTCTACAAGATGGCCATCGACTGGAAGATCGCATTCCCGCTGCACCCGGAATACCGGACCCTGCCCATGGTCTGGTACGTGCCGCCCCTCTCGCCGATCCAGTCGGCGGTGGCGGCGGGCGCCCTGGAGATGGACGGCGACATGCCCGACGTCCACTCGCTGCGGATCCCGATCAAGTACCTCGCCAACCTGCTGACCGCCGGCAAGGAAGCGCCGGTCCAGCTGGCCCTGGAACGGATGCTGGCCATGCGCGGCTACATGCGGGCCAAGACGGTGGAGGGGGTGATCGACCACGCACTCGCCGCGCGGGTCGGCCTGACGGCGGCGGAGATCGACTCCATGTACCGCTACCTGGCGATCGCCAACTACGAAGACCGCTTCGTCATCCCCTCGGCTCACCGCGAGACCGCCGAGGACGCCTACGACATGCGTGGCGGCTGCGGCTTCTCCTTCGGCAATGGCTGCTCCGGCGGCCGCACGGAGTTGGGCCTGTTTGGTCCCAACAAGCGCTCGCGCGCCAAAACCCCCATGGAGGTCTGAGACATGGCCCGCACCTACAAGGCGCTCGCGCTGCTGCTGACCTATCCCAACCGCGACCTGCAGACCTTCGCCCCGGAGGCGCTCGCCGTCATCGAGGCCGAGGGCATGCTGGGCAAGACCCTGGTCCAGGCCCTGCGCAAGCTGGTCGCCGAGATCACCGAGGACGACATCTACGACCTGCAGGAGCGCTACACCGAGCTGTTCGACCGCACGCGCTCGCTGTCCCTCAACCTCTATGAGCACGTGCACGGCGAGAGCCGCGACCGCGGCGAGGCCATGGTGGCGCTGCTGGAGCTTTATAGGGCCCAGGGTCTCGACCTGGCGGCCAACGAGCTGCCGGACTTCCTGCCGGTGTTTCTGGAATTCCTCTCGACCCTGTCCGAGCCCCAGGCCGCGTCCCTGCTGGGCGAGGCCAGCCACGTTCTGGAGGCCATGGGCGAACGGCTCAAGACCCGGGGCAGCGCCTATCGCGCTGTGTTCGGGGCCTTGGCCCGGCTGGCCGACAACCAGGCCGATCCGGGCGTCCTGGCGGCCTTGCTCAGCGAGCCGGAGGAGAACCCCAACGACCTGGAGGCTCTCGACAAGGCCTGGGCGGAGACCGCGGTCACCTTCGGTCCGTCCGACTCCGACTGCCCCAAGGCCAGCGCCCTGGTCGAGGCCATGAACGCCGAACCGCCGCGCGCCTCACGTCGCGCCGGCGCGACGGCCTGAGGAGCCCCTTGAGATGCAACTGCTCAATCAAATCCTGTTCGGCGTCTATCCATACATCGCGCTGGCGGTCCTGGTGCTGGGGTCGGTCATCCGCTTCGACCGTGAACAGTACACTTGGCGCTCCGGCTCCTCGCAGCTCCTGCGGCGCAAGCAGCTGGTGCTGGGATCGGTCCTGTTCCACGTCGGGGTGTTGACCATCTTCGGCGGCCACTTCGTCGGCCTTCTGACCCCCATCTGGGTGTTCGACGCCCTGGGCGTGCCCCACGGCGCCAAGCAGATCCTGGCCATAGTCGCGGGCGGTATCGCCGGGATCCTGTGCCTGGCCGGCGGCCTGCTGCTGCTGCACCGGCGCCTGTTCGACCCCCGGATTCGCCACAATTCCAGCTTCGGCGACACCGCCATCCTGATCATCCTGATGATCCAGCTCTGCCTGGGCCTGGCCACCATCCCGCTGTCCCTCGGCCACCTCGACGGCGGGGAGATGCTGAAGTTCATGACCTGGGCCCAGGGGGTCTTCACCTTCCAGCCCAACGTCGCCGACCACGTCGCCGACGTGCACCCAGTCTTCAAGGCGCACCTGGTGCTGGGCATGACCATCCTGCTGGTCTTCCCGTTCACCCGCCTGGTGCACATGCTCTCGGCGCCGATCTGGTACCTCAACCGCCGGGGCTGGCAGCTGGTGCGGACGAGGCGTCCCCTGCCGCACCGCCGGGAGGCCGCGGCCCCGGTCTATCCCAACAGCCAGGCCGTCCGGCCCGCGCCCCTCAAGCGCGCGGAGTAGCCGCCATGACCGCGACAGCCGCGACCGCCACCATCGTCGTTGAAGGGGTTGAGATCCCAGAATTCCTCATCGCCGAGGAGGTCCAGAACCATCCCAGCCTGTCGGCCGCCGAGGCCCGCACCGCCGCCGGCAAGGCGCTGGCGGTCAAGGCCCTGTTGCTGCACCGGGCCGATGAGCTGGGCCTGACGCCGAGCCCCATCAAGGACGAGGCCGGCCGCGAGGAGACCAACGAGGAGGCCCTTATCCGGGCCGTCCTCGACGCGGAGATCGACATCGATCCCCCCAGCACGGCCGAGTGCCGGCGGGTCTACGACACCCAGCGGTCGCACTTCACCAGTCCGCCCCTGCTGGAGGCCGCCCATATCCTCATCGAACCCAAGGGCGAGGACGCCGAGGCCCTGGAGCGGGCGCGCCAGACCGCCCAGGGCGTCCTGGACCGCTGCCTGGCGCAGCCGTCGCAGTTCGCCCACCTGGCCAAGACCCTGTCGGATTGTCCCTCGGGCAAGGTCGGCGGCTCGCTCGGCCAGCTTGGCCCCGGCGACGTGGTGGGCGAGATCGAGCGGGCGCTGGGCGGACTTCAGGCCGGGGACATCTTCCCGCGCCCCGTCGCCTCGCGCTTCGGCTGGCACATCCTGAAACTGGAACGGCGCATCGATGGGCGCGAACTGCCCTTCGACTATGTGGAGGATAAGATCGCCCTCCATCTGGAGAGCCGCGCCTGGACCGCGGCGGCCACCCGCTATGTCTCCGACCTGGCCGACCGCGCCCGGGCCCAGGGCGTGGCTTTCAGCCTCAGCCGCGACGGGCGGTTCGCCACCGGATCCCTGTCGCTGGGCGAGCTGCTGGCCCAGGGCGGCTCGGCCGATGAGCTGGAGGCCTGGCTCGACGCCACCGATCCGGAACTGGCCGACCGGGTGAGGGCCGCGGCCCTGACCGACAATCTCGACGTCACCGCCTTCGTGCGCCGGGCTGTGGCCCACTTCGTCGACAATGCCGGCGACGAGAGCTGGACCCACCTGATCTCGGCCGCCCAGGGCGCCAAGGACCCGGCCATCGCCGCCATGGCGTCCCTGCTGAGAACCAAGCTGACGCCCAAGGCGCGCACCTACACCATCGTCCGGAGAGTCTGAATCATGCGTTTTCTTCCCGGCCTCATGGGCCTGGCGGCCCTGGCCGTCCCGACCCTGGCCTCGGCGGCCGAAGCGCCCAAGGGCCTGATCCTGGAGGCTCGTCTCCGCTACGAGACCGTCGCCCAGGACGGCTTTTCCAAGGACGCCCAGGCGGTCACCCTGCGCACCCGGCTGGGCTATGAGACCCCGGCCTTCCATGGCTTCAAGGTCCTGGTGGAGGGGGAGAACGTCACCGCGCTCTCCGACCGCTACAACAGCAGCACCAATGGCAAGACCGCCTATCCCCTGGTGACCGATCCCGAGACCACTGAGCTGAACCGCGCCCAAGTCTCCTGGGCGGGGACGCACGGCGAGGCGGTGGTCGGGCGCCAGCGCCTGATCCTCAACAACGCCCGCTTCGTGGGCAATGTCGGCTTCCGCCAGAATGAGCAGACCTTCGACGCGGCGAAGCTGGTCTACCGGCCGTCGCCGACGGTCAGCCTCACCTATGTCTATGTGGACAAGGTTCACCGGATCTTCGGCGAGGACCACCCGCAGGGGAACTGGCGCAGCGACTCCCACCTGGCCCAGCTGGACGCCAAGACCGGCCTCGGTCAGGTCTCGGCCTATGGCTACCTGCTGGACTTCGCCAATGCGCCCACCCAGTCGAGCGCCACCTGGGGCGCGAGGCTCACAGGCTCGCGACCGCTGAAGGCGGGCCTCAGCGCCACCTACGAGGCCGAGTACGCCCGCCAGACCGACTATCGCAACAGCCCCACCAGCTTCGACCTCGACTACATCGCCCTGTCGGCGGGGCTGAAGACCAAGACCAACGCCGTGGCGCTCGGATTCGAGCAACTGGACGGCGACGGCCGCCGCGGCTTCTCGACGCCGCTGGCCACCCTGCACGCCTATCAGGGTTGGGCCGACGTCTTCCTCACCACCCCCGCCAATGGGGTGCGCGACCTCAGCCTGACCGGCAGTTCGGTGCTCAAGGGGCCGCACGGCAAGCCGTTGAAGGTCCAGGCGTCGCTGCACCAGTTCGATGAGTCCGGCGGCGGCGGCGGGCTCGGCCAGGAGCTCGACGCCTCGGTGTCCATGCCCCTGACCCCGAAGATTGGCGTTGAGCTGAAGGCGGCGGCCTTCCAGGGCGATCGGCCCGCCTTCCCCGATCGGACGAAGATCTGGCTGACGCTGGAATTCAAGCTCTGACCCAAGGTCGAGAGGAGGCGGTGGTGAAACAAACGACCGAAATCGAGGAGGTTCCCCTGGAACTGCTCGCTGAGCCCCTCGACTGGTTCTTCGCCGAACACTATCGCCACCGGCAGCTCTGCCAGATGATCGACGAGGTCTGCGCGACCACGGTGTTCGACGGCGACAAGATCGGCAAGGTGGTGGCCTTCCTCGGCCACGATCTGGCCCTGCACGTCATCGACGAGGAGGAGGACTTCTTTCCCCTGCTGCGCCGCCGGTGCCTGCCGGAAGACGAGGTCGAGCGGGTGTTGGGGATGCTCTCGGCCGAGCACCGGGCCGACGTGGCCAAGGCCAGTCTGGTGAGCGACCTGCTCAAGGCCTGCCTGCTGAAGGAGACCGCTCCCGGCCTCGATCCGGCCCGGCGCAAGATCCTGTCGGAGTTCGCCAGCCAGGAGCGCCGCCACCTGGGGCTGGAGAACGCGGTCATCCTGCCCATCGCCCGGCTGCGGCTGGACGCCGAGGACCTGGCGACCCTGGGGCGGCGGCTGGCCGCCCGCCGTGGGCGGGTTCTCCATGAGCCGGACGCGTGACCCAGGCCCTGTTCCGTCGCAACCTGGCCTGGGCTGCGGCCAGGGCGCGGGACGATCGGGACTTCTTTCCTCGCCTGGCGGCCCAGGACGCCCCGGACTATCTGTGGATCGGTTGCGCCGACAGCCACCTGCCGGCCCATGACCTGACGGGCTTGGCGCCCGGCGAACTCTTCGTGCACCGAAACCTCGCCAACCTCGCCCCGGCCCAGGACGCCAGCTTCCTCTCGGTGCTGCAGTACGCCCTGGAGATCCTCAAGGTGCGGCACGTGATCGTCTGCGGCCACTATGGCTGCGGGGGGGTGCGGGCGGCCCTGACCGGCGAGCGCCACGGCCTGGTGGACCACTGGCTGCAGCCGGTGCGGAGCCTCTTCTGGCGCCATGCCGAGGAGCTGGAGCCGATCCTCGACATCGAGACCCGGGTGAACCATCTCTGCGAACGCAATGTCATCGAGCAGGTGGTCAGCCTGGCGGGCAATCCCCTGGTCCACGACGCCTGGCGCCGCGGCCAGCCGCTGACGGTGCACGGCTGGATCTATTCGGTCCACGACGGCCTGCTGCGCGACCTGGAGACCACCGTCGGCGACCTGCACCAGGCCCGCGCCCTGATCGGGGCGCCCGCCGGCGCCGATCCACGCCGCAAGCCCGCGAGGACAAGATCATGACCGGCGTCGCCGTGGTGCTGGCCGGGGGCGAGGGCCGGCGGATGGGGGGCGGCAAGCCCCTGCGCGCCTGGGGCGGCCGGCCGCTGCTGGCCCGGGCGCTCGACCTTGCCGCAGGATACTCGTCTCACGTCGCCATCGCCGTGCGGGACGCCGGCCAGGCGGGGCAGGGGGCCGCCGTCCCCTTGCTGTTCGATCCGCCGGACATCGGCGGCCCCCTGGCGGGTCTCGCCTCGGCCCTGGACTTCGGCCGCCGCCACGGCGCGCTCTGGGTCCAGACCCTGGCCTGCGACATGCCCTATCTGCCGGACGATCTCAGCGACCGGCTGGCGCGGGCCCTTGAGCCGGGGGTGGGCGCGGTCCTGCCGGTGAGCGGCGGCCGCCTGCATCCGGTCTGCGGCCTCTGGCGCGTCGCGTCGCGCGATCGCCTGGAGGCCTATCGGGCGACGGGTCGCTTGTCCCTGCGCGGCTTCGCCCAGCACGTGGGTCTGCGCGAGGTGGCCTGGGACGCCGCGGGACCCGACCCCTTCGTCAACCTCAATACGCTGGAAGACCTGGCGGTCCATCAGCCGTCACCCGCGGTCCTCGCCCTGGCGGGGTGACCGCGCGGGGCCCCTCGCCGAGCCGGCCCGGATCGTAGGTCGCGGCCTCCACCCCATGGTCGGCCAAATCCCGAGGCGCGCGTCGGCCCCGGACCAGGGCGGCGGCCAGTCGGGCCACGGCCGGGGCGGTCTGGATGCCGAAGCCACCCAGCCCCGCCAGCCAGAAGAACCCCGGCGCCGTCTCCGACCAGCCGATCACCGGCGCGCGATCGGCCGCGAAGGTGCGCAGGCCCGCCCAGCGGTGGTGGATCCGTGTCACCGGGTGATCGGCGGCGTCATGGAAGCGCATCATGGCGCAGGCGATGTCCAGCTCGTCGGGGGCCGCGTCGCAGGGCGGGCTCGGGGTCTCGTCGGCCGGGGTGATCAGCAGGCGTCCGCCGAAGGGGCGGAAGTAGAACCGCTCGTCGATGTCCTTCACCACCGGCCAGTCGTGGAAGCCGAGCTCCCGGGGCGCGTCCACCAGGATGGCGGTCCTCAGCAGCGGCGACAGGCCCTTGGGGGCGAGGCCGGCGTCGAGCGCGGTCTCGTCGGCCCAGGCGCCGGTGGCGTTGACCAGGGTCGGGGCGATGAGGCTGGCCTGGCGGGTCAGCACCCGCCATCGCGACCCCTCGCGGACGATGTCCGGCTTGCCGGCGTCGGCGAGGATGACAGCCCCGGCCTCGCGAGCCCGGCGCACCATGCCGTCATGCAGCCGCGCTACATCCAGGTCGCCCGCCCCGGTCTCCAGCAGGGCCGATTGCACCGCCTGCGGCCGCAGGATCGGCACCCGCCTCAGGGCCTCGTCGCGGCTCAGGCGGCGCAGGGCGGCCGCCCCGGCGGTCTTCCGCGCGAAAGCCTCCAGGCGCTCGCCCTGGTCGGCGCGGGCGATGTGCAGCACCGGGCGCGGGCTCAGCAGGCGCCCGGCGAAGCCGCACGGCGGATCCTCGAAGAAGCCCCGGCTGGCGGCGGTGAGGGGCTGGACCGCGGGACCGCCATAGGAGGGGATGTACATGGCCGCGGAGCGGCCGGTGGTGTGGTAGCCGAGCTGCGGCTCCCGCTCCACCAGGGCCACGCGGCGGTCGCTCGCCAACTGGGCGGCCAGGGCGGCGCCGGCGATGCCGCCCCCCAGCACCACCACATCGAAAACCTGGCGCGAGGGACAGGCGATCATGACGCCGGCGCCCAGTCGACGCCGGCCCGGCCGTGCAGATAGCCGTTGACCAGGGGCCCCGGCGGCCCGGCTTCCCGCACCTGGGCCGCCAGGTCCTGGGGCGAGAGCCGCCCCTGGCTGAAGCCCCGGAAGGCGGCGATCACCTTGAGCATGTCCCCGGTGTGGGGCGACAGGCGCAGGGCTCCGATCCCGGCCGCGCGGAGGTCGGCTATCGGCAGGTCGGCCGTCTGCACCCCATGGGACAGGGTCTGGACCCCGTTCACCGCGAGGAAGTCTTGGCCCTCCAGGGTGCGCACCGCCAGGCCGTCGGGATCGCGATCGCAGACCAGCTGGCAGGAGTCCTTGTGCAGGCCCTGGACGCGGGCGTGGTAGCAGCGCCCCGACAGGGCGAGCGGCAGGCGGCCATAGGCGAAGAGCTCGATCTCCAGGCCGGGGCAGGCCTGCGCCAAGCGCCCGATGGCCGGGAGCGACAGCTCGACATTGGGGCACAGCCGCACGCAGCCGCGGGTCATCAGCTCCCGGGCGGCGGCCTCGTTGTAGATATTGAGCAGGGGGCCGGCCACGAAGGGGGCTCCGAGGGGGCGGTGGGCCAGGGCCGAGATGTCGTTGATCTCCACCAGGCCCTCGCCGGCGGCCATCTGGGCGATCCCGCGCCGGTCGCGCGGCGTCGCCGGCAGCGCCAGGGTCGACCAGACCACCGTCTTGCCGGCCCGGGCCAGGCGATCGGCGGCCTCGGCCAGGGGCCCGGAGATGAAGGGCTCGCGCTTTCCGCAGACCACCTCCCCCAGATAGACGCGGTCGAGGTCGCTCTCCTCGGCGACGGCGGCGTAGAAGTCGGCGATGCGCTCGGCCGACCAGTTGAACAGCAGCGGCCCCAGGGCGATCTCGATCGCCGCGCCGCTCATCGCCAGGTCTTTCGGTAGGCGCCGGCCGTCTCCCGCCCGCCCTCGGCGAGGCCCGTCAGGCGCGCCTCATAGGGGGCGGTGGTCTCGCCGCGGTCCAGGGCGTCGAGCGCGGCCCGGAACGCCGCGGCCACCCGGGCCACATAGGCCTTGCCCCGCTGGCGCCCTTCGATCTTCACCGCCCTGACCCCGGCGGTGCGCAGCTCGGCCAGCAGGGCCATGGCGTTGAGGCTGGTGGGGTCCTCGAACAGGTGGGACGCGGTCCCCTCGGCCTCGAAGCGGCCCTTGCAGAGGGTCGGATAGCCGGCGGCCGCGCCCGGCGCGACCTGGTCGATCATGAAGCCCCCGAGGCGCGGGGTCAGCAGGCCGTCGGTCTCCTCCAGGGAGACTGAGTCCGGCGGGGAGCAGACCCCGGTCAGGTTAGGGGACTTGCCGGTGGCGTAGGAGGAGAGGGCGCAGCGTCCCTCGGCCATGACGCACAGTCCACCGTAGACGAAGGCTTCCACCTCCACATCGGTCTGCCGCACCAGGGCGGCGATCTCTGGCGCCGACAGGACGCGGGGGAGGACCACCCGCTTCACGCCATAGGCCTGGGCGTAGAAGGCGATGGCCTCGGCGGTGCCGGCGGCGGCCTGGACCGACAGATGCAGCCTCAGGCCGGGATGCTGGGCGTGGGCGTAGGCCAGCACCCCCAGGTCGGCGACGATGATGGCGTCGGCCCCCGCCACCGCGGCGCTGTCCACCGAGGCCCGCCAGGCGTCGACGCCGCCGGCGCGGGCGAAGGTGTTGACCGCCACCAGCACCTTGGCGCCCCGATCGTGCGCCCAGGCGACGGCCGCCTTCATCTCGGCGGGGGAAAAGTTCAGGCCGGGGAAGTTGCGGGCGTTGGTCTCATCGCGCAGGCCGCAATAGACGCTGTCGGCGCCGGCCTCGATGGCCGCGCGCAGCATGGCCGGGGAGCCGGCGGGGCAGACGAGCTCGATCGATCCCATCTCAGGCCCACCCAGCCTTGGCGGCGGCCGCCTGGCGGACAAAGCGGACGGTGGCGTTGGCCAGGTCGCTGACCGGCGCCGACAGGCCCAGCAGGTCGGCCAGGGTCAGCTCGGCGGCCTCCAGGGTGTTGTGCAGGGCCATCACCGCCTCGATGTCGCCGCTCACCCGGATGGCTCGGGAGAAGAAGGCGGTGTCGGCGTCAACGGAGCCGTCGAACAGCCCCAGCAGGGCGCCGAGCGGCCCCTCGATCCGGGCGGCGCAGGGCGAGCGGTCGTCGCGCCGACGCACCTGGACCCCGGCCGCCGCGCCCTGCGGCGCGAGCCGGAAGGCCACCGGCGAGCCGTCGGGGGCGATCAGGAAGGCGGCGTCCCCAAAGGCGCCCAGCCGCTCGAAGACCTCGGGCCGCCGCCGCGCCAGCCGTCGCAGGGCCGCGCTCAGCACCCACTCGGCCGGCGGCCGCAGCGCCATCAGCACCTCGGCGGGGTCGCCCCGGCGCGGCGCCCGGGGCCTGTGTCTCGTACGCATGACTGGAACCTCTTCGGGCTCCAACCTGCGTTACGCCCTGCGGCGCGGGGAACGGCGCAATGGCCGCCGCACCCGCGGAACTTGCTCAAGTCAGGCTTTGCCGATGATCAAGCCGGGATGACCTTTCCAGGATTGAGGATGTTGCGTGGGTCCAGCGCCGTCTTGAGCGTGCGCATCAGGGCGAGCTCCTCGGGGTTGCGGGAATAGGCGAGGTAGGGGCGTTTCTGCAGGCCGATCCCGTGCTCGGCGGAGATCGACCCGGCGCGCGAGCGCAGCGGCCCATAGACCATCTCCTCGATCTCCGAGCGGGTGTCCGGTTCGACGACGCCAATGATCAGGTGCAGGTTGCCGTCGCCCAGGTGGCCGAAGACGGTCATCCCCGCCTGGGGCCAGCGGGCGGCCAGGGCCCCGCGCACCTCCGCGACATAGGCTTCCATCGCCGCGATGGGCAGGCTGATGTCGAAGGTGATGATCGGACCGTTGCGGGCGGTCTGGGCCACATCGTCCCGCAGGGCCCACATGCGGTCCCGTTCGGCCTGGGACTTGGCGATGGCCGCGTCGGCCACAAGCCCGCTCTCCAGGGCGTCGGTCAGCACCTGCTCGAACCGCGCCGCGTCGTGGGCCAGGTCCGGGCCCAGGGCCTCCACCAGGACATAGTGGGCGTGGCCGGCGGGCAGGATGGGGCGGCCCGCCGCCGGCGGGGTGGTCACCAGGTCGTAGAAGGCCGGCCACATCACCTCGAAGGCCGACAGCGATCCGGCCAGGGAGGCCTCCAGGGACCGCAGCAGGGGCGACAGGGCCTCGAACCGGTCGACGGCCAGCCAGGCGGTCTCCTGCGACACCGGCCTGGGGCGCAGCCGGAACACCGCCCGGGTCACCACCCCCAGGGTGCCCTCCGACCCGATGAACAGCTGCTTGAGATCGTAGCCGGCGTTGTTCTTGATCAGGTGGTTGAGGGAGGAGATCACGGTCCCGTCGGCCAGCACGGCCTCCAGGCCGAGGACCGACTCCCGCGTCATGCCGTAGCGGAGCACCCGGTTGCCGCCGGCGTTGGTGGAGATCACCCCGCCGATGGTGGCCGAACCCCGCGCGCCGAGGTCCACCGGCAGGAACAGGTCCTGCGCCGTCGCCGCTCCGCAGGCGGTCTCAAGCACGCAGCCGGCCTGGACGGTCATGGTGGAGCCTACGGGATCGATCTCCTCGATGGCGGCCATGCGGTCGAGGCTGAGGGCCAGGGCGCCCTCGGCGAAGGCGCCGTCCACCAGGCCGGTGCGCCCGCCCCAGGGCACCACGCCCGCGCCCGCGGCGTGGGCCAGGCGCAGGATTCCAGACACCTCCTGGGTGCTCGCAGGCCGCAGGATCGCCCGTGGCGCCCCCAGCCGAGTCCAGGGGCTGAAGGCCCAACCGCTCGCCGCCGCGCCCGTCAGCACGTGGTCGGCGCCCAGCAGGGCCTCAAGGTCGGTCAGCAAGTTTTCCATTCCGCCTCCGGGGGTCTGGGCGGCAGTCTCCTCTCGCTTTGGCTAGGCCCGAATGATCGGGATCAAACGGGCAAGCCTCGCCGTCGACCCGGGGGGTGCGACATGCGGCGGCGCGCGTCGGCCGAGGGGTGTCGCACCCCCCGGCAGACATCAAGGCCGCCGTTGACGGCCGGCAAAGGTGGTTGGCCGCGTCGGGCCTAGGGTCAGGTGTCATCAAAGGAGGCCCACATGCCTGCCACTGCATCCCACACGACCCCCACCCGCAGCCGGTCGCTCGGCGCCTTGGTCACCACCCTGCTGGCCGGCGCGGCCATCTTCAGCTTCGCACCGGCCGCCCAGGCCCAGGAACTGTCGAGCATCAACGTCAGCCGGGCGCCCACCAGCGAGGCGATCAGCCTTCGCGGCAAGGATGTCGTCGTCGTGCGGCACGAGGTCCGCCAGGCCGCGGGCCGCGTCTGCCGTAACGCCTTCCTCAACCACGAGCTGGAGGTCTTCTACATCGACTGGTGCAGCACCGCCTCGGCCGACAAGGCCATGACGCGCTACCGCGCGATCGTGAAGCAGAACCGTCTGGCCGGCGGCGACCTCGCCCAACTCTCCACGAGGATCGTGCTCTCGGCGCGATGATCCTCGGCGGAGGCTCGGTCGATCGGCGGACGTTGCGCGCGCCGAACGACCGGGCTTGAGCCGGGGAGCCTTCGGCCTCTCCGGAGGCTGCACGATCCCGCCGGCCCCAGGCGGCGGCCGGACACCTCAGCGCACATCGCGGAGATTTGAAACGAAATGTGGGCGGAACAGTATCGGCCGCGACCGCGCAGGGCCCCGACCCCGAAGCCGAGACGCGCCGTCAAGGCGATCCGGCGGTCCACCAAGGGCGACGCCACGCGGCGGCGCATCCTGGACGCGGCCATGCTGATCGTCGCCGATGAGGGCTACCACGCGGCGACGCACCAGAGGATCGCGGAGGCCGCCGGCCTGGTTCGCACTGCGATCAACTATCACTTCCTGGACCCGGACTCGCTGGCCGACGCCCTCGTCGATCACCTCTACCGGTTGAAGGCCGAGAGGATGCTGGCGGTGATCGGCGCGTCCTCCCTCGACGACCCCTCCGCCTCGGCCATCGAGGCCTATTGGGCGCTTCTCCAGGAGGCGCCCTTCGTCGCCATCGCCGAGCTCGAGTGCTGCGCGCGCACGGATGCGGCGCTTCGCGCCCGGCTCGCCTCGGCCAAGGGGCGCCGGGCGCCGTCGAGCGGCGAGGATCCCGGACTTCATGGCCTCAGCCTCTGCCTGCTGGAGGGCATGGCCCGGGGCGGAATCCAGCATGACGGGGCCCGGCGCCTGCTGGACCTCCTGAAACGCGGCGCCCTGGCCGTTGAGGCGGTCTGACGGCCGCGACCTAGAGCTGTTCCCGTTTCGAATGTATCGAAACGGGGCTCTAGATTCCTTACTTGGTCGCTCTTCCTGATCGCCTGACTTGATCCAAGTCAGGCGGGAAACGCTCTAGGCCTCGAGGATTTCAGCGGCCAGCGCCTCCACGTCCTGGCTGGCGTCCAGCACGCGCCATGCGGGGCTCAGATGTTGCGGCTCCACCTGGGTGGCGGCGATCTCGGGGGTGGCGTCGGAGGCGTCGCCCTGACGGGCGGCGACCCGGGAGACCCGCACCTCCATCGGCGCCTGGAGCCACAGGCCGATGAAGGGCAAGCCGCCGCCGGCGGCTTCGATCTCGGCGCGGGGACCGTCCTCGCGGAACGTGGCGTCGGCGATCACGCAGGCGCCCGCCGCCAGGGCTTCGCGGGCGTGCCGCGTCTGCACCTTGTAGACTGTCTCGCGGCCCACCCGCCGATAGGCCTCGTCGGACAATCGCGCGGTGGGCTCGACCCCGGCCAGGGCCTTGCGCAGAAGGTCGGTCCGCAGGAGGCGCGCGCCGCAGGGGCCGGGCAGGCGTGGGGCCAGGGCGCGAGCCAGGGTGGACTTACCGGTCCCCGACAGCCCGCCGATCGCCAGCAACCGCGGGGGCGATGGCCGCAGCAGGGTTTCCCCGAGCTCCCGGTAACGCGCGGCCTGGGCGAGGTCGCCGGACTCCACCGCCACGGCCATGCGCACCGCGGCCCGCAGGGCCATGAACAGGGGCAGCACGGCGAGCGCCGCCTCGGGCTGGCCCGAGGCGTCCCAGTAGCGGTTCATGGCGAGGTTCGCGAGGGCGTCCAGGCCGCGGGCCCGCAGGTCCATGAACAGGAAGGCCGCGTCATAGATGAGGTCGGCCGTGGCCAGGGCGGGATCGAATTCCAGGGCGTCGAAGGGGGTCACCCGCCCCTGGAACAGGCAGATGTTGCGCAGATGCAGGTCGCCGTGGCCCCGGCGCACCCATCCGTCCCGCCGGCGCGCCTCGATCAGGGGCGAGAGGCGGGCGAGTTCCTGCTCCAGGGCGGCGAACAGCCTCGCCGAGCCTGGCTGGAGGCCGAGGGCGGCCGCGCCCTCGGCCTCCGTCCGGCGCAGGCCCTCGATGATCTTTCGGTAGTCGGCGACGTGGCCCGTATCGGGGTGCGAGGGCAGGCCGGCGTGGAAGGCGGCGACGGCCCCGACCGCCTCGTCGACCAGCTCCGGCGTCAGGCGTCCGGCCCGGGCGATCTCGTCGAGCAGGGCGCCGTCGGGAAACCGCCGCATGGACACCACCCAGTCGATCGCCTCGCCGTCGCCGCCGACCCGGATCGCGCCGTCCGCCGCGCGGACCACCGGCAGAACCGCTTCGTAGAGATCGGGGGCCAAGGCCTTGTTGACGGCCAGCTCGGCCTCGCAGGACAGGCGGCGGGCCTCCGTCGTGGACATGTCGGCGAAGGGATGGCGGCGGTTCTGCTTGAGCTTGTAGACGCGTGTCTCACCCAGGAAGAGGTGGGACATGTGGGTGTCGATGCGCTTGAGCGGTTCCTCGCCGGTGGCCGCGCCGCTCTCCAGGGCGCGGACGATCACCTGTTGGTCGATGTCCTTGGGCATGGCGACGGCGCTCCGGTGGACTGCGAGGATCACGCGCGGTCCAACGCCGAACCTTGATCATGGTCAAGGCGGTCCGTCATGGTGGCGCCCATTCTATTTCTATGGGACCTCTCTTCACCGACCGCGCCGAAGCCGGTCGCTGGCTCGCCGAAAAGCTGGCGGCGCGCCCGTTGGGCGATGCGATCGTCTACGCCCTGCCGCGTGGCGGGACTCCGGTCGCCTTCGAGATCGCCCAGGCGCTGAACGCCCCCCTGGACCTGGCCCTGGTGCGCAAGATCGGCGCCCCGGGCCAGCCGGAATTGGCGGTGGCCGCGGTGGTGGACGGCGACGATCCCAAGATGGTGGTGAACGAAGACGTGATGCGCGTCACCGGCGCCACCCCAAAATACCTGGCCTGTGAAAAGGCCCGGGAACTGATCGAGATCGAGCGCCGCCGTCGGCTCTATTTCGGCAAGCGGGTCAGGCCCGACCCCAAGGGCAAGACAGCGATCGTCGTCGACGACGGCCTGGCCACCGGGGCCACGGCGCGGGCGGCGATCCAGGGTCTGCGGGCCCAGGGCGCCACGCGGGTGATCCTGGCGGTGCCCGTGGCGCCGCGCGATACGGCCGCGGCGATGCGCGAGGAGGTCGATGAGCTGGTCTGCCTGTCCGAACCCGCGCAGTTCTGGGGCGTCGGACGCTTCTACGCCGACTTCCACCAGTTGGATGACCAGGAGGTGCTGGACCTGCTGGCCCGCGCCGCCTCATTCGGCGGGACAGGCTCAGTCTGATGAGTTTGGAGCGTGGCGGCCGCCTGAACCGGTGTTCAGGTCAGCCTGCTAGGCTCTAGGGTTCGGCCCAGACCTCCGCGCCCAGGCGCTCGGAGAACCAGTCGAGGGCCAGTTCGATCACCTCTTCCAGCGTTCCAGGCTCCTCGAACAGGTGGGTCGCGCCTGGTACGATCTCCAGCCTCGACGGCCCGCCAAGGCGCCGCTGTGCGGCCTGGTTCCAGGCGATCACCGGCTCGTCGCGCCCGCCCACGATCAGCAGGGTCGGTGCGGTCACCTGATCGAGCGCGGCGTCGGCGAGGTCCGGACGACCGCCGCGGGAGACGACGGCGGCCACGGCCTGGGGCCTGGACGCGGCGGCCGTGAGGGCCGCGGCCGCTCCCGTGCTGGCGCCGAACAGGCCGATGGGTAGGGCCGCCAGGGCGGGTTCGGAGCGGGCCCAGTCGATGGCCTGGGTCAGACGTTCGGCCAGCAGGTCGATGTCGAAGACATTGGCGCGGTTGCGCGCCTCGTCCTCGGTCAGCAGATCCAGAAGCAGGGTCGCCAAGCCCGCCTCGTTGAGCGCCCGGGCGACCTCCTGGTTGCGGGGGCTGAAACGGCTGGAGCCGCTGCCATGGGCGAAGATGACCAAGCCCTTCGCGTCGTCCGGCGCGCGCAAGTCGCCGGCCAGCCGCAGGGGTGGGATCAGGACCGGGACGGAAGCTCGGATCGCGGCCATGGTCGACCTCGCAAGGTTCGCCGCCGACGCGGCGGCGCCTGAGACGTTAGTCGCCAGCGGCCGGCGGGCCTTGACCAGGGTCAAGGTGGATTGCGCAGACTACGCTGACATGGAAGCGGCGCTCGATCTGGAGCCATGCCGATGACCATATCCGCCGACTCCCACGTCGATGACCTCGTGGCGCTCCTGCGCCAGCGCTCCGACCCCTTGCCCGACATCGACGACGCGGCCTTCGCCGCCGCCTTCGACCGCTTTGGCGACGCCAAGGTGGTGTTGCTGGGGGAGGGGACGCACGGCACCTGCGACTTCTACCGGGCGCGGGCGGCGATCACCCGGCGGCTCATCGAGCGGCACGGCTTCCGGATCGTGGCGGTGGAGGCCGACTGGCCCGATGTCGCCGAGCTCGACCGGTTCGCCCGCAACCGCGGCGTCTGGGGCCAGAAGGGGAGCTTCCCTAACTTCCCGCGCTGGATGTGGCGCAACGTCGAGTTCGCCGCCTTCGTCCGCGACCTGCGGGCCTGGAACCTGGAACGAGACGCCGAGGATCGGGCCGAGCTGCGGGGGCTGGACGTCTACAGCCTGACGGAATCCCGCGCCGAGGTCCTGGCCTATCTGGATCGCGTGGACCCGGCCGCGGCCGAGGTGGCGCGCCGGCGCTACGGCTGCCTGACCCCCTATCTCGATGAGCCGCAGCGCTATGGCGCGGCGGCGCGGTTCGGTACGGCCGACTGCGAGGACGAGGTAGTGTCCCAGCTCGTCGCCCTGATCGAGCGCCGGAAGATCTATGCCGGGTTCGACGGCGGCGACTATCTCGACGTCGAGCAGAACGCCCGGGTGGTGAAGGCGGCCGAGGCCTATTATCGGGCCATGTATCGCGGCTCGGTGGAGAGCTGGAACCTGCGCGACAGCCACATGTTCGACACCCTCTCGCGGCTGCTGCAGGCGCGGGGATCCGACGCGCGGGCCATCGTCTGGGCCCACAATTCTCACATCGGAAACGCCTCGGCGACGGCCATGGGCGCGGGCGGAGAATACAATATCGGCCAGCTCTGCCGCGAGGCCTTCGGCGCCGGCTGCGTCTCCATCGGCTTCGGGACCGATCGCGGCCGCGTCGTGGCCGCCGACGACTGGGGCGGGGCGCCGCGGGTCAAGGAGGTCCTGCCCTCACGGCGCGACAGTTGGGAGCAGCTGTTCCTGCGCGCCGGGCTGCGGCGCTCTCTGACCGACTGGCGGTCGGATCCAGAGCTGGCGGCGGCCCTGAGCCTGACCCGCCTGGAACGCGCGATCGGCGTGATCTACCGGCCGGAGACCGAACGGCGCAGCCACTATTTCGAGGCCCAGCTCTCTCGGCAGTTCGACGCCTTCGTCTGGTTCGAGGAGACCGAGGCGGTGACCCCGCTGCCCGGCGCGCCGCCGGAAGGGGCGCCGGACATCTATCCCTTCGGCCTCTGAACGCCTTGCGTCCCTTGAGCCCTGTCAAGGACGGGGGCGTGCGGACGGCCCAGGATGCCCCATGCAAATGGGGAGACCTTCGATGGCCGAGGCTGAGATCGCGCGCCGCAACGGTGGTCCGCGGCTGCTCGGAATCCAGATCCGGGTGCAGCCGAGCTGGCTGATCATCGCCTTGCTGCTGGCCTGGTCCCTGGCGGCCGGATCCTTCCCGCAGATCTATGAGGGTCTGCCCACCGCCTCCTACTGGACCATGGCGGTGGTGGTGGTGGTCGGCCTGGCGGTGTCGCTGGTCCTGCACGAAATGGCCCACAGTCTGGTGGGACGGGCCTTCGGGCTCTCGGTGGACCGCATCACGCTCTTCATGTTCGGCGGGGTCGCGGAGCTGCGCCAGGAGCCGACCGCGCCGCGGGCCGAGCTGCTGATGGCGCTGGCGGGCCCGGCGCTCAGCCTGGTCCTGGCCCTGGTGTTCGGCGCCCTGGCGACGGCCGCCAAGGACACCGGGCCCGAGATCGTGGGGTCGCTCAGCTATCTGGCCACCCTCAACCTGGTCCTGGCGGTGTTCAACCTGGTCCCCGCCTTCCCCATGGACGGGGGCCGGGTATTGCGCGCCCTGCTTTGGATGGCCATGCGGGACGCCGACCGGGCGACGCGGATCGCGGCCCGGGTGGGGGAGGGCATGGCCCTGCTGCTGATCCTGGCCGGGGTCGGCCTGGCCCTGACCGGCCAGGTGGCCGGCGGCATCTGGTGGGCCCTGATCGGCATGTTCCTGCGGACGGCGGCTAAGGCCTCGGCCTTCGACCTGCACGCCCGGCGGCTCCTGAAGGGCTATCCGGTGGGCGACCTGATGGACGACACCCTGGAAATCCTCTCGGGCGACATGACGGTGGACGACTATGTGGCGCGGCGCCTCTATGCCGGACAGCACGGAATGTATCCGGTCGCGAAGGGCGGGGCGACGATCGGCGTGGTGGAGGCGGAGAACATCTTGAAGACGCCGCGCGATCGCTGGTCGAAGGCGACCCTGTCGGAGGTCTGCACGCCGCTGGACTGCGTCTCCACCGCCCGGTCCATCGACGACGCCCACGCCGTGCTGGACCGCATGACCCTGGAAAGCCGCAGCCGGCTGCTGGTGCTCGATCACGACCGGGTGGTGGGAGTCATCACCCTGCGCGACCTGCTGGAACGGCTGGAATTGGCCGCGCAGTTCGAACGCGGCGCGGGCCGGCGGAGCGAAAGCTAGTTCATGTCGGGGGATGGGCGACGATCGGGCCTGGACGAGGCCGAGGCCGCCCGTCGGCTGCTCCAATTCGGGCCCAACGAGCTCTATCGGGCCAAGGGCCGCGGACTCCTCACCATCCTGCTGGGCGCCCTGCGCGAGCCGATGTTCCTGCTGCTGCTGGGCGCCTCGGTTCTCTACCTGGTGCTGGGGGATCTGGGGGAGGGGCTGTTCCTCACCGGCGGCGCCTGCATCGCCATCGGCCTGGTCATCTTCCAGGAGGCCCGCAGCGAGCGGGCCCTGGCGACGCTACGGGAGCTGGCCGAACCCGAGGCGCGGGTCATTCGCGGTGGGATCGAGCGCAAGATCCCGGCCCGCGACCTGGTTCCCGGCGACCTGGTTCTGGTGGGGGAGGGGGATCGGCTGGCGGCCGACGCCCTGCTGCTGCGGGGCGACATCCTGAGCGTCGATGAGTCCACCCTGACCGGGGAGTCCGTCCCGGTGGCCAAGTCGCCGGACGTCGCCGCCACGGCCGCCGAGCCCTATCCGGCGCCGGGGGGCGAGGGCGGGGTCTTCCTCTTCGCCGGGACCCTGATCGTTCGGGGCCACGGCGCGGCGGAGGTGGCGCGCACCGGCGCCCAGACCGCGCTTGGCCGCATCGGGGCGTCGCTGGCCGGCATCACCGACGAGCCGACACCCCTGCAGCGCACTGCGGGCCGGCTGGTGGGCCTGTTGGGCCTGGTGGCGCTCGCCTTCTGCGCCGTGCTGGTGGTGGTCTACGGGCTGATCCGCGGCGACTGGGTGGAGGGCGCCCTGGCGGGGATCACCGTCTCGATCGCCCTGATCCCGGAAGAATTCCCGATGGTGCTGGCGGTGTTCCTGGCCATGGGGGCCTGGCGGCTGGCGCGGCACAATGTGCTGGTGCGGCGCGCGGCCGTCATCGAGGCCCTGGGCGGGGCGACCCTGCTCTGCGTCGACAAGACCGGCACCCTGACCGAGAACCGCATGCGGCTGGCCCGGCTCTGGGTCGATGGGGCGGAACACAAGGTGGGCCGCGGATCGGTCCCGGCGACAGCCGCCCTGCTGGAGGCCGCGGCCCTCGCCTCGGCCCCCCGGTCGGCCGATCCCATGGACCGGGCCATCCTGGAGCTGCACTCACCCGCGATCGCCGCGCCTCACCAGGAGCCCGTGCGAACCTGGCCCCTGCGTCCGGAGCGGCTGGCGGTCATCCAGGTCTGGTCGGGCGATGGCGGCCAGGTGGCGGCGGCCAAGGGCGCCCCCGAGGCGATCTTCAAGCTCTGCCGGCTGCCGGCGGCCCAAGGCGCGGCCCTGCACAAGGTGCTGGACGACCTCGCCGCCGAGGGCCTTCGCGTCCTGGCCGCCGCCTCCTGCCGCTGCGAGGGCGATTTCCCGGAGACGCCCGAGGCGGCCGCCTGGGTCTTCGAGGGTCTGCTGGGCTTCCAGGATCCCCTGCGCGCCGACGTTCCCGCGGCGCTCGCGGAGGCGAGGGGCGCCGGCATCTCGGTGGCCATGATCACCGGCGACCATCCGGCCACGGCCCTGGAGATCGCCCGCCAGGCTGGAATCGACACCCGGGCCGGCGTGGTGACCGGCGCGGAGATCGCGGCCCTGAACCCTACCGACCTGGCGCGGCGGATCCGCGACGTCCGGGTCTTCGCCCGCATCGCGCCCGAACAGAAGCTGCAGCTGGTGGAGGCCTTCAAGGCCGACGGCGAGATCGTCGCCATGACCGGCGACGGGGTGAACGACGCCCCGGCCCTGGAGACCGCCCACATCGGGATCGCCATGGGCCGGCGCGGGACCGACGTGGCCCGGGAGGCCGCCGACCTGGTGCTGCTGGACGACAGCTTCGCCTCGATCATCGGCGGGGTGCGGCTGGGCCGGCGGATCTTCGCCAACCTGCGCAAGGCGCTGACCTATGTCACCGCCATCCATGTGCCGATCGCGGGCCTGGCCCTGCTGCCTATCCTGATGGGGCTGCCGCCCATGCTGTTCCCCATGCACGTGGTGCTGCTGGAGCTGGTGGTCGATCCGGTCTGCTCCATGGTCTTCGAGGCCGAGCCCAGCGAATCCGGCGCGATGCGGCGGCGGCCGCGCAAGGCGTCGGAGACCCTGTTCGGCCCGCGTGAGATCGGGCTGGCGGTGCTGCAGGGGTTGATCGTGCTGGCCGCCGTGCTGGGGGTCTATGCCTGGGCCCTGCAGGCGGCGACCGAGCCGCAGGCTCGCGCGGCGGCCTTCGCGGCCCTGATCCTGGCCAACCTGGTCCTGGCCCTGTCGGACTCGGCCTCGGCGGGGGTGCGGTTGTTCGACCGGCACCGGGTGGCGTTCTGGGCGATCACCGCCACGGCGGTGGCCGTGCTGGGGCTGGTGCTGTTCGTGCCGATGTTGGAGTCGATCTTCCAGATCTCGACGCCCTCGCCAGGCGTGCTCACCGTCGCCGTCCTGGCGGGCCTGGTCGCGGGCGGATGGTTCGGCCTGACGCGGCTCCTGCGGCGGCTGGCGCCGGGGGGCCGTTCGGCCCAGGGTCCGACCTAGGAGGATCCGATGTTCGCCATGTCGCTTGCCGCCGATCGCGCCGTCCTGGCGCCGGAGACGCGGCCCGATCCCGAGCCGGGGCCGGGCGAGATTCGCCTGCGGGTGAAGGCCTGCGGGGTGTGCCGCACCGACCTGCATGTGGTGGACGGCGAGCTGCCGCGGCGACGGACGCCGATCATCCCAGGCCATGAGGTGGTGGGCGTCGTCGACGCCCTCGGCCCAGGGGTCGAGGGCGTGGCGGTGGGCCAGAGGATGGGGGCGGCCTGGCTGGCGGAGACCTGCGGCGCCTGCCGCTACTGCCGCGAGGGCCAGGAAAACCTCTGCGACGCGCCGGGCTTCAACGGCTGGACCCGCGACGGCGGCTATGCCGACACCATGATCGCGCGCGCCGATTTCTGCTTCCCCATGCCCGAGGGCCTGTCGGACACCGAGGCCGCGCCGCTGCTCTGCGCCGGACTGATCGGCTTCCGGGCTTGGCGGATGGCCTGCCGGCCCCGGCCGGTGAAGACCCTCGGACTCTACGGCTTTGGCGCGGCGGCGCACCTGCTGGCGCAGTTGGCGGTGTTCGAGGGGCAGTCGGTCTACGCCTTCACCCGGACCGGCGATGCCGCGGCCCAGGCCCTGGCGCGGGACGTCGGCTGTGTCTGGGCGGGCGGCTCCGAGGCGCCGCCGCCCGAACCCCTCGACGCCGCCATCATCTTCGCCCCCATCGGCGCCCTGGTGCCGGCAGCGCTGGCCGCCGTGCGCAAGGGCGGGATCGTGGTCTGCGGCGGCATCCATATGAGCGACATTCCGAGCTTCCCTTACGCCCTGCTGTGGGAGGAGCGGCAGGTGGTCTCGGTGGCCAACCTCACCCGCCAGGACGGGCTGGACTACCTGCCCTGGGCGGTGCGCGCCGGCGTGCGGCCTCACGTGACCACCTATGGGCTCGATCAGGCCAACCAGGCCCTGGAGGATTTGAGGACCGGCGCCTTCACGGGCGCCGCCGTCCTGGTTCCGCGGGAGGAAGGCTCATGACTCCGGAAGACAGGGCGCGCCGCGAGCGCCTGGCGCCTGGGACGCCGGTGGGAATCGACGAGGCGATGATCCATCGCCTGGTCCACGCCTTCTACGCCAAGGTCCGCCGCGATTCCGTGCTGGGGCCGATCTTCGACGCCGCCATCGGCGATCGCTGGGACGAGCACCTGGCGCGGCTGTGCGACTTCTGGTCGTCGGTGATGCTGATGACCGGGCGGTTCAAGGGGACGCCGATGTCGGCCCACATGGCGCTGCCGGACATTCGCCGCGGTCACTTCGCCCGCTGGCTCCACCTCTTCCAGCAGACGGCCGAGGAGACCTGTCCGCCACAGGCCGCCGCCCTGTTTCGCGCCAAGTCCGAGATCATCGCCCAGAGCCTGCTGATGGGCGTGGAATCCCAACGCAGGGCCTGATCGCGTCAGGCCCTGCGCCGGAGACGGGATGGCTTCAGGCGGCGGTCTTGCGCCAGTTGGGGGTCAGCTCCACATGGGCCGGGCAGGGGGCCACCGCGCCGAGCGGCAGACCCACGAGGTCGTTGGCGAAGCCGTGATTGACGTCTCGGTGATGGGCCTCGTCGGCGCGGACCACCAGGACCACGTCGCGCAGGGTGGCGTCGGCCGGCAGGTCCCAGTAGCGGATGGCGATGGCCGGGGCCGGGACGTTGGGCGAGCGGCCCTCGTCGATCTCGGCGAGGTAGTGGGTGTAGCTGATCACCGCCTCCTCCTCGAAATAGCCCACCAGCCGGTGCGCGGTCTTCGGGGCGACGATGTAGAGGCCGAAGAAGAACAGGTAGAAGACCCACTGGGCGGCGATGACCATGAACCGCTCGAAGGTGGTGGGCTTGCAGACCTCGATGAAGGTCATCAGGTGCATGCGCTCGTTCTCGGCCTCGTCCATCAGGGTGCGGATCCAGCCGCGGTCGTCCTCCATCCGGCGCAGGCACTTCAGGTGGTTGAGAGTGGCGCCCACCATGCCCGGCACGGCGGCGACCGTCTCCAGGACCACGGCCCGGTGACCGTAGCGCTTGGCGAAGAAGGTGTCGGCGAACAGGCGCAGGAACTTGGTGACCCCCAGGGCGAAGCGGTCGGAGAGGCCGCTCGGCTGGTAGTGGACGCTGAGGTCGACCAGGGGCGCATTGGCGGTGGACATCGGAAACTCCATTTCGAACTGGCCCCTGGATAGGCCTGTCCCACCGCCCGCGAAATTCGGCGCCTTCCCCTAAGGGTTGCTACCTAGGCCAAGCCTGTTTCGCCTAGCCAGCCACGGGCGGGGGCGGATATCTGGGACCGCGAAGCCCGGCGAGGGCCGGGGCGGAGACCTCATGGCCGATCATTTCGACTACATCATCGTCGGCGGCGGATCGGCCGGCTGCGTCCTGGCCAACCGGCTGTCGGCCGACCCGCGCCGCCGGGTCCTGGTGCTGGAGGCCGGGGGCAAGGACGACTGGATCTGGTTCCACATCCCGGTGGGCTACCTGTTCTCCATCGGCAATCCCCGCGCCGACTGGATGTTCGAGACCCAGGCCATCCCCGGCCTCGACGGCCGCAAGCTGGCCTATCCGCGCGGCAAGGTGATCGGCGGCTCCTCGGCCATCAACGCGATGATCTACATGCGCGGCCAGGCCGCCGACTATGACGGCTGGCGGCAGATGGGCCTGACGGGCTGGGGTTGGGACGACGTCCTGCCGCTGTTCCTGGCCCAGGAGGACCACATCGCCCCCTCCGGCGACCATCACCGCAGCGGCGGGGAATGGCGCGTCGAGCATCCGCGCATGCGCTGGGCCGTGCTTGACGCCTTCGCCCAGGCCGCCGAGATGGCGGGGATCCCCCAGGTGGGCGACTTCAACGCCGGCGACAATTTCGGCTGCGGCTATTTCCAGGTGAACCAGCGGGCCGGCCGCCGGTGGAGCGCGGCCAGCGGATTCCTCAAGCCGATCCTCAACCGGCCCAACGTCAAGCTGGTGACCGGCGCACAGGTGACAAGGGTGCTGGTGGAGGCCGGCCGCGCCATGGGCGTCGCTTGGACGCAAGGGGCGGAGAGCTTCGAGGCCCGCGCCGACGGCGAGGTGGTGCTGGCGGCCGGAGCCGTCGGCACGCCGCAACTGCTGGAGCTGTCGGGGATCGGCGACGGGGGGCGGCTATCGTCGCTGGGGATCGAGACCCAGGCGCACCTGCCGGGCGTGGGGGAGAACCTGCAGGACCACTTGCAGATCCGACCCTATTACGGCGTCACCGGCGTGCCGACCATGAACGAGCTCTACGCCTCCTGGTGGCGCAGGCCGCTGATGGCGGCGGAATACGCCCTGTTCCGCAAAGGCCCGATGTCCATGGCCCCCTCCCAGCTGGGCGCCTTCGCCAAATCCTCGCCGGAACAGGCGACGCCGAACCTGCAGTTCCACGTCCAGCCCCTGTCCCTCGACCGGTTCGGCGAGGCCCTGCACGTGGCGCCGGCGATCACGGTGAGCGTCTGCAATCTGCGGCCCGCCAGCCGCGGCTCGATCCACGCCGCCAGCGCCAATCCCCGCGCCGCGCCCCTGATCCAACCCAACTATCTCTCCACGCCGCAGGACGAGCGGGTGGCCGTCGACGCCATGAAGCTGGTGCGCCAGATCATGGCCCAGCCGCCGCTGGCGCGGTTCTCGCCGGTCGAGCGGCGGCCGGGGGCGGAAGCCAGCTCCGACGCCGACCTGCTGGCCGCCGCCCGCGCGTTGGGCACCACCATCTTCCATCCGGTGGGGACAGCGAAGATGGGCTTGGCGAGCGACCCCGCCGCGGTGGTGGATGCGCGGCTGCGGGTGAATGGCGTGGCTGGCCTGCGAGTCGCCGACGCCTCGGTGATGCCCACGATCACTTCGGGCAACACGAACTCGCCCACCATGATGATCGCCGAGAAGGCCGCCCGGATGATGGTCGAAGACGCTTGAACCAGCTCGGCCATTGCGGCGCGCGCCGTGACGCGCTCTTTTGGCCGCCAACGAGACGCAAGCATTAGGGAGACGCCGGATGGCGAACGAAACTCAAGGCCTGGAGCTGCGCTCCCTGGTGAAGTCGAGCGGCGAACTGGAGCTGTCCCTGGCGACCGTCTCCATCCCCGATCCCGGCCCCGACGAGATCCTGGTCCGCGTCCAGGCCTCGCCGATCAACCCGTCGGACCTTGGCCTGCTGCTGGGTCCCGCCGACATCGCCCAGGCCAAGGTCGCCGGCACGGCGGACCGCCCGGTGGTGACCGCCCCCATCCCACCGGCCATCATGCGCGCCATGGCCGCCCGGGCCGATGAATCCATGCCGGTGGGCAACGAGGGCGCGGGCGAGGTGGTCAAGGCTGGCGCCAATGCGCAGCACCTGATGGGCAAGACCGTCGCCATGCTGGGCGGCGCCATGTACGCCCAGTACCGCCTGTTGAAGGCCGCCGATGTCCTGGTCCTGCCGCCGGGCGCGAGCGCCGCCGACGGAGCCTCCTGCTTCGTCAATCCGCTGACGGCGCTGGGCATGGTGGAGACCATGCGCCGGGAGGGTCACACCGCGCTCGTCCACACCGCGGCGGCCTCCAATCTCGGCCAGATGCTCAACAAGGTCTGCCTCAAGGACGGGGTGGAGCTGGTGAACATCGTCCGCAGCCCCGAGCAGGTGAAGATCCTCAAGGACATCGGCGCCAAGCACATCGTCGACTCCAGCCGGCCCGATTTCCAGGA
This sequence comes from Phenylobacterium sp., assembly GCF_030645195.1. Taxonomy (GTDB): domain Bacteria; phylum Pseudomonadota; class Alphaproteobacteria; order Caulobacterales; family Caulobacteraceae; genus Phenylobacterium. The sequence goes on along the minus strand of NZ_JAUSLW010000146.1, from coordinate 15,553 downwards.
GGAGTTGGTCAAGGCCTTGGTGGCCACCGGCGCGACCCTGGCCTTCGACGCCATCGGCGGCGGCAAGCTGGCCGGCCAGATCCTCAACGGCATGGAGGTGGCGGCCAACATGACCGCCAAGACCTATAGCCGTTACGGTTCAACCACCTACAAGCAGGTCTACATCTATGGCGGGCTCAACACCGCCCCCACCGAGCTCAGCCGCGCCTTTGGCATGTCCTGGGGGCTGGGGGGCTGGCTACTGACCCCGTTCCTGATGAAGATCGGGCCGGAGGCGGGCGCCAAGCTGCGCCAACGGGTCCTGGACGAGCTGAAGACTACCTTCGCCAGCCACTACTCCCACGAGATCTCGCTGGCCGAGGCCCTGAACCCGGAGATCATCGCCGCCTACAACCGGCGCGCCACCGGTGAGAAGTACCTGATCAACCCGAGCAAGGGCCTCTAGCCTTGGCGACGCCCCGCCTGACCCGACGCGACGCCGCCTCGGTGATCGGCGGGGCGGGGGCCATGCTGCTGACGGGCGGCCTTGCCTCCGCCCAGACGCCGCCGGAGCCGCCGGTCATCGACGACGATCAGGCCACGGTGGAGCCGACCCAGGTCGCCAGCGGCAAGGACGCCTTCGCGCGGATCACCGTTCCGGTGACGATCAACGGCCAAGGCCCCTTCGCCTTCATGGTGGACACCGGCGCCAACCGCTCCTGCATCTCCACCGAGCTGGCCAAGGTTCTGACCTTGCCGGACGGGGGCACGGTGGTGGTCAACACCATCATGGGCCGCCGGTCGCGCAACAGCGTGCTGGTGGACCGCCTGCAGGTGGGCAGCCGGGCCCAGCGCCGGGTGAAGATCCCGGTCCTGCCCTTCGTGGGCACCGACATCGACGGCCTGCTGGCGGTGGACTGGCTGAAGGGCCAGAGGCTGATCCTGGACATGAAGCGCAAGCAGGTCTCGATCACCGCCTCGCGACGCGACACCACCACCGCGGACCGGGTGGTGGTGGTGGCCCGCAAGCGGATCGGCCAGCTGACCATCGTCGATGCCGACCTCGGCCAGAAGCCGATCAGCGCCATGATCGACTCGGGGGCCCAGCTCTCCATCGGCAATCCCACCCTGAGGGCCATGCTGGACAAGCGGCTGGAGGGGAAGTTGGAGAAGGTGACCATGGTCTCGGTCACCGGGGAGACCTTCGTCGGCGACATGCTCTACCTGCCGTTCCTGCGGCTGGGGGGCGTGCAACTGGGCAATGTCCCGGTGGTGTTCGCCGACCTGCCGGTGTTCGGACTGTGGGGCCTGGCCAACAAGCCGGCCCTGGTGCTGGGCATGGACCTGCTGGCCGCCTTCACGGTGGTGTCCCTGGACTTCGGCCGCTCGACGGTGACCTTCGAGATCGGCTGAGCGGCTATTTCGCGGGCTTGCCGATGGTGGCGTCGATGAAGCCGAAGACCTTGGTCAGGACCTGGTCGTGATGGAACGGCGCTCGACGCAGGTGTCCGGCTCACTTCGCCACGAAACGGAGGATCATGTCCGTGACAGACTCGCGGCGTGCGGCGGCGGCGGCCCGGGAGGTCATGTCGACCTTGAAGATGGTCGAGAAGGTGTGACGGTTGCCGACATTGAAGGAACACAGGGCGCTGATCGACATGTGCAGGTCGATCGGGTCGATATCAGGGCGCATCGTGCCCTCCGCCACCCCGCGGGCGACGATGTCGCGTAGGGAATCGATGGCCTCCAGATTGGTGATCGGCAGGTTGGGAAGCTGGGCGATGTGTTCGCCGTGGTGGATGTTCTCCACCATGACCATGCGGATGAAGTCCGGATTGGCGATCTGGTAGTCGAAGGTGAAGCGCACGCGTTGGGCCAGCGCCTCCATCGGCGGCTTGGCCTTCAGATCCAGGCTGCTCTCGATAGTGCGGATGCGGCGATAGCAGTCCTCGAGGACCGCGCGGTACAGGCCCTCCTTACTCTCGAAGTAGTAGTAGATCATCCGCTTGGAGGTGTGAGTCCGCTCGGCGATCTCGTCGATGCGCGCGCCGCTCAGACCCTTTTCCGAGAACTCGTGGGTAGCGACCTCGATGATGTTGGCCCGTGTGCGGTCCGGGTCGTTGGTGCGGGTCTTCTCCCGAGCATCGGTCTTCGCCGGGGCTGACTTGGCGCCTTCGCCGCGAGGTTTCGCCGAATCACTCGCCATCTCGGATCCCTCTGATCCAGCTTACTTATCGCGCCGGTCGGATCACGCAACCGAGAGCTTTCCCGGGGAGCCCGCGCGCTCACCTGCCCCCAGGCGAGGCGTGCGCTGGGGCTCGATCTCACCCACGAGATTCTCGACTTGGACCATCTGCCGGTGAAGCCGCATCCGCTGCCGAAACAAGTTTCAACCGCCCGGTAGGGCCTTCTCCAGCACGATGAACGCCAGGTCGTCCCGCAGGGGCTCTCCGAACCGCTCGTCGTCATAGGGGAAGGGCCGTGTCTCGCCCGTGGGGTCGTAGCCGCGCCGCCGGTACCAGGCGACCAGGGTGTCGCGGATGCTGACCACGGTCATGCGGATGCTGCGCGCGCCACGGCGCTCGGCGAAGGCCTCGGCGGCGTGCAGCAGGGTGCGACCCAGGCGACGGTCCTGCAGGTCGGGACGCACGGTCAGCATGCCCAAGTACCAGACCCCGGGCTCGGCGGGCTCGAGCCAGACCGCGCCCAGCAGGGGGCCGTCGGGGTCGTCGCGCCAGACCAGCAGGGCGGCGTCGGCCTGGGCTGCCAGGTCACGGCGAAGTGTCTCGGGGTCGGTGCGCTGGCCGCCGAGATAATCGGCCTCCGTCGTCCAGCCCCGGCGCGAGCTCTCGCCGCGATAGGCGGAGTTGACCAGGCCGGCGACGGCGATGAGATCGTCCTGAACGGCGGGATAGAGCGGCATGCAAAGTCCTAAAGTCATGGGTCGGGCCCGGTCGCAAGTCCGAGTTGGATATCCATCTTCGTCGCGAACTCGTGAGTGGCTCGGCTTTCAGAGTGAGCGCGACGCCGCCGCCGCCGTGGAGCGGCCCTTCGCCGCCTAGCGGCCGAAGGGGGCGTCCAGGCTGTCCTGCGGCTGGGTGAACCAGGCCGCCCCGTCCTGGGTGACGTGGAAGTGGTCCTCCAGCCGGACGCCGAAGGTCTCGGGGATGACGATCATCGGCTCGTTGGAGAAGCACATGCCCGGCGCCAGCGGGGTCTTGTCACCGCGCACCAGATAGGGCGCCTCGTGGATCGAGAGCCCGATCCCGTGGCCGGTGCGGTGGGGCAGGCCGGGCAGGTCGTAGTCGGGGCTGAAGCCCTCTGCGGCCAGGACGCGGCGGGCGACGGCGTCGATCTCCTCGCAGGGGACGCCGGGCTTCACGGCGGCGAAGGCGGCGGCCTGGGCGCGCTTCTCGACCGCCCAGACGCGGGCCTGCTCCTGGGTGGGTTGGCCGAAGACATAGGTGCGGGTGATGTCGGAGTTGTAGCCCTGGACCCTGCAGCCGGTGTCGATGAGCACGAGCTCATCCTGCGCTAAACTCTGCTCGCCCGGCAGGCCATGGGGATAGGCGCTGGCCACCCCGAACTGCACCGCGCAGAAGGACGCGCCGTCGTCGGCGCCCAGCGCCCGGTGTGCCTGGTCGATGAAGCGGCCGACTTCGGTTGTCGTGATCCCGGGCGCCAGGATGCGGGCGGCGCGGCGGTGGACCTCCAGGGTCATGGCCTTGGCCTGGGACATCAGGGCGAGCTCCGCCGGCGACTTGATCATCCGGCATCCGTCCACCACCGGGGCGCCGTCCAGCAGGGCGAGGTCCGGCGCGGCCAGCCTCAGACCGTTGAAGACGAAGAAGGGCAGGGCGGGGTCGATGGCCAGCGATGTCGCCCCCAGATCGGCGAGGGCCTTGGCGGTCAGGGCGTAGGGGCTCTCGTGCTCCTCCCACAGCAGCAGGTCCGCCTCGATCAGCAGGGCCGCCTGCAGGGAGCCGAGCTCGAACCGCGGGCAGATCATCTTCGGCGCGCCCTGGCGCGGCAGGACCATGGCCACCAGGCGCTCGGTGGCGTTCCAGGCGACGCCGGTGAAGTAGCGCAGGGAGGGACCCGCGCCGATGATCAGGGCGTCGGCCCCAATCTGGTCCATCAGCTCCCGGGCCCGCGCCATGCGGGCGGCGCGTTCCTCAGGCCCGATGGCCGGCGCCTTGGGCCAGGGCTTGAGGTCGGCCAGCTGTTCGTCCGCCGTCGATCCGCCGATCCCGTGGGTCATCTGATGCTCCTGGTCTAGCCGCAGCCGTTCTGCCTCCATACAACTGCACGTCATGGCAGGCAGTCAGGATTTCGCCGTCGATCCGCGCAACGCGGCGGCGCGCCTCTATCTCAACGGCGAGCTCGTCAAGCGCGAGGACGCCAAGGTCTCAGTGTTCGACGCGGGCTTCGTGCTGGGGGACGGGGTCTGGGAGGGCCTGCGCCTGCACAGGGGCGTGCTGCTGTTCCTCGAGGCTCACCTGGACCGGCTCTACGCTGGGCTGAAGGCCATCGCCCTCGACATTGGCCTGACGCGAGACGAACTGACCGCCGAGATCTGGAAGCTGCTGGACGCCAACGGCATGACCGACGGCGCGCACCTGCGCCTGATGATCACCCGGGGCGAGAAGGCCGCCGCCAACCAGGACCCGCGCAACTGGCTGGGCAGGCCCACCATCGTCATCACCTCGGAATACAAGGCGCCGAGCCCGGAGATCGTCACCCGCGGCCTGTCGCTGTTCACCTCCAGCATCCTCTGCACTCCGGCGCAGATGTTCGACATGCGACTGAACTCCCACTCGCGGCTCAACCTGATCACCGCCCTACTGCAGGCCATCGAGGCCGGCTGCGACGAGGCCCTGATGCTGGACCCCGGGGGCTTCGTCTCCAGCTGCAACGCCACCAACTTCTTCTTCGTCCGCGCCGGGCGGGTGATGACCTCCACCGGCGACTTCTGTTTCAACGGGGTGACCCGGGCCAATGTCATCGCGCTCTGCCGCGCCAAGGGCGTTCCCATCACGCTCGGGGACTTCGTCCTGGACGATGTCCATGACGCCGACGAGGCCTTCGTGACCGGCACCTTCGGCGGCCTGACACCGGTCCGCGAGATCGACGGCCATGTCCTGCCGGCCGCCCTGCCGGGGCCGGTGACGACGTTGCTGCGGGCGGCCTATGAGGAGCTGAAGGACGCGCAGGCGGCATGACGGAGCCCGTGCGCATCGCCATGTGGTCGGGGCCGCGCAACATCTCCACGGCCATGATGCGCAGCTTCGAAAACCGACCCGACACCGCCGTGGTCGATGAACCCTTCTACGCCGCCTATCTGGCCGCCACCGGCCTTGACCATCCGATGCGGGACGAGGTCCTGGCCTCGCAGGCCCAGGACTGGAGCGCGGTGGCCGCGGCGATGTCGGGCCCGGCGCCGGGCGGCGCGGCGGTCTTCTATCAGAAGCACATGACCCACCACATGGTGGACGGTTTCGGCCTGGACTGGACGGCCGCCTGCGTCAGCGCCTTCCTGATCCGCGATCCCGCCGCCGTCCTGGCCTCCTACGCGGCCAAGCGGGCCGAGGTGACCTTGGCCGACATCGGGGTGGTGCGGCAGCGCGAGCTGTTCGACCGCGAGGCCGACCGCCTGGGCCGCGCCCCGCCGGTGGTGGAGGGCGCCGACGTCCTGGCCGATCCGGAGCGGGGGCTGTCGGCCCTCTGCGCGGCTCTGGGAATCCCGTTCCGCGCCCAGATGCTGGCCTGGCCCGCGGGGCCTCGGGATACCGACGGGGTCTGGGCGCCGGCCTGGTACGACGCGGTGGAGCGCTCCACAGGGTTCGAACCGCCCGGCCCGGCGCGCGAGTCGCGTCTCACCGACGATCTGAGCCGCATCGCCGACCAGGCCCGGCCCCACTACGAGGCGCTGGCGGCCCATCGCCTCAATTTCTGAAGGCGGCTTGGCCATAAACCCGATCTCAACGCTCGGCGATCATGTTCGCCGAAGGTGTGGGGATTTCGGGGCAAATGAGCTCTCAACGACTGCTGCCAAGTTCGAACCTGACGCCCGACGACCTGTCGGGCCTCAAGATCATGGTAGTGGACGACCATTCCAACACCCTGCGCCTGATCACCGACGTGCTGCGCGCCGGCGGGGTGGGGGAGGTCTTCACCGCCACGGACGGCGTGCGCGCGCGTGAACTGCTGCGCCATCGTTGTCCGCACATGATCTTCACCGACTGCAAGATGCCGGTGATGGACGGGCTGGAACTGGTCCGCTCGATCCGCCGGGCCGCGATCTTCCCGGACCCCCTGGTGCCCGACCCGGAAGTCCCTGTGATCATGGTGACCGGCCAGCGCAGCGAGCGCGACGTGCAGATCGCCCGCCTGGCCGGGGTCAATGAGTTCGTGATCAAGCCCTTCACCCCGGCAGCGATCCTGTCGCGCATCCAGCTGGTCCTGCGCCGGCCTCGGCCCTTCATCGTCAGCGAGGCCTATGTCGGCCCCGATCGCCGACGGAAGGTGGAGCTGAACTATTCCGGCCCGCTGCGCCGCACCTGCGATCCCGACGAGGTGGCCGACGAGGTGGAGCGCGAGGTGGCGCGCGAGACCATCAGCGTCGAGCTGGAGGCCATGCGTCGCCTGATCTCGGCTCGGGGCGGGGTGGACCGGTCCACCCTGCAGATGATCTACCGGGTGATGCAGCACACCAGCTTCCGCGCCCGCCAGGTGCGTGACAAGACCGTGGAGCGGGCCTCCCAATCCATGATCACCTATGTGGACGCCATGGGCGGGCCCGACGCCTGCGACCCGGCGGTGATCGAGATCCACTTCGACGCCATCCGCAATCTGTTGTCCCAGACCGAGATGGATCCCGCCGAGGCCGACCGCATCGGCCGCAACCTGGAAGCCGTGGTCGCCCGCAAGCGCGCGCGGCGGCTGGTGGCGGTCGGCTAGCTGGCTATATAAGGCCGCCATGGCCGAAGCCTTCAACGATCTGACCCTGCCCGACCACAAGGCCGCCCGCTACGCGACGGTGGCGCAGGAGATCGCCGCGGTGCTGGAGGGTGAGCCCAATCGCACCGCGCGGATGGCCACCATCGCCGCCATGCTGGCCGCCAGTTTCGACCACTATTTCTGGACCGGCTTCTACGTCGTCGATCCCGACAAGGACCGTGAACTGGTGGTGGGTCCCTACCAGGGCAGCCTCGGTTGCCTGCGGATCGCCTATGGCCGCGGAGTCTGCGGGGCCGCGGCGACCACGGGACAGACCCAGCTGGTTCCGGACGTGCATGCCTTCCCAGGGCACATCGCCTGTGACGGGCGCTCGGCCAGCGAGGTGGTGGTCCCCGTGTTCGATGCGCAGGGCGAGCTGATCGCCGTCTTCGACGTCGACGCGACCGAGCCTGCGGCCTTCGACGAGGTCGACGCCGCCTGGCTTGAGACCATCCTCAAGGCCGCATTCAGCTAGATCACCGGCGGGATCTAGCTGTTTGCTTGGAACGGGACGCGAGCGGAAAACCGGCCTCCACTTTTCCTCGCCCCGTTCAGATCGCGCCTGACGCGAAACGGCACACGTCTCAAGGCATGTGGTTTGCAGCGCGCAGGTCCACCTTTCCCTAACCGGGATGAGCTAGGGCTTGAGACCATGCTGACCGCCGAGACCTTCCATCCGAGCGAGTTGCCGCAGGCCGATGTCGCCACCTGGCGCGCCCTGTGCGCCGGCCGTCCCGAATTCGCCAATCCGCTGATGGGCCCCGACTTCGCCCTGGCGGTGGGAGCGGTGCGGTCCGACGCCCGGGTCACCGTCTGGCGCTGGCCGGGCCGGACCGCCGGTTTCCTGGCCTATCACCGCCGCCCCGGCAGCTTCGCGCGGCCCATCGGCGCGCCGCTGTCGGACTATCATGGCCTGGTCTCCGAACAGGGCCTGGACGCCGACGAGGCCTTGGCGCAGGCCGGACTGTCGGTCTACCGCTTCACCGGTCTGACCGATCCGAACCGCGCCTTCGCCGGCTTCGTGGCTTCCGAGCGCGAGAGCTTCGTCATTGAGTTGGAGACCACCGGCGAGGCCTATCTGGAGGCCCTGCGCGCCGCCAGCCCCAAGCGGTTCAAGAACTATCGCCGTCTGGACCACAAGCTTGACCGCGAGGTCGGCGCCCTGTCGATCACCGGGGCGGACCGTGATCAGGCCGCCTTCGACACGCTGCTGCGCTGGAAGCGCGAGCAGCTGGCCCGCACCGGCGCCCACGACTTCCTCAGCCCCGACTGGACGCGGGATCTGCTGCAGGCGCTGTTCGAGCGCCAGGACGGCGGCTTCCAGGGCCTGATGGTCAATCTCTACGCCGGCGACCGCCTGGTGGCCGGCCACTTCGGCATCCGCCAGGGCGGGGTCTACCATCCGTGGATCGCCTCGACCGATCCGGAGCTGGCCGCCTGGTCCCCAGGCCAGGTCTTCCTGGGCCGGGCGATCGCCGCGATGACCGAGATGGGCCTGACCACCTACGACCTTGGTCCCGGCCACGAGCACTATAAGCGTCCCTATGCGCTGACCACTCGCACCATCGGCGAGGGCGTGGCCACGGCGGCCAATCTCGGCGGCCGCGCGGCCCAGATGTCGGAGCAGGCCTGGAGCCTGGCCGGCGCCCATGGCCAGGGCGCGGTGGGCAAGCTCCGCCGCCGCCTGGATATCATCGCCAGCACCGAGCTGTCCTTCGCCGGCCGCGCGCGCGGCGTGGTCCAGGCCCTCGGCAGCCGCGCCCGCCGGTCGTCGGGCGAAATGGAAGTCGCCTGATCCCATGCCCGCGCCGCGTGTCAGCCTGATCATTCCCACCCAGCGTCGCCTGGACGGACTGGCCACGGCCGCGCGCTCGACCTTCGCCCAGGCCGGGGTCGACCCCGCGACCCTGGAACTGGTGGTGGTGGACAACGATCAGGTTCCGTCGGCCAAGACGCTCGCCGCGACCCTGGCCGCCGAGGCCCCGTTCCCGGTGGTCTATGTCCACGAGCCCGAGCCGGGCGTCGCCAACGCCCGCAACGCCGCCATGGCCCGGGCCCGCGGCGACGTCATCGCCTTCCTGGACGACGACGAGGAGGCGCCGGCCGGCTGGCTGGCCGCCCTGCTGGCCGCCCAGGCGAAATATCAGGCCGACGTGGTCTTCGGTCCCGTGCGCGGCCGCGCGCCCGCCGGCGTCGGCAAGCATCGCGCCTACCTTGAGTGGTTCTTCTCGCGGATCGGGGACGGGCCGGCCGAGGGGCCGATCGACCACTATTACGGCTGCGGCTGCTCCCTGCTGAAGCGCGCCAGCCTGCCCGATCCCAAGGCCCCGTTCTCGGCCATCCGCAACCATATCGGCGGCGAGGACGATCTGCTGTTTGGCGGCATGAAGGCCAAGGGCGCACGGTTCGCCTGGGCGCCCGACGCCTGGGTCTGGGAAGACCCGGTGCCCAGCCGCCTGACCCTGGACTACACGATCGCGCGCGCCTTCGCCTACGGACAGGGGCCCTCGGCCCACTGCGCCATCAGCAGCCCGCCCGACCGCCTGGGCGTGGCGCGCTGGATGGTGATCGGCGTGGCCCAGGCCGGCGTCTACGGCCTGCTGGCGGCCGTGCAGTGGCTGGTCCGCAGTCCGCGATTCGCCTTCACCCTGGACCGCGCGGCCCGCGGCCTGGGCAAGACCCTGTGGTGGGGTCCCTTCAAGATTCACTTCTACGGCCTGAGGGCTCCGACATGAGCATCATCACCGACTGGACGCCCGAGAAGGGCTGCGCCTTCACCAAGGCGAACCTGACCTTCGAGCACGGCCTGCACGAGCGGCCGATGTTCAAGGACGAAGGTCTCGAGGAACTGCTGGACCGCTATCCGCGCGACCAGATGGGGGTCTTCACCATGGGCGAGGATCCCGTGGCCTGGACCACCTGGCGGCGCGGCACGGCCGGGAACCTGTCGGGCTCGCGGCTGCTGGAGGCCGCCCAGTCGGGGCGCATCTGGCTGAACCTGCGGCAGACCAACCTGCACCTGCCGGAATACGCCAGGCTGGGGGACGAAATCTTCGCTGAGAAACGCGCCCACGTCCCGGGTCTGCGGACCTTCAAGCACGACCTTGGCATGCTGATCTCCTCGGCCAACGCCCAGGTCTTCTACCATCTGGATGTGCCCCTGGTGTCCCTGTGGCAGTTGCGGGGCCAGAAGCGAGTCTGGGTCTATCCGGTGGCCGATCCCTATGTGGGCGACGAGGCCCTGGAGAAGATCGTCCTGCGGGAGACCGCCGAGCAGTTCGCCTTCAATCCCGAATGGGACAAGGGCGCGGAGGTCCATGATCTGACGCCCGGCAAGATGGTCACCTGGGCCCAGAACGCCCCGCACCGGATCGAGAACGGCCCGATGCTGAACGTCTCGCTGTCCATCGAATTCATGACGCCCGAGGCCCTGATGCGGGCCAATGTCATCTACGCCAACGGCGTCCTGCGCCGGCGGCTGGGCGCGCGTCGCCCGCGCATCCAGCAGGGCTTCACCCCCGGCGCGCTCGGCAAGCTGGCGGTGGCGCGCGGCGCCAAGGCGCTGAAGCTGCAAAAGCCCAACCCGCGGATCCTGCCCACCAGCTTCAAGCTGGACGGCGAGCGGCTGGGGGCGTTGCTGCCTGTATAAACACCGCTCACCCCGGCGGGTTTTATCAGTCCGCCACGAACAGGTAGTCCTCGACCCCGGCATATCCGTCGACCGCGACGAAGTCTGGCGCCTTGAGCGCGTGGTAGCCCAGGGGGCGCAGTAGGTCCCAGATGTCGGTGGGGCGGGCGCCGGCGCGGGCCAGCGAGGCGTCGGAGATCTCCAGGAAGAGGGCGGGCCTGTGCTTGGCCAGGGTCTTCAGGCCGCCCTTCAGGACATTGACCTCCCAGCCCTCGACGTCGGCCTTGAGGAAGTCCAGGCGTGTCAGGCCCTCGGCCTGGGCGAAGGCGTCCAGGGTGGTGAGCGGCACCACCTGGTCCATGGTGTCACGGGCGTCCTGGCCGTCTTCGCCGAAGTGGGCGATGCCGAAGCCGAGGCCGCCCCGGCTCTTGATGGGCGTGCGCAGGATCAGGTCCGCCGGCGCGTCGGACAGGCCCATGGGGATCACCTTCACATGGGACAGCCGGTTGAAGGCCAGGGCGCGGGTGAGGATGGAGCGAGCATAGGCCGAGGGTTCGAAGGCGTAGACCCGGCCCCGGGGCGCCATCTTGGCGAACAGCTTGGAGAACTGGCCGGCATGGGCGCCGACGTCGACGATCACGCCGTCCGCCGGGATCAGGGGCTGGAAGACGGGGATCAGTTCGCGGTGATGCTGGCGCAGGGACGCCTTCAGCAGGTGGGCCAGGAAATCGACGCGGCGCTTCAAGATCATCGGGCGACTCCACAGGCTCGTGGCCGTGCTTGTGGCCCAATTCGGAGCCGCTGTAATCTAACCCCGGCGGGTCCCCGTTGGCTTCCGTGACGGCGCCCGCCTAGAGTGCTTGCCGACGCGCGAGACGCGCAATTCCAAAGGGAGCGGAACAATGGGCGAAGCCTATATCGTCGCAGCCTCACGCACGGCCGGTGGCCGCAAGGGTGGCAAACTGAAGGACTGGCATCCGGTTGATCTGGCCGCCAATGTCCTCAATGACCTCATCGACCGCGCCAAGGCCGATCCGGCCCTGGTGGAGGACGTGATCATGGGCTGCGTCGGCCAGGTGGGCGAGCAGGGGATCAATGTCGGGCGCAACGCCGTCCTGGCCTCGCGTCTCCCCGAGAGCGTCCCCGGCACCAGCGTCGACCGCCAGTGCGGCTCCTCGCAGCAGGCCCTGCAGTTCGCGGCCCAGGCCGTGATGAGCGGCACCATGGACATCGTTATCGCCGCCGGCGTCGAGAGCATGACCCGCGTGCCCATGGGTCTCTCGGCCGCCCTGCCGGCCCAGAATGGCTTTGGCACCTATATGAGCCCGGGCATCCAGGCTCAGTATCCCAACATCCAGTTCTCGCAGTTCGTCGGCGCCGAAATGGTCGCGACGAAGTACGGCCTGAACCGGGACCAGCTGGACGAGTTCAGCTTCCAGTCTCACCAGCGCGCCATCGCCGCCACCCAGGCCGGCGCCTTCAAGAACGAGATCATCGCCATCGAGGTGACCGACGCCGAGGGCAACAAGACCCTTCACACCGTTGACGAGGGGATCCGTTTCGAAGCCAGCCTCGAGGGCATCAAGGGCGTGAAGCTGCTGCGTGAGGACGGCTGCCTCACCGCGGCATCCTCCAGCCAGATCTGCGACGGCGCCTCGGGCGTGATGATCGTCTCGGAAAAGGGCCTGAAGGAACTGGGCGTGAAGCCGCTGGCCCGCATCCATCACATGAGCCTGCTGGGTCATGACCCGGTGATCATGCTGGAAGCCCCGTTGCCGGCCACCGAACGCGCCCTGAAGCGCGCCGGCATGAAGGTCGACGATATCGACCTGTTCGAGGTCAACGAGGCCTTCGCCTCCGTGCCCGTCGCCTACATGAAGGCCCTGGGTGTTCCCCGCGACAAGATCAACGTCAACGGCGGCGCCATCGCGCTCGGCCACCCGCTCGGCGCCTCCGGCACCAAGCTGATGGCCACCCTGCTGAACGCCCTGGAATCGACCGGCGGCAAGTACGGCCTGCAGACCATGTGCGAAGGCGGCGGCATGGCCAATGTGACCATCGTCGAACGCCTTTAGACCCTCTCTCTCTTCGCTTGGCTTCCTTCGTCCTCTGCGGGAGAAGGAAGCCAAGTGGAATTGGGGACTGACTTGAGCACGCCACGTATCGTCGCCGTCACTGGCGCGCATGGAATTCTGGGCTCGGCGGTGGCCAAGGCCGCGGCCCGGCAGGGGGCGAAGGTCGTCCTCATCGACCATGCCCCGCGCGCGCCCGAGGGTCTGGTGGAAGCCTGCGGGCGGGACGCCCTGGAACTCTCCGGCGTCGACCTCACCGATCCCGCGGCGGCCAGGACCGCGATCGACGCGGCCGCCGCCAGGTTCGGCGGCCTGGACGCCCTGATCAATGTCGCCGGCGGCTTCGCCTGGCAGACCCTGGCCGACGGCGATCCCGCGGTCTGGGACAGACTCTACGCCATGAACGTCAAGACCGCCGCCAACACGGCCCGCGCGGCCATCCCGCACCTGAAGGCCAGCACCGCCGGACGCATCGTCAATATCGGGGCCAATGGCGCGGTGAAAGCCGGGGCGGGCATGGGCGCCTATGCCGCCTCCAAGGCCGGGGTTCATCGCCTGACCGAGAGCCTGGCCGAAGAACTGAAGGGCCAGGTGACGGTCAACGCCGTCCTGCCCTCGATCATCGACACGCCCACCAACCGGGCCGACATGCCCAAGGCCGACTTCGCCAGCTGGGTGACGCCCGACGAGTTGGCGGCGGTGATCCTGTTCCTGATCTCGGCCGCCGCCAGCGCCGTGACCGGGGCGCTCATTCCGGTCACCGGGCGCGTCTGACTCGCCGAGCGCGTTACGTCAAAGCCGCAGGTTCGGGCGAATCGCGCCATCGACTTCAAGGCGGGTGGCGAGGGCTTACGAAGTAAGCCAGAACCGTCCGGTTCCTGGGGAGGGGCGGCGCGATGAGTATGCTGATGATCGCCGCGGCGGTGGCCGTGCTGGCCGCGGGCGAGCCGGGCCCGGCGCCTCCTGCGCCACCGACGGAGGCTCGCGCCGAGACGGGTGTCCTCGCCTACCCCGCCAGCTTCTTCGCCGAGGCCTCGCCGTCGACGGCCTATGACATGGTCATCCGGGTGCCGGGCTTTTCCTTCGACAAGGGGACGGTGGTTCGCGGCCTGGCGGGATCGGGCGGCAACGTCCTGATCGACGGCGAGCCGGCGGTGGCCAAGAACGACGCCCTCGATGAGATCCTAAAACGCATTCCGGCCTCGGCCGTGGCCCACGTCGACCTGATCCGCGGCGGCGCGCCGGGCATCGACATGCAGGGCCGCACGGTGATGGCCAATGTGGTTCGCAAGTCCGCCGCGGGCTTCCGAGGCGCGACGACCCTGGGCGCCTATTTCCTCTATGACGGCCGGACCCTCACCAGCGCGCGGACCGAGGGACAATGGCGCTGGGCGGGCGGGCGGGCCGCGGAGGCCTCCTTCGTGCTCGGCTTCGGCCCGGACGACCAGCTGGGCGACGGCCGCCGCATCCGTTACGCGCCGAATGGCGGGATCCTGATCCTCTCCGACGTCGACGCTGACGGGAAGGGCCTGCGAATCTGGAACACGGGCGCCTTCGAGACCCCGCTGGCCGGCGGAAAGCTGCGCCTGAACGCCGCCTATATGCTCAATCCCTATTCGGCCGAGATCACCGATCGCCTGCGTTTCCCAGGCGGCCGCGAGTACCAGTACGACACTCAGGACCGGCTGCAGGCCGAGGTGGGCGGTCGCTATACGCGCGCCCTGACCCCCCGCGTCGCCCTGGAGGCCGTGGCCTTCCAGCAGTGGAACAACAACGACACCAAGTCCCGCTTCGAGGGCGCCAACCTGGTGCGCAAGTTCGAGGGCGACCGCAAGACCACCGAGAGCGTCGGCCGCGCCCACCTGCGGTTCTCGCAGAGCGCGACCCTTGCCTGGGAGGTCGGCGGGGAGGGGGCTTACAACAAGCTCGACAACACCACGACGCTTTTCCAGAACGGGGTGAAGGTCAGGTTGCCCGCCGCCAGCGTCCTGGTGACGGAGAAGCGCGGCGAGGTCTTCGCCACCGCCACCTGGCGGCCCACCGTCCAGCTCTCGGTGGAGGCGGGCCTGCGCCAGGAGGGCTCGACCATCACCTCGGAGGGCGACGTGATCCTGGAGAAGTCGCTGTCCTTCACCAAACCGCGCATGGCGGTGACCTGGTCGGCCAGCCCCACGACCCAGCTGCGGTTCCGCTTCGAGCGTGAGGTCGGCCAGCTCAACTTCGACGACTTCGTGGCCCCGTCGTCCGTGGCCAACACCGGCACGGTGATCGCCGGCAATCCCGACCTCTCGCCTCAACAGGCCTGGGTGACCGAGGCGGCGGTGGAGCAGCGGTTCTGGAAGAGCGGGGCCGCCGTCCTGACCCTGCGCCACTACGCGCTCACCGACGTCATCGACCGGGCGCCGATCTTCGGGGCCGGGGGCAGCGTCGCCGACGCGCCTGGCAATATCGGCGAGGGGACCAAGGACGAGCTCCAGGCCAGCCTCAGCGTGCCCCTGGAGCGGTTCGGCGTCCCCGCCGCCCAGCTCAAGGCCCAGGCGGTCTGGCGGCGCTCGGAGGTCACCGACCCCCTGACCCTGAAGCCCCGCGAGATCTCCGGCCTGCGCCATGTGGAGTGGGACCTGCACTTCAGCCAGGACCTGCCGCGGCTGAAGTCCAACTGGGGGATCGACGTCAACAAGGGCGGCTCCAACGCCAACGACGCCTATGGCTGGCGCGACCGCGCCTATCGCCTGTCGGAGGTGGAGACCCGCAAGCTCGACACCTATGTGACCCTGTTCGGAGAGTACAAGCCCAGGCCCGACCTCAGCCTGCGGGTGGAGCTGATGAACCTCACCGAGCGCAGCGCCCAGCGGACTCGCGAGGTCTATGCCGG
>NZ_JAUSLW010000137.1 GCF_030645195.1 Phenylobacterium sp. | reverse complement strand
TTCAGCGGGCTCCAGCCAGACGGTTCCCAGCAGCGGCGTGTCAGGATCGTCGCGCCAGACGAAAAGGGCGGCGCCTGGGGTCTCGGCGAGGTCGCTTGTGAGGGTCGCGAGGTCGGTGCGCTGGCCCTCCAGATAGTCGGCCTCGGTGGTCCAGCCCTGGCGCGAGGTCTCGCCCCGATAGGCGGAGTTCACGAGATCGACGATGGCGGGCAGGTCGGCGGCGGTGGCGGGATAGAGGGGCATGGCCCCTAAAGTCACGGCTTCAGCTTCGCCGCAAGGCGCTCCGAGGCGTGTGCCCCCAACGGAAGGCCAGCGAGGCCGCTGACATGGCGGCGACGACCGACAAGCTGACCCTGGGAATGTCCGCAACGGGGTGGGAAGGGGACGCAGGATGACGCTACGATCAGGCTTCCGCTGCCGCCCTCGTGATGTTGGCGGCTCCCGGAATCAGGGGGAATGCCATGACGGTTCGAACAGCGCGATGTGCGTGTCAGGCGTGCGAAGTCGAGGTTGAGGGCGAGCCGGTCAGCAGCGGGCTCTGTAGCTGCGACAATTGCAAACGGCGTACGGGGGCGCCGTTCGGATGGTCGGTCTACTTCCACGATGAACAGGTTAGTCGGGTGGAAGGTCCGCTGGCGGTGCTCGACGGCTTCGGCAAACGCTGGTTTTGCTCAAGGTGCGGTTCGACCATCTATTGGCGGTCTTTCGGAGCGTGGAGGCCCGGCCAGACAGGATTTGCTGGAGGCTGCTTCGCCGATCCGACGCTGCCGGTCCCCACCATTGCAGTACGCTGCGCGCAAGGGATGCCGTGGATTGCGTACCCCGACGGCTGCGCAGTGTTTGATGACATGCCTCCGGTCCCTCCCTCTTCGGCTCCGTGACTGTCCGCAACGGGTCGCAAGCCGGCCCAAGCTCGGAAACCACAGGCCGACGTTCCTGACACCGCCCCGAAACCAGACCCCGTCGACGTCAGCAAAGGGCGCAATCGAATGTTTAGCGTCCGCCTCGATCAGATCGGAGGCAAGGTGACAATCTCGCTGGGGTATTCGCCACGCGTGAGAGGCTCAAGCAGGTCAGCTAGTTGGAAGGGGTAGATGGCCTCTTCGGAGGAGCGAATATCCTCGACTTGCCACCAGCGTGTCTCAAGGATTTGCCCTCGCTCGTGCTCGGTCCAGCCTCCTGTCTGGATTGTTTCCGCTGGCGCGAAGGCAAGGATGAAGTGCTCCTTGAACAGGATTTTCCAATCACCGCTCCTATGTCTGTCTTCGCCGTACCAGACGATTGGGCCAAGCCGCACGTCCGTCATTCCTGTCTCTTCGGCGACTTCTCTGAGCGCAGCTTGTTCAATAGTCTCGCCGTGGTCGAGACCGCCGCCGGCTAGGGTCCAGCATGGTCTTGGCACCCCGCTAGGCCCGGTGTTCAGATACTTGATCATGAGGACCCGCGCGCTCGGCGACAGCAGGATGACTCTCACTCTAGCCGGTTGCGCCACCCGTCAAACCCTTACCCGAATTGGGTGAGTGTGCCGGGGCGAAGCCGGATCCACAAGCGGACTCCCCGAGCGTCAGCTATGGGTGGTGGGCTCACCCGTTGAGCCCACCGTCGAATAGCGACGTTGGCCTCCAGTCCGGACGCGGACCATCAGTCGGGAGATGTTGTTCGTGTCCTTCGTGAGGTTCGTGGACGACCTTCTTCTTACCGCGCCGTACAGGTCACCCTGTTCAGCGGGAAGGTCGCCGCCTTCCGGGCGGCCTCGCTGTTGTAGAGGAATCCGCTGTCGTCGGGCAGCAGGGCGATGGCCTCCTGCTGGGCGAGCGGCGGGGCGCGGAAGATCGAGACGTTCTGGCCCGGGACCAGCGTCTCGGGCACGCCGGCGGCCAGATCGAAGCCCAGCTCCACCACCGTCATATAGGTCAGCAGCACGGCGCGCTTGCCGTCGCGGCTGATGTCCAGGCCGGTGGCGATCCAGCCGACGAAGGGCAGGTCGGGTAGCAGCTTGGGCAGGTCCAACTCGCCCACCTTGGTGAAGACCTGCGCGCCGTCGGTCTGGCGAAGCTGATTGGCCGACAGCTTGTAGACTAGGGCCCGGCCCGGCTTGGTCATCTGCTTGTCCACCGGCTTGGTGACGACGAAGAGGTCGCCATTGGGATGGACTGAGAAGGCCTCGACATTGTGCGGTCCGTCGGGGTAGCGGGCGCGGACCACGCGCAGCGGCGTCTCGGTCTCGGCGTAGGTTTTCTTCTCCCGCAGGATCGTGAAGGCCACCTCCGAGCGGGCTCCGGCGTTGTCGCCGGTGTCGCCGAGATAGAGGCAGGTCTTGCCGCCGCAGGGCCCCAGGGACATCTCCTCGATGTCGGCGGGCTTGGGCCCCCTGAGGTTGACCACCCGCAGGTTTCCGCCGGCCATGTCGGTGATGAAGAACCGCAGGTCATCGCCGGAATCGTTGTTGTGGTAGAGTCGGCCGGGATAGGCCCGCGACGCCTCCAGGCCGCTGGCCTCGTCGATGGGCTTGGCGGCGATCTGGGCGGCCAGGACCGGCGCGCTCCAGCTCTTGCAGATCCCCGCCTGGGCGGAGAGCGGCAGGGTCGCCATCAGGGCGCAGGCGAGGGCGGCGACGGCGCGCATGGTCGGGGCTCCAGGTTGCATTCGAAGCCGCCACGATCGGGCCATGCGCCGCCGTGGTCAAGCTGGCCGGACGCCCCTAGCTCGGCTTGGTGAAGATGCAGAGCTTGTTGCCGGTCAGGTCGCGGACATAGGCGCCGTAGAAGCTGGTAGAGTCGGCGGGCCGGGGTCCGGGCGCGCCCTCGTCGGCCCCGCCCTGGGCCAGGGCCGCGTCATAGGCCGCCTGCACGGCGTCCTTGGAGGGCGCCAGGAAGGCCAGCATGATCCCGTTGCCCGGCCGGGCCGGCTCGCCGTCGAAGGGCGGGCAGATGAAGACGTTGGCGTCGCCGTCCTTGGGGCCGTAGCCGGCCCAGCCGCCGTCCAGGAAGGCGCGGTGGTAGCCGATGGCGCCGAGCACCGCATCGTAGAACGGCAGGGCGGCCGCTACATCCAGCGCGCCGATGGTGACGTATCCGATGGTCATGGAATTCTCCCTCAAGCTGGCGGGAAGCCTAGCAGAGAATGAGAACGAAACAAGAACTAAGGTTGGGTCTCGTCGTCGGCGGGCAGGCGGATCTGCACCAGCTTCCACGCAAACCAGCCGCGGCGCTGGAAGGTGAAGACCGTCTCACGCTCGGGCTTGTCGGGCGTGCGGACCACGAAGCGGGAGCGGTTGGGACCCCAGTAGCGCAGGGAGGGCCAGGGCTCCTGGACCGCGGCCATCAGCTGGTCGGGCAGGGCGGCCGGCGCCGGCGGCTCGGGGGGCGCCTTGCCGGGCTCGT
Organism: Phenylobacterium sp.; assembly: GCF_030645195.1. Taxonomy (GTDB): domain Bacteria; phylum Pseudomonadota; class Alphaproteobacteria; order Caulobacterales; family Caulobacteraceae; genus Phenylobacterium. Next base: position 3,441 of record NZ_JAUSLW010000137.1, on the reverse strand, counting down.
AGCCGCGGGTGAGGGCATGCAGGCCCTCGACGCTGACATAGCGCTCGACGGCGGGCGGCGGCGGGGTGAGGGGCTCCAGGGCCCGCTTCATCGCGCCGATGGGGTCGGTCCAGATGGTGGGGGCCGGAGCGGTCGGCGCGTTGGGCGTCGGGCCCAGCTGGGTCTTCAGGGTGGCGCGGACGGCGGTGTAGTCCACCAGTTCGGCCAGGCCCTGGACGTCGCCGTCGCGCGCGTCGGCCTTCAGGGCGCGGAAGGCGAACCAGGGCGCGGCCACGAAGGCCGCCGCGGACCCCAGCAGCACGACCAGGATCAGGTTGAAGATGGTCCGCCACATGGGCTTGAGCCTCGCTGAAGTCGCCTGATGATTAACATGCACGCGTCGGCTGGCGAGAGGTTCCTCCCAGGAGGCGAGCCCGACCGCCATTCCGGCGCTTGCGCGCATCGCCCAACGGCGCGAGGCTTGGGAATTGTTTGAACCATAAAAAGCCCAGGGAGGGCGTTATTTCATGTCGGCGAGCATCAACCCCAATGGAAATCTGAAGGGCAAGGTCGCCCTGGTCACCGGCGCCAGCCGCGGCATCGGCGAGGCCATCGCCGCCCGCCTGGCCATGGAGGGCGCCAAGGTCGTGGTCTCGGCCCGCACCGCTCAGGACGGCGAGAGCCGCCTGCCGGGCACCCTGATGGAGACCGTGGAACGCATCAGGAAGGCTGGCGGCGAAGCCACCTTCATCAAGGCCGACCTGGCCCAGTCCATCGAGCGCGAGCGCCTGGTGGAGGAGACGGTGGCTGCGTACGGCCCCATCGACATCCTGATCAACAACGCCGCCATCACCTATTTCACGCCGGTGGTGGAGTTCACCGAGAAGCGCTTCAAGCTGATGATGGAGGTGCAGGTCTATGCGCCCTTCCACCTGTCGCAGCTGGTCCTGCCCTCGATGATCGAGCGCAAGACCGGCCACATCGTCAACATCTCCTCGCCGGCCGGCATCCATCCGGCCAAGCCCTATCGCGGCGGCCGCGGCGGCACGGTCTATGGCCTGTGCAAGGCGGCCCTTGAGCGGTTCACGACGGGTCTCGCCTCCGAGGTCTATGCCGACAACATCGCGGTCAACGTGGTGTCGCCGGGCCTGGTGGACACCCCTGGCGTGGCGGTGCACGGCCTGATCAACGAGGCCACCAAGGACCGCGTCCAGCCCATCGAGTACATCGCCGAGGCGGTCTACCAGCTGGCCAGCGGCGATCCCAAGACCATGACCGGCCGGGTCGACTATGCCGAGCCCCTGCTCAAGGAGCTCAACCTCAAGCCGTCCGAACTGGTCTGAGTAGGTAAGGACAAGTCTTCAGCCGTGAAGCCGATCGCCTTGGTGGCAGCGCGAGCCGAGACCCTGCCCCGCATCATCATCGACGCCTGCGCCGCCGCCGATCGTCCGATCGCCGGTCTGGTGCAGGTGGGCGATGAGGCGCAGCGGCTGAAGACCCACCTGCCGGTGCTGGGCGGAGAGGACCTGCTGAGCGATCCGGCCTTCCTGTCGGCGTACGACATCTTCGTGGCCATCGGCGACGGCCGCCGCAAATCCCTAAGCGAGGCGGTCCTGGCCCGCGGCGGGACGGTGGCCACGGTCATCCACCCGGCCGCCACCGTCTCGGCCTCGGCGAAGATCGGCGTGGGCACGGTGATCTCGGCGGGCGTCATCGTGCAGATGGACGCCACCGTCGGGCGCTATTGCAGCCTCAACACCGCCTGCACGGTGGACCACGACAACGTCCTGGCCGACGGGGTCAATATCGCGCCCGGCGCCCACCTGGCCGGCGGGGTGCAGGTGGGGGAGGGCGCCTTCATCGGCATCGGCGCCACCATCAAGGGCTGGCTGCGGATCGGCGCGCGGGCGACCGTCGGGGCCGGGGCGGTGGTGCTGAAGGAAGTGCCGGACGGGGTGACCGTGGTGGGCAATCCGGCCCGGCCGATGGTGGCGAAAAGTTAGGCCGGGCTCTGCGACTACTCGGATGTAGTCTTGCTCCGCGCTTTCCGACCCTTCCCTGGTTCTTTCAAGCGAACCAGGAGCTTGGTCACGTGTGCCTCTCCGCCGGGAGTCAAAGTCCAACCGGTCGATCCGTTGTCGGCCGTCCCGATCATAATAATTCCGAGCTGCTTAAACTGGAACATCAGGCGTTCAATATCTCCTCGATCGTACCGGAGAGTTTTCGCTTCTTGGGGGCCGGAAAAGTGGCGACGAAGTAGAGGGTTCAGTGAGCTTTCAAAGGCATACCGTCCCTGAAAATCACGCCAATGCATGCGACCATAAAGGTCGGGGCCAATAGCGGCAATGCACTCATCCCAAGTGAATCGGATATCTTCGCGATACTTCTTTCCATCTAATGTATAGCTTATAGGAAATGTTATCTCATCCGACCCTTGAGCGAGCAGGTCGGGTGAGATGTCTTCCTCGGCTAGGACGGTTGACCGAATCAGGTCCTGAAGTTGCTGTTGCTCGGAATTGGCGTCCTCGAGTTTTTTATTTAACTCGTCGATCTCCGCTCGAAGTTCTTCGATTCTCGCCAAGTCGGCCGTCGATCTCGCTTGGTCGGCCCGTACCCAGCCCGTGCGGGGATGGTTTCGAGTGGCGTGAATTATTGCCTTCGAGGCTTGAAGGCCGAGATCCTCCGTGGTGGACCAAGTTCGAACGTACCTATGCCTGATCTTATCGTGAAAAGAACTTAGCCGGCGACGCTGCTGAGGCTCGTCTTCTCTTTTGGCCTTAGGTAGATCGAGCGGGGTTGCGTGAATAAACCCTGTTATTGGTATCTTTAATTCAGATGCCAGATCGAACTCGCGCTCTGTAAAACTAACGCCGTCGGGAAAAACATTTCCGTATCTGCCGGCGCTCAGAACTATATAATAGTCACTATCTTTTATAGTTTGACGAATTACATCCCAAGGAGCCTCCTCCGCAGAGGGGAATATTTCCATTCCGACCGGAATGTGGCCCAGCTCCAACACCGCTTGAATTACTTGCTGACGTTCTTCTCTGAGGTCTTCAAAGGTGGAGCTTATGAAGAACTGGTAGCGAACATCCATGCTTCAACTCGATCTCGCCAATTGATGAGGCATACTTTAGGTGCTTGGAGGCATTCACCCAAGTAGCGAATTTCCCGCCGTAATTCCCAGTGTGAAGGAGCTCGTGGCGCGGACTCAGCTGCCGTAGTAGCGCGGCAAAACCTGACCTTGCCAACGGCCCCGACCATGCCTTTCATCGCCGGCCTCATTGAGCGGGCGATGAAATCCCTGGCGGGTGTCTTGATGGCGGGTTTAATGGTCGGTGCGGCGCGCGCGGAGAAACTGACGCCTGAGCGGGTCTATGCGGCGCCGGACCTGACGGGGCCTCGGGCGCGGGGCGTGACCCTGTCGCCGGACGGCAAGCTGGTCACCTATCTGAAGGCCAA
>NZ_JAUSLW010000124.1 GCF_030645195.1 Phenylobacterium sp. | reverse complement strand
TGTTCCCGACGATCCTGGCCAGACCGACCTGAAGGATGTGCTCCTGCATGTGACGTCGTTGCGTAACTCCGGGCGCGAGAACGCCCTGGAGGGGGCGATCATCGTCTGCGACGTGATCCGGCGGCCCAAGGGCTGGCAGGTGTCGGAGGTGGTGGACCTGGACGAGAGTTCCGCCCCGCCGCCGGCCGAGCGGCGCAGCCGCGACGACGGCTTCCGGCGCGACCGCGACGGATTCGACCGCCATAGCGGTTTCGACCGCCCCAACGGCGGCTTCCAGGCCCGCGGTCCCCGGCCCACGCCCCAGGCGCGCGGGCCCCTGGAGCGGGCCAAGGTCAAGTGGTTCAACCGGGCCAAGGGCTACGGCTTCGTGGTCCGCGACGGCGAGCCCGGCGACATTTTCGTCCACATCGAGACCCTGCGCCGGTCCGGCATCGAGGACCTGCAGCCCGGGGACGACGTCATGGTCCGCTTCGCCGAGGGGCCTAAGGGCCTGGTGGTGGCCGAACTGGAGTCGATCGGCATGGCCTGAGGCCGGCTGCGCCTTGCCTCCGCCACGACGCTCCCGCAAAGGATAGGTCTGTCCTAGCCAGGGAGCCCGGCTTGTCGTTCCTGTCCCTCAAATCGGTGTGGTTCGCGCTGGCGGCCTTCGCCGCCGTCATGGTGGGAAGTCCCGCCGCCGCGGTTCTCCCGGTCCAGGGCTATGAGGTGCGCGCGACCTATCCGCACGACACCGGCGCTTTCACCGAGGGCCTCTTCTACCTCGACGGCGTGATGTTCGAGAGCACGGGCATCGAGGGCCGCTCCTCGATCCGCAAGGTCCGGTTGCGGGATGGCGCGGTGCTGCAATCGGTGGCCACCGATCCGGACAAGTTCGGCGAGGGCATCGTCAACTGGGGCTCCGAGATCCTCAGCCTGACCTGGCGGGACGAGATCGGCTATCGCTGGGACCTGAAGACCTTCGCTCGCAAGGGGAGCTTCAGGTATCCGGGGGAGGGGTGGTCCCTGACCCAGGACGGCAAGAGCCTGATCATGAGCGACGGCACGCCCTTCCTCCGCTTCCTCGACCCCAGGACCCTGAGGGAGACGCGGCGGGTGAGGGTGACCGCCGCAGGCCGGCCCGTCGTCAATCTCAACGAACTGGAGTGGGTGAAGGGCGAAATCCTGGCCAACATCTGGATGACCAACCGCATCGCCCGCATCGATCCGGCGACGGGCGCCGTGAAGGGCTGGATCGACCTCACCGGCCTGCCCGAGACCCTGTCCCGCCGCGACCCCGACGCCGTCCCCAACGGCATCGCCTATGACCGCCAGGGCGACCGCCTGTTCGTCACCGGCAAGAACTGGCCCCACCTCTACGAGATCGTCCTCAAACCCCTGAAGGCCGCCGCGAAATGAAACCCGATCCCGCCGCCGAGATCGTTCCGCCGGAGGGTTTCATCCGCTCCCAGGGGCGGGGCGACTTCTCCACCATCAACGGCCCCTATTATCACCGCGCCCAGCAGGGAGACCTGACCGAGCAGGCCTTCTTCGCCGAGCAGCGCCACGCCAACGGCCTGGGCCTGGTGCATGGGGGCATGCTGACCGCCTTCCTGGACGGCCTGCTGGCGGCCGCGGTGTGGCGCGAGACCCAGACCCGCTCGGTGACCATCCACCTGTCGGTGGACTTCCTGCACATGGCTCGCGTGGGGGAGTGGGTGATGGGGGATGCGCGCGTGACCCGCGCGACCCGGGACGTGGCCTTCGTGGAGGGCCGGGCCTATGTGGGCGGCCACGACGTGGTCCGCGCCTCTGGGGTGTTCAAGCTGATGCACCGGCGGGCGCCGAGTTAGCCCAGGGCGACCTTCGCCACCAGGCTGGCCAGGGCGACCGCGCCGCCACCGATCAGCAGCAGACGCACCCGCTCGGCGTGCCGATCCCAGAACTGGGCCCGCCGGCGCATCTCCCTGCGCCGCGAACGCTTCGATTTCGGCCTTGCGCCCAACATTGTTTCCATCCCTGGTCCAAGACCTAGCAGGGGAGGGGTGCAAAGGTCGAGCCATCGGCGCCTGCGGCCTCCTATCGTTTGCGGGAAAGGCCAAAGCCTTATATCCCACGGCCGCCGGTGCTTTTCGGGGTGTAGCGCAGCCTGGTAGCGCATCTGGTTTGGGACCAGAGGGTCGGAGGTTCGAATCCTCTCGCCCCGACCAGCACCGGCCAAACGCAGTCATCGCCAGGAATCCACATGCTCGCGCGCATCTACCGTCCGGCCAAGAACGCCATGCAGTCCGGCAAGGCCAAGACCAAGGACTGGCTGCTGGAGTTCGCGCCCGAGGCCGCCCGGGCGGCCGACCCGCTGATGGGCTGGACCCAGACCAAGGACACCGACGGCCAGATCCGCCTGTCCTTCGACACCGCCGAGGACGCCGTGGCCTACGCCCGGGCCCACGGCCTCGCCTTCCAGCTGTTTGATCCCAAGCCGGCCAAGCGCATCATCAAGGCCTACGCCGACAACTTCGCCTTCAATCGCAAGCAGCCCTGGACCCACTAGGTCCGCTTAGCGCCCTTAGCTCAACTGGATAGAGCACCTGCCTTCTAAGCAGGCGGTTGCAGGTTCGAGTCCTGCAGGGCGCGCCA
>NZ_JAUSLW010000173.1 GCF_030645195.1 Phenylobacterium sp. | reverse complement strand
GGCCGGCCGCGCCGGTGATCCGCTGGAACTGGTCGATCTATGGCGACGACCGCCGCGCCCATCCCGATCCGGTCGCGGCCGATGCGCGCCGCTTCGGCCCGGGCGCGCGGGCCGAGCAATTGTTCTTCCGCGCCGAACGACAGACGCTGCGAAAACTCCCACGGAGCGGCGACATCCTCTTTACCATCCGCATCTACATCGACCCGATCGCCGGGCTCGAACGCCATCCGGACGCCGCGGGGATTGCGGCGGCGCTGATCGACCAGCTCGGCGCGCTGACCGCCGAGCAGCTGGCGTACAAGGGGCTGGCGGTGGAGAGGGAGCGGCTGCTGGCCCGGCTGGGCGAGATCGGGGCGGGAGGGACGTGACCGGCCCCCGCCGGCCGGCCGCGCCACTCATGGCGTGATGCGGCGGTGCTGGGACGGAGCGAGTGGCTGCTGGTCGGGTCTGATGCGGCAAGCCCCCCACCCCGCCTATCGCGCCGCGGCGGCGACGGCCTCGGCAATCGGGGTCTTGCCCCTGACCAGCTGGAACGTCTTTCCAATGGTCTTGGGGTTGGCCAGCACGGCGACGACCGCCGCCGCGACGTCGGCGCGGGGGATCGATCCCGGCTCGATCGCTTCGGTCGTCAGCTGCACCTTGCCGGTGCCCCTGGCGTCGGTGAGCTCGCCCGGCTCCAAAATGGTCCAGTCGAGGCCGGAGGCGCGGATGGCCTTGTTGGCGGCGCGCTTCTGCTTGTAATAGTCGACCATCTCCGCGGTCGCCCAGGCGCCGGCAAGCTTCATCCCGGTCGAGGCGCCGATCGAGGCGATGCTCACATAGCGCCCGACCCCGGCCTTCGCCGCGGCGCGCAGCGTCCGCAGCGTGCCGGTGCGATCGAGCGCGCTCGACTCGCCCGTGCCCGACCCCGCCGCGAACACCGCGGCATCGGCGCCCTTGAGCGCATGCACCCATTCATCGAACGGCGAGGCGCTCAGATCGAGCCCCACCGTCTCCGCCCCGAGCTTCACCAGCGCCGCCATGTGCTTTGGATTGCGGATGGTGGCGACGACGGCATCACCGCGCGCCACGAGAGCTTTGACGATCAACAGGCCCGTGCGGCCATGGGCGCCGATGACGACGATGCGGGACATGGGGGCTCCTGGCCAGGGGACGAGGATCATAGCGCCGGCGATGGCATGTCGAAAGGCCGGCGCACTCTGCGTCGATGGCGACAGGACCCACTGCTGGACCTTGTCCTCGACTCTTAGCATATGTTGAGCAGGGAGATCTGGGAACTGATGCCCCATTGGACCGAGGACAGAGGTGGTGGAGAAGATAGTCGTCTTTGGTGACGAGAGCTTTGACGAGAGAGCAGCGTGCTACGCCATCTTCGCGGTCACCGAGTCTGACGTGGTGCGCGCCGAGGAAGCATTGGGCGATGCAAAGGTGCTTTCTGGAGGCCACGTAGGTTGGGCACTCCACGCCAAGACGGAATTCTTTGATGAAGCCCGTCGGCGTCGATCAGCATGGTCCGATTTTTCTTGGAACCAAATTTACGATCTCTACTGGAGTATTTTCGTTCGACTACTTCCGATCGCATCAACTCGCGTGGTTGGGTTTACGCCGTTGGTGAACGGCTCCTTGACCATTCCTGGTGGGAAGTGGACCGATCGGGACGGTAAGCTGGCGCCAATCGCACCGCAGGGAGATTTGACCCTTGACGGAGCGAGCGTTGCGATGAAGTGCGTTCAAGCTGCCTTGGCTCCCCTCGTAGAACGACATGGAAGTCACTGTTTGACATTTCGACCCGACCCGACGAGCACGATGCTTCCTTGGTATGGCAACCGTCGCTCTCAGAAGGCAGCGATCGACGGAATGTGGTTCGACGTGGGACGGGGAGCGGAGAGACTAGAAGTCGAGATTGTCAAGGGAACGAAGCCGCCACTCTTGGAAGTTGCGGATGCCCTCGCATTCATAGCGAGGAAGACCGCAAATCGTAGCCATTCAAACACAGGCCACCGATTTGATCTGTTACATGCACTTACCAATCCTGAGATGGTCAGGCTCGCTATCGGTTCTTAGCGGATGCTGCGAACGAAAAGGCCCGGGATCGCTCCCGGGCCTCACTCATTTCACATCGCTATAACGTCGTTCGTGTCAGGCTCCCGCCTCACACCGCTCCGCTCATATGCGCCAGCACCGCCAGCAGCAGCAGTGCCACGATGTTGGTGATCTTGATCATCGGGTTCACGGCCGGACCCGCCGTGTCCTTGTAGGGGTCGCCGACGGTGTCGCCGGTGACCGAGGCCTTGTGGGCGTCGGAGCCTTTGAGGTGCTTCACGCCGTGCGAATCCACGAAGCCATCTTCGAACGACTTTTTCGCGTTGTCCCAGGCGCCGCCGCCGGCGGTCATCGAGATGGCGACGAAGAGGCCCGTGACGATGACGCCCATCAGCATGGCGCCGAGCGCCGCAAAGCCTTCGGCGCGGCCGGCGATCCAGAAGATCGCGACGAAGACGACGATCGGCGACAGCACCGGCAACAGCGACGGCACGATCATTTCGCGGATCGCCGCCTTGGTCAGCATGTCGACGGCCTTGGCGTAGTCGGGCTTGGAGGTTCCGGCCATGATGCCCGGGTCCGCCTTGAACTGGCGGCGGACTTCGACCACCACCGATTGGGCGGCGCGGCCCACGGCGGTCATCGCCATGCCGCCGAAGAGGAAGGGCAGGAGGCCGCCGAACAGCAGGCCGACCACGACATAGGGGTTGGCGAGCGAGAAGTTCACCGCCGCCATGCCGTAAAAGAACGAGCCCTCGACGGCGTTGGCGACGAAGTACTTGAGATCCTCGGTGTAGGCGGCGAACAGGACCAGCGCGCCGAGCCCGGCCGAACCGATGGCGTAGCCCTTGGTGATGGCCTTGGTGGTGTTGCCCACCGCGTCGAGCGCATCGGTGTTGTGGCGCACCGATTTGTCGAGGCCCGCCATTTCGGCGATGCCGCCGGCGTTGTCGGTGACCGGGCCGAAGGCGTCGAGCGCGACCACGATACCGGCCAGCGCCAGCATGGTGGCGACGGCAAAGGCGATGCCGAACAGGCCCGCGAGGTTGTAGGTGACGATGATGCCGGCGACGATGACGAGAGCCGGGAGAGCCGTCGATTCCAGCGACACCGCGAGGCCCTGGATGACGTTGGTGCCGTGACCGGTGACCGAGGCTTCGGCGATCGAGTTGACCGGGCGCTTGCCGGTGCCGGTGTAGTATTCGGTGATGACGATGATCAGCGCCGTGATGACGAGGCCGGTGACGCCGCACCAGAACAGGCTCCACGGCGTGAACGCCTTCTCGGCGGTGCCGAGCGCGACGTTGAGATCGCCGAACACCCACCAGAGGATGGGGAGCAACGCGACCAGCGACAGGACGCCGGTGGCGATGATGCCCTTATAGAGCGCGCCCATGATGTTGTTGGAGGCGCCGAGCCGGACGAAATAGGTGCCCACGATCGAGGTGATGACGCAGGCGCCGCCGATGGCGAGCGGCAGGATCATGCCGGCGAGCTTGTAGGCGTCGGGCAAAACGATCGCCGCCAGCACCATGGTGGCGACGAGGGTGACCACATAGGTCTCGAAGAGATCGGCCGCCATGCCGGCGCAATCGCCGACATTGTCGCCGACGTTGTCGGCGATGGTCGCCGGGTTGCGCGGATCGTCTTCCGGAATGCCGGCCTCGACCTTGCCCACCATGTCGCCGCCGACGTCAGCGCCCTTGGTGAAGATACCGCCGCCCAGACGGGCGAAGATGGAGATCAGCGAGGCGCCGAAGCCCAGCGAGACCAGGCCGTCGATGACGTGGCGGTCGGCCGGGGCCAGGCCCTGCGCCTGGGTCAGGAAGGCGTAGTAGCCCGCGACGCCGATCAGGGCGAAGCCCGCGACCAGGAGGCCGGTGATGGCGCCCGAGGTGAAGGCGAGCTTCAGGCCCTTGGCCAGGCTCTCCGACGCGGCCTGGGCGGTGCGCACGTTGGCGCGTACCGAGATCAGCATGCCGGCGAAACCCGCGGCGCCCGAGAGCACCGCGCCGATCAGGAACCCGGCCGCCGAATACGAGCCGATCAGGAAGTACAGCGCGATCAGGACGACGACGCCCACGATCGAAATGGCGGTGTATTGGCGCTTCAGATAGGCCTGCGCGCCTTCCTGAATGGCGGCGGCGATCTCTTGCATCCTCGCGTTCCCGGGAGATTCCCGGAGCAGCGCAACGGTCTGGAAGATGCCGTACAGCACCGCCAGAACGCCGGCGCCGATCACCAGCTCAAGCGTTAAACTCATTATCTGAAAGCCCCTTTTGCAATTGCGCGGAGGGGGGACGACGCCAGCCTTAGGCGCGCGCGTCGGTGTGTTCCCGGCCCCATGGTGTTTCCCCAGTTGGAGCGTCTTGTGGCGACGCTCCTCTTATTTGAGAGGGTGAAAGTGCCAAAACTGATGCGCCGAAGCAACGGCGCGTTGGAATTGGCTGCTCAAGGTCGGAAATCGGTCCGGGCGCCCCAGGTCAAGGGGTCGGGCAGGCCGGTCCGCTTCTTGGGCGACTGCTCCAGGACGGTGACGCCCTTGACGTCCTTGGCCCCGCCGATGGCGATGGCCTCCCGCAACAGGCTGGCCTTCAGCTTGGCCTCATCGATCTTCGTGTAGTCGGTGGCCAGGGTGAAGGGCGTGCGATGCCCGGCGCGCACCAGGGCGTCGCGGAAATAGGGCTCCCGCGTACGCAGCTTGCCGGTGTTGGCCATGGCCGAGAGCTGAATCCGCACCGAGACGAAGACGTAGTTCACCACGACGCCGCGCGCCACCACCGGCAGGGCCACCGGCGCCAGGTCGACATACTGGCCGACCTCGGCCTTGCCTCCGCTGGGCTTGGGCTTTTCCGACGCGCGGGCGGGCCCGGCGAGCAGACCGAGGGTGGCGGCGGCGAGGAAGGCGCGGCGAAGCATGGCGCCACCGTGGGCCAATATGGTTTCCGGAAGCTTGCGGCGGCCTCAGCCGTGCCGCCAGCCCCCGGGGCCGGCCTCCAGCGCCGCGCCACCGGCCCGAACCTCGACCCCCTCGCCCTCCACGACCTCGCCGATCACCGTCAGGCCCAACAGGGCGGGCTGGTCGGACGGAGCGGTGCAGACGATTTCGTAGTCGTCCCCGCCGGTGGCCAGACGCAACCGGGCGGCGGCGGGATCGTCCTGGGTGGCCAGCCAGGCGTGCGCCGGCCCCGACAACGGCATTCGGTCGAGATCCAGCCGCATGCCGACCCCGCTGGCCTTGGCGATATGGCCGGCGTCGGCGATCAGGCCATCGGACACGTCGGCCGCGGCGCTGGCGTGGGCGCGCAGGGCCTCTCGAAGGTCCAGCCGGGGTGTCGGCAGCCGATGGCCCTCCGGCAGCCAGCGGCGGTCCAGCTCGCCCCAGCCCGGACCCCAGTCCAGCCAGCCGTCGCCGATGGGGCCGCTCACCAGAACCAGGTCGCCGGCCTTGGCCCCGGCCCGGCGGATCATCTTGCCCGTCGGGACCCAGCCCAGCAGGGTCATGCAGACCGTCAGCGGCCCCGGCGTCGACACCGTGTCGCCCCCCAGCAGGATCACCCCGAAGGCCTGGCCATCCTCGTCCAGGCCACGCGCGAAGGCCTGGCGCTGGTCCCAGCCGAACTCAGCCGGCCAGGCGGTCATCAGCAGATAGCCGTAGGGCTCGGCGCCCTTGGCCGCGAGATCGGAGAGATTGGCCCGCATCAGCCGCCGCGCGATGATGTCGGGCGGATCGTCGGGCTGGAAATGCACCCCGGCCACCAGGGCGTCCTTGGTGATCACCAGGTCGAAGCCCGGGCGGGAGGGAATCACGGCGGCGTCGTCCAACAGATCGAGCGCCTCGGCCGCGCCGCGGGTCAGCGGGCGGAACAGCCGGGCGATCTGTTCGAATTCATCCGGCGCGGACATCCTGCGCCACCTTGTCGAGGGCGCCGTTGACGAAGCCCGGCTCGGGCCCTTCGAAGAAGGACTTGGCCAGCTCGACATACTCGTCGATCACCACCTCGACCGGCACGTCGCCGCGGTGGGACAGCTCATAGGCGCCCGAGCGCAGGATGGCGCGCACGGTGGCGTCCAGCCGCTCCAGCCGCCAGCCGGCGGCCAGGCGCTTGACCACGGCGGCGTCGATCTCCCGCTGGCTCTCCACCACGCCGCGCACCAGCTCGGCGAAGAAGGCCTCGTCGGCGGCCGCCAGGGGGTCGCCCTCCCCGTCGCCCTCGATGCCGCGGTCGAAGCGGTGGTCGGTGAACTCGCGGATCACCGCCTCGACGCCGACCCCGGAGACTTCCATCTGGTAGAGGGCCTGGACGGCGGCGAGACGCGCCACCGAGCGGGCCTGCTTGGGCCTGCTCATCGGGCCTGCCCGCCCATCAGCTGGCTCTTCAGGGAGATCATGGTCAGGGCCGCGCGGGCCGCGCCGCCGCCCTTGTCTCCCTGGCTGGCGCGGGCGCGGGCCCAGGCCTGCTCCTCGTCCTCGACGGTGAGGATGCCATTGCCGATCGCCAGGCGGCGGCCGACGGCCAGGTCCATCAGGCCGCGGGCCGATTCGTTGGAGACGATCTCGAAATGATAGGTCTCGCCGCGGATCACCGTGCCGAGCGCCACATAGCCGTCATAGCGCACGCCGGTGGCGCCGCCTTCCTCGGCGAGCGCGATGGCGCCGGGGATTTCCAGGGCGCCGGGGACGCTGACGACGTCGTACTCCGCGCCGTGGGCCTCGATCACGTCCGTGGCGGCCTTGAGCAGCTCATCGGCCAGGTCGGAATAGAAGCGCGCCTCGACGACGAGGATGCGGATTTTCTCTTCGAGCATGGGTTCTTTCCGGGGCGGCGATCTGAGGTGGCCGCTCCCTTTAGGCTGTTTCTCGCCAGCGGGCGAGATACCGGGCCAGCATGTCGATCTCGAGATTGACCCTGGAGCCCACTTCCAGGGTTCCCAGGGTGGTGACGTCCCAGGTGTGGGGGATCAGGTTCACCCCGAAGACGTCGTCCTCCACCTCGTTCACCGTCAGGGAGACCCCCTCGACGGTGATGGAGCCCTTGGGGGCGATGAAGCGATGCAAGGGGCGGGGAACGCGGACCCTCACCCGGTGGCTGCCGCCCTCGCTCTCGATGGAGATCACCTCGCCGATCCCGTCGACATGGCCCGAGACGATGTGGCCGCCGAGTTCGTCGCCCACCCGTGCGGCGCGCTCCAGATTGACCGGGCGGCCTTCCTTCCAGTCCGCCAGGGTGGTTAGGGACAGGGTCTCGCCGGAAACCTCGACGGCGAACCAGCCGTCGGCCTTCTCCACCACGGTCAGGCAGCAGCCGGCATGGCTGATGGAGGCGCCGATATCGACGGTGGAGAGATCGAACTTCGTCTCGATCTCGAACCTGAGGTCGCGGTTGGTTTCGCGGACGGCGCGGACGCGCCCCACGTCTGTGACGATGCCGGTGAACATTCAGATCCTCTCGTAGCGTTCCCACACATCGGGACCCAGCACCTGAAGATCAACCCGCCTGAGCTTCGGCGCGTCGGAAAGCGCCTGGATGGCCAGGGCGCCGATCCCCGGCCGGCCCTCCCCGCCGATGATGATGGGGGCGCGGAACCACTCCAGGGCGTCCACCAGGCCACAGCGCAGGAAACTCGCCGCCACCTGGCCCCCGCCCTCCACGAACAGCCGCGACAGGCCCTCGGCGGCCAGGACGCGCACCACGTCGCGCAGTTCGGGCCGTTCCTCGCCCACCGCGTGGACCTGCAGGACGCGCACGCCGGCATCGGTCAGGCGCGGCTCCGGCGGCGTGGTGGCGATCAGATAGGTCGGGATGTCCCGGGCCGTGGCCACCAGCCTGCAGCCGTCGGCCAGCCGCTGGCGGCTGTCCAGCACCACGCGGGCGGGCTGAGGGCCGTGGTAGTCCGGCAGGCGGACGGTCAGCTCTGGATCGTCAGCGAGCGCCGTCTCGACGCCAACGACGACGGCGTCATGCTCGGCGCGCAGGCGGTGCACGGTTTCGCGCGACTCCGGCCCGGTGATCCAGCGGCTCTCGCCGGTGGCGGTGGCTATGCGGCCGTCCAGGGAGGTGGCGAGCTTGAGGGTGACGGTCAAAAGCCTCCCTCCCCTTCATGGGGAGGGACAGGCGGCGAAGCCGCCCGGGTGGGGAAATCCGGCGAATGGCGTGGAGGCGGCAGGTTTCCCCACCCGTCCGGCGCAACGCGCCGTCCACCCTCCCCATGAAGGGGAGGGAGAGGCGTGTTACCGATCATCCTCGGAGCCTTCGCTCAGGCCCTCTTCCCCGAGGAAGGTCGCGAACTCGCCGGCCTCGCGGAAGTCGCGATAGACCGAGGCGTAGCGGACATAGGCCACGTCATCGAGGGCCTTGAGCTGCTTCATCACCATCTCGCCCACCGCCGAGGACGGCAGCTCGGTTTCCCCCATGCTCTCCAGCTGGCGGACGATGGTGGAGATCATCTTCTCGATCCGCTCGGGCTCGATGGGGCGCTTGCGGGTGGCGATGGCGATCGAGCGCGCCAGTTTATCCCGCTCGAAGGGCGTGCGCCGGCCAGACCGCTTGAGGATGGTCAGCTCCCGCAGCTGGACCCGCTCGAAGGTGGTGAATCGGCCCCCGCACTCGGGGCACAGCCGGCGGCGGCGGATGGCCGCGCCGTCTTCCGACGGGCGGCTGTCCTTCACCTGGCTTTCGAGATGACCGCAGAACGGGCAGCGCATGATCTAGCCCTTCCGGCCAATCCAACCCCTATTAGAGGGATTAGCTGTAGATCGGGAAGCGTTTCGTCAAGGTCAGGACCTCGCCGCGCACCTTGGCCTCAATGGCGGAATTGTCGCCGCCGGCCGCGACGCCGTCGAGAACCTCGCCGATCCACTTGCCCACTTGGCGGAATTCGGCGGGCCCGAAGCCCCGCGTGGTGCCGGCCGGGGTGCCGACCCGCAGGCCCGAGGTCTGCATCGGGGGAAGCGGATCGAAGGGGATGCCGTTCTTGTTGGTGGTGATGCCGGCCCGCTCCAGGGCGATCTCAGCGTCGGCGCCCGAGACGTTCTTCGGCGTCAGGTCCACCAGCATCAGGTGGCTGTCGGTGCCGCCGGAGACGATCTTGAAGCCCGCCGCCTGCAGGCTGTCGGCCAGGGCCCGGGCGTTGTCGATGACCTGGCGGGCGTAGAGCTTGAACTCCGGCCGCAGGGCCTCGCCGAAGGCCACGGCCTTGCCGGCGATCACGTGCATCAGGGGCCCGCCCTGCAGGCCGGGGAAGACGGCCGAGTCGATCTTCTTGGCCCACTTCTTGGAGTTGGTGAGGATCATGCCGCCGCGGGGGCCGCGCAGGGTCTTGTGCGTCGTCGTGGTGACGATGTGGGCGTGGGGGAACGGGTTGGGATAGGCGCCGCCCGCCACCAGGCCAGCATAGTGGGCGATGTCCACCATCAGCAGGGCCTCGACGCTGTCGGCGATCTCGCGGAAGCGAGCGAAGTCGATGGCCCGCGAATAGGCCGAGCCGCCGGCGATGATCACCTTGGGCTTTTCGGCCAGGGCCACCTCGGCGGCCTGGTCGTAGTCGATCATGTTGTCCTGCTGGCGCACGCCATAGGCCACCGGACGGAACCACTTGCCCGACTGGATGACGCTCTTGCCGTGGGTCAGGTGGCCGCCGGCGGCCAGGTCCATGCCCATGAAGGTGTCGCCCGGGCTCATCGTCGCCATGAACACCGCCTGGTTGGCCTGGCTGCCCGAGTGCGGCTGCACATTGGCGTATTCGCAGCCGAACAGCTGCTTGGCCCGGTCGATGGCGATCTGCTCGACCTCGTCCACAACCTCGCAACCGCCGTAATAGCGTTTGCCGGGATAGCCCTCGGCGTACTTGTTGGTCAGGACCGAGCCCTGGGCCTCCAGCACGGCGTGGGAGACGATGTTCTCCGAGGCGATCAGCTCGATCTGATCCTGCTGGCGCTTCAGCTCCCGGGTCAGGACGCTGGAGACGTCCGGATCGCTCTCGGCGACCGGGGCGGTGAAGAAGGCGTCGATGAAATTGGCGGCTTGGGCGGTCATGGGTGGGCCTTTCGGGAATCTGGGGAGGACGGGCCTGGGCGGCTCTTTAGCGCCTTGGGCGCTGGGGACCAAATGCTGGGAACGAAGTCGGGGAACGGACGTTGACGCCTCACCGGAGGTGCACGGGCGATCATGCCCCTCACCGAACGGTTCGGCTTGTACCCAGGGGGCGCGTGATGAGTATCGACAGGGAAGCCGAGGAAGGGTCGGGCGAGGAAGTCCTGTCCCTGGCCACAGACATCGTCTCGGCCTTCATCAGCCGCAACAGCGTGGCGCAGAACGACCTGCCGGATCTGATCCGTTCGGTCCACCAGGCCCTTTCGGGCCTCGGCCAGGCGGCCGTCGCCCTGCCCGAGGAACGGCCGAAGCCCGCGGTTCCCATCAGCAAGTCGGTGCAGCACGACTTCATCGTCTGCCTGGAGGACGGCAAGAAGCTGAAGATGCTCAAGCGCTACCTGCGCTCGCGCTTCGACCTGAGCCCGGATGACTATCGTCGTCGGTGGGGATTGCCGCCGGATTATCCGATGGTGGCGCCGGCCTATGCGGCGCGGCGGTCGGACTTCGCAAAGCAGATCGGCCTGGGTCGAGGCGTGCGACGGCGGAGTTGAGATGAGCGGCCTGGCCGCCTGATCGTTCAGATAAGACTCGAAGTTGGCGCCTCTCCGAAGCGGTGGGTTAGGTCGCGAATATGCGCGCCCTCGCCCGATTGGGCAAGGCGGCCAGGGGGCTAGCCGCGCCGGAGCCCGCTGTCAGGCGGCGTAGCCGCCCACGCGCTTGATGTTGCAGTGGGCCCAGAGCATTTCCAGCGTGGCGGCCAGCTCGTCCATCATGGCGTCGGTATGGGCCGGCGACGGCGTGAAGCGCAGCCGCTCGGTCCCGCGTGGGACGGTGGGGTAGTTGATGGGCTGGACATAGACCCCGTGCTCTTCGAGCAGGATGTCGCTGATCATCTTGCAGTGGTGGGGGTCGCCCACCAGGACCGGGACGATGTGGCTC
>NZ_JAUSLW010000114.1 GCF_030645195.1 Phenylobacterium sp. | reverse complement strand
TTCACCAGCTCGTCGCGCGAGCGCGCGCCGTCCAGGGCCTCGCCCAGCGACCAGGTGATGATCGAGCGCGTGCCCGACCGGCAGAAGGCCAGGACCGGCCCCTCGGAATTCTCCAGGATCGAGCGCTCCTGCGCCACCTGCTCCTGGGTCGGCCCGCCGCGCACCGGGACATAGGCATAGGCCAGGCCCGCGGCCTTGGCCGCGGCCTCCACCACAGCGCTCGACGGCTGGGCCGGGTCCTCGCCGTCGGGGCGGTTGTTGATCACCAGCTTGAACCCCATCGCCGCGATGCGCGGCAGGTCGTCCAGGGTGATCTGGGGGCTCACCGAGAGCTGGTCGGTGACGCGTCGAAATTCGGTCATGGTCTGACTTCACTAGGCTTGGGGAGAGGCCCTTCGTTGACATCATCGGGGGCCGGTGAAACTTTCGCAACGCCCGGCCGTCAAAAGGCCTCCACGTCGAGCCCCCAAACCCCATGTTGCGTTTCATAGGCCGCCGACTTCTCGTGGCCATTCCGACGCTGTTCCTCGTCGTGACCCTGGCCTTCTTCATGATGCGGGCCGCCCCTGGCAGCCCCTTCGACATGGACCGCAAGCTCTCGCCCGAGATCGAGCGCAACGTCATGGCCAAGTACGGCATGGATAAGCCGCTGGGCGCCCAGTACGCCGACTACCTGGCCGGCGTGCTGCACGGCGATTTCGGCCCGTCCCTGAAGTACAAGGACAAGACCGTCCTGCAGATCCTGCAGGAGAACTACAAGGTCAGCCTGATCCTCGGTCTCTCGGCCATAACCCTGGCCGGCGCCATCGGGGTCACCCTCGGCGTCCTGGCGGCGCTGAAGCAGAACGGCTGGGTGGACTACGGCGTCATGGGGGTGGCCATCATCGGGGTCTGTATCCCCACCTTCGTCACCGCCCCCCTGCTCGTTTTGCTGTTCGGCTCGATCCTGCAGTGGCTGCCCAACGGAGGGTGGAACGACGGGGCGATCGCCAACCTGGTCCTGCCGATCACCGTCCTGGCCCTGCCGCAGATCGCCATCATCTCGCGCCTGACCCGGGCCGGCATGATCGAGGTGCTGCAGTCCAACTATGTGCGCACGGCCCGCGCCAAGGGCCTGCCGGCCCACCGGGTGGTGTTCAAGCACGCCCTGCGCGCCGCCATCCTGCCCCTGGTCAGCTATCTGGGCCCGGCCTGCGCGGGCCTGCTCACCGGCTCGCTGGTGGTGGAGAAGATCTTCAACCTGCCGGGCCTGGGGAAGTTCTTCGTCATCAGCGCCCTGCAGCGCGACTACACCGTCGTCATGGGCATGGTGATCTTCTACGCCGCCCTGATCCTGTTCCTGAACCTGGTCGCCGACCTGCTCTATGCGGTGCTCGACCCCCGCGTGAGGCTGTCGTGAGCACTCCCATCCTGGCTCCCGGCTCGCGCCAAGGCGCCGCCCTCATGGAGACCGCCGTGCGCGGCCGCAGCCTGTGGGACGACGCCCGCCGTCGCCTGCTGCGCAACGGCGGCGCCGTCGGCGGCATGGTCATGCTGGCCCTGCTGGTCCTGGTGGCGGTGATCGGCCCCCACGTGGTTCCCTTCGCCTACGACCAGATCAACAAGAACGACGTCTGGGCGGCGCCGCTCACCGGCGGCCACCTGCTGGGCGCCGATTCGCTGGGCCGCGATCTGCTGGCCCGGCTGCTGATGGGCCTACGGGTGTCGCTGGCCATCGGCCTGATCGCCACCCTGGTCTCCCTGGTGATCGGGGTAGCCTGGGGCGCGGTGGCGGGCTTCGTGGGCGGCGTCGTCGACGAGGTGATGATGCGCATCGTCGACGTGCTCTATTCGCTGCCCTTCATCTTCTTCGTCATCCTGCTGATGGTGACCTTCGGCTCCAACATCATCCTGATCTTCATCGCCATCGGGGCGGTGGAGTGGCTGACCATGAGCCGGATCGTGCGCGGCCAGACCCTGTCCCTGAAGCACAAGGAATTCGTCGAGGCCGCCCGCGCCGCGGGCCTGACCCAAGGCGCCATCATCGCCAAGCACATCGTGCCCAACCTGCTGGGGCCGGTGGTGGTCTATGTGACGCTCACCATCCCGGCGGTGATCCTGGCCGAGAGCTTCCTCAGCTTCCTGGGCCTGGGGGTCCAGCCCCCCATGGCCTCGCTGGGCACCCTGATCGCCGGCGGCGCCCAGGACATGGAGCTGGCCTGGTGGCTGCTGGTCTTCCCCTCGCTCACCATGGTGGTGACCCTGATGAGCTTCAACTTCATCGGCGACGGCCTGCGCGACGCCATCGACCCGAAGGACCGGTAGGGGATTCCAAATCCTCCCCCAGCGCGCAGCGCGATGTGGGGGAGGTGGCGCGCGTCGTCAGACGCGGGACGGAGGGGGATCAACGTAGTTGACCCCTAAGGCCCCAAAACAAGAGTCAAAGTCCCCCTCAGCCAGCCCTTCGGGCTGACAGCTCCCCCACGAGGGGAGCATGC
This sequence comes from Phenylobacterium sp., assembly GCF_030645195.1. Lineage (GTDB taxonomy): Bacteria > Pseudomonadota > Alphaproteobacteria > Caulobacterales > Caulobacteraceae > Phenylobacterium. The sequence goes on along the minus strand of NZ_JAUSLW010000114.1, from coordinate 19,756 downwards.
ATCTGCCTACTTCACCCGCCGCGCCCGCACGGCCCGCTGGCCGTCCAGATTCATGAAGAAGCCCATGGTGGCCTTGCGGATCTCGGCCGTGGAACCGGCCTTGGGCGCGCGCGCCAGGATCTCGCTGTCGTTCTGGATCCAGACCGCGCCGTCCTCCAGCTCCACGACCCACTTCCGGTCGCCGCCCTGATAGGCCTTGGTGACCTTGCTGGTCACCCGGTCCAGTTCCTCGGGCTTCTCGCCGCGCTCGAACATAGCCAGGGAGGGCAGGGTGAAGCCGAAGGCCTGCTTGCGGGCCGCCCGGGCCTGGTCGCGGTCCACCACCACGATGTCGCCCTTCTGCTCGGCGACGTCCAGGGTGGCGACGGCGGCGTCGTAGCAGGCCAGGCGCTCGGCCGCCTCAGTCTTGCCCTTGCAGTCCATCAGGTTCTGGAAGACCGCCGTGCGCGCCGCGGCCTTGGGTTCGGCGGCGTTCGCCGCTCCGGCCAGGGCCAGGGTGGCCAGGCCAAGGGCGGTCAGCTTTAAGCGCTTAGGAAACTGTGTCATCCGTGACCCCATGATCTCATCGTCCCGCATTGATAGGGCCCCGCCCGGCCGCGGCAAGACGCTGCTCGCCGGCCTGGCCGCCTTTTCGCTCCTGGCGCTTGTCCTCGCCGGCTGTTCCCAGGAGGCCTCGCGTCCGGCCTGTCCGGCTGGCCAGGTCTGCCTGCAGCTCGGCAACGGCTCCGAGCCCGCCTCCCTGGACCCCCACAAGAGCACCGGGACCTGGGAGGACCGCATCAATTCCGACCTGATGGTGGGCCTGACCACGGACGCGCCCGACGGCACGGCAGTCCCCGGCATGGCCGAGCGCTGGACCACCAGCCCCGACGGCAAGACCTGGACCTTCTACCTGCGCGACGCGGTCTGGTCCGACGGCGTGCCGGTCACCGCCGAGGACTTCGTCTTCTCCCTGCGGCGGATCATGAATCCGCAGACGGCGTCGGAGTACGCCTCCCTGCTCTATTTCATCAAGAACGCCCAGCCGGTGAACGAGGGCAAGGCCCCCGGAGAGACCCTCGGGGTCCGCGCCCTGTCGCCCAAGGTGCTGGAGATCACCCTCGAGCACCCCGCCCCCTACCTGACCGAACTGGCCAAGCATCAGACCATGCTGCCGGTGCCCAAGCACGTGGTGGAGAGATGGGGCGACGCCTGGAGCCAGCCGGCTCACCACGTCTCCAATGGCCCCTATGTGCTGAAGGAATGGAAGCTCGGCGACCACGTGGCGGCGGTGAAGAACCCGCGCTTCTATGACGCCGGGAATGTCTGCGTCGACCAGGTGAACTACTATCCCACCAACGACGCCATCGGCGCCGAGCGCCGGGTGCGCCGCGGCGAACTGGACGCCAATGCCGACATCCAGTCCAACCGCATCGCCTTCCTGCGCGAGCGGATGCCGGACTATGTCCACACCTACACCTATCTCGGGGTGGCCTATCTGGCCTTCAATTCCGCGGTGCCGGCCTTCAAGGACAAGCGGGTGCGCATGGCCCTCGACATGGCCATCGACCGTGAGTTCATCACGGGCAAGCTGCTGCGCGGCGGCCAGAAGCCGGCCTACACCTTCGTGCCGCCCGGCGTGGCCAACTACACCCAGGCGGCGCCTCCGGCCTGGGCCGCATGGCCGCTGGCCAAGCGCCAGGCCGAGGCTCGGCGCCTGCTGGCCGCGGCGGGTTACGGGCCGGCCAATCCGCTGAAGATCTCGATCAAGCACCGCAACACGCCCGACCCGATGCTGTTCATGCCCGCGGTCCAGGCCGACTGGAAAGAGGTGGGGGTGGAGACGGCGCTGGTTCAGAACGAGACCCAGATCGCCTACGCCGCCTATCGCTCGCGGGACTTCCAGGTGGCCGACGCCGCCTGGATCGCCGACTACAACGACGCCATGAGCTTCCTCTACCTGCAGCAGTCCTCCACCGGCTCGCAGAACTACGGGGACTACAAGAACCCCATCTTCGACGGCCTGCTGGCCCGGGCCGACAACGAGCCCGACGCCAAGGTGCGGGCGGGCTACTTGGCGCAGGCCGAGAAGATCATGCTCGACGACGCCGCGGTGGCCCCGGTCTTCTTCTATGTGAACAAGAACCTGGTCTCGCCGAAGATCACCGGCTGGGTCGACAACATCGTCGATCACCACCGCACCCGTTATCTCTGCATGGCCAATCCGCGATCCTGACCGCCCGCCCGCGAGCCGCGCGGAAGGGGGACCGCGCGCCGTCGGCGCCGGGCGCTCGCGCCAGGCGCGATTTCCGGGGACAAATACGACCGCAATCGGACTGGGCCGGCCGGATTCCGCCTGCCGCCCGGCTTCAATTGAGGCGCCCTTTGCCCCATTTCGACGCAATTATTCAAGGTTGCGGGTGAGATTCTCATGGAAGGCGGACATTCAAGGTCATATTTTGCTCCGAGCCGGGTTTCGTATGTAATCTGTGACCAGAATGCGACAGGTCGGCGCCCTTCACATTGCCTATCCGTAATGGCCGTTGACCCCCGACCGGTAACCTTCGTAACTCCCACGTAACCGGGTCCGCGTGCGGCCCTGGGACAGAGTCCATTTGTGGGGAGCAAGCCTCGTCCGATCCTGATGATCGAACGAGCTGCTGGAGGATCTAAACCTTGAAAACCAATTCCATGCGATCGCGCCTTCTGGCGTCGTCGATGATCTGCGGCGCCGCGATCGCGGCCTTCTCGGCCTCGGCGGCCTACGCCCAGGACGGTGAAGTCACCGAAGTCGTGGTCACCGGTTCGCGTATCGTCCGTCAGGACTACGTGGCCAACAGCCCGATCTCGACCGTCACCGGCGAGCAGACGGTGGCGAATGCGGACATCACGCTCGACACTTATCTGAACACCCTGCCGCAGGTGAACCCGTCCGGGACCACCACCTCCAACAACCCCGGCAACGGCGGTCAGTCCAACATCGACCTTCGTGGTCTGGGCGCGAACCGTAACGTGGTTCTGGTCGACGGCCGTCGTCCGATGGTCTCGGCCAACAACCTGACGGTCGACCTGAACACCATCCCGCAGGCCCTGATCGAGAGCATCGAAGTCATCACCGGCGGCGCTGGCGCCACCTATGGCGCCGACGCCATCGCCGGCGCGGTCAACGTGAAGCTGAAGCGCAACTTCGAAGGCGTCGACATCCGCGCCGCCTACTCGAACTCCACCGAGTTCTGGGACGCCGAAGAGTACCAGCTGTCGGCGGCCATCGGCGGCAACTTCGCCGACGGCAAGGGCAACGCGGTGGTCGGCTTCGACCGCTCCTACCGCGAGCAGATGATCAAGTCGCAGCGCGCCTTCTCGCAGAACGCCACCTCGACGACCTCCTTCCTGCCGGAAGGCGCCCTGTTCTGGGCCAACACCAACGCCCCGACCAAGGCCGCCCTCGACACCGTCTTCGCCGGTTACGGCGTTGCGCCGACCGCGATCGCCCTGACCTCGGGCACCCTCGGCTTCAACATGAACGGCTCGCTGTTCTACAAGGGCGTGTTCAACAACCCCCTGAACGTGCAGCACTACACCGGCCCCGTCGACGGCACGGTGAACCAGAGCCTGTACCCCGATCTGTACAGCTACAATTTCGACTATGTGAACATCCTCACCCTGCCGCTCGACCGCTACTCCTTCATGAGCAAGGTCAATTACGAGCTGGACAACGGGATCGAGTTCTTCGCCTCGGCCGGCTGGACCGAGTACAACGCCGCCACCGCCCTGGCGCCGACCCCGTTCCCGACCGTCAACACCCGCAACCCCAGCACGGCCCGTACGCAGGACGTGATCTCGAGCCTGGTGACCCCGGGTCAGCAGATCGCCCAGCAGCTGGTGATTCCGGTCACCAACCCCTTCATCTCGGCCGATCTTCGGACCCTGCTGAACTCGCGGACCGGCGATGACCCGGCCCTGGTCGGCGCCGGCGCCACCGAGCCCTTCCGGATGCGTCAGCGCACCCTGGATCTCGGCCTGCGTCAGTCGAACTACGAAAACACCGTCGTCCAGTTCCTGGCCGGCGTTAAGGGCCCGGTGGGCGACACCGGCTTCACCTTCGAGGCCTCGGTTTCCGAAGGTCGCACCGAGATCGACCAGACGCAGACCGGGAACCTCAACACCCAGCGTATGCAGACCCTGATCGAAGCGGCCGACGGCGGCGCCAGCATCTGCGCCGGCGGTTTCAACATCTTCGGCCGTCAGCCGATCTCGGCCGCCTGCCGGACCTATCTCGCCTCGCAGACCACTCTGTCGACGTCGATGACCCAGCAGATCGCCCAGGGCTTCGTCACCGGCAAGGTGGGAACCCTGCCGGCCGGCGACGTCCAGATCGTGCTCGGCGCCGAATATCGCGGCTTCGAATACGCCTTCGATCCGGGTTCGGCCTCCGGCCCGATCTCGGGCTTCAACACCCAGACCGCGGACAAGGGCACCAACTCCTTCAAGGACCTGTTTGGCGAAATCGCCATCCCGCTCGTGAAGGACCAGCCCTTCGTCCAAAGCCTCGAACTGGCCCTCGGCGCCCGTTATTCGAAGAACGAGTTCGCCGACAAGATCGCCGGAAGCAAGGTCGAACTGGACGGCGTCTGGGCCTACAAGGCCGAGCTGAACTGGGAGATCAACGACCTCCTGCGCGCTCGGGCTTCCTACCAGCGCTCCGTCCGCGCCCCGAACTTCAGCGAACTGTTCGCCGGTGGCGGCTCGGCTCCCCAGTACTTCGATCCCTGCTCGGTGACGAGCAAGGCCCGCACCGGCGCCACCGCCGCCCAAGTGACGGCGCTCTGCCAGACCGCGGGCTTCAACGGCGGCGTCTCGGGTTCGGCTATCGGCAACTTCGTGCAGACTCCGGGTTCGCAGATCGGCGTCGACCTCGCCGGCAATACCGCCCTGAAGCCGGAAGAAGGCACCACCTTGACCCTCGGTCTGGTGTGGAAGTCGCCGTGGGAAAACCAGTGGCTCTCGCGCCTGCAAGGTTCGATCGACTACTACAATATCAAGATTGAGAAGGCGATCCTGACCCCGACCCCGAACCAGATCGTGGCGGCTTGCTATAACTACTACGGCACCAACCCGACCTACAGCGCGGCCAACACCAACTGCGACGGCATCCTGCGGGTCGGCGGCGACATCCTGTGGATCTACAATCCCGCCACGGGCTATGACGTGTTCACTGCGGCCAATGACGGTCACCAGAAGACGAGCGGCATTGATCTGCAGTTCGACTACGGCTTCGACCTGGAATGGCTCGGCGCTCCGTCGACCTGGGGTTCGGTCCGCATGAACGCGGTGCTGACCCACGTGATCGAGTTCAAGCAACAAGACCCGATCAGCGGCGTGCCGGAACTCGACTTCGCGGGCACCGTCTCCTACTTCGGCGCCGGCCTCGGCACGAGCTTCCCGGACTGGAAGGCCACCATCAACACCAACTGGTCTGTCGGTGACTTCAAGTTCGACGCCCGCGCCCGCTACATCGCGGCCATGGAGAACCGTCTGTCGGTGGAGTTCCCGGGTGAAACCGAGTTCACCGGTCCGGACGCCGTCTGGTACCTCGACCTCGCCGGCACCTGGGCGATGACGGACAATGTCGAGTTCAAGCTCGGCGTGAACAACGTCTTCAACAAGGAAGCCGAGACCTACGCGCCGAACGTGCAGTCCGGCACCGATCCGTCCACCTACGACGTCGTTGGTCGTCGGGTGTTCGGCGGCGTGAAGCTGCGCTTCTAAGACACAGCATCTGATCTAAGTGAATTGGGGCGGCGGACTTCGGTCCGCCGCCCTTTTTCGTGAGCGTTTTCAAGGTCGGCCGATGGACATCTCGGACAGACCTCCCACGTCATCCCGGCCGCAGCGAAGCCCTCGGGTCCGACCGCTTGGTCGGCCCAAGGATAAACTCCGCGCCGGGACCCAGGGGCCGCGATCAATCCCCCTGGGTCCCGGATCGGCCTGGCGGCCGTCCGGGATGACGGGAGTTTTGGTTCAGAGAGAGGCGCCTGCGCCGCATCGGGCCGGTCTTAGACCGCCCGCCTGCCTCCCGGGAAGACGGACCGGCTCGCCCTCACGCGTAGCCCAGCAGTTCCCGCAGACCCGGCGCCATGAAGTCCACCAGCCGCTTCTGGGTGTCGGGCAGCACCTCGGGCAGGGTCACGCCCCCCGACAGTTTCTCGCGCGAGGTGGCGCTGTGCTCGCGGGCCGAGCCCACCCGCACCCGCTCGCGCCAGTCGTCGGGCAGGGCGACGCCGAACTTGCCCAGCAGGTCCTCGAAGAAGGCCTTGGCCGCCGGGGCGTCCAGGTCCTTCAGGTGGGTCACGATGTCCTCGTAGCGCACCAGCTGCGCGCCCGTCCCCATCCAGGCCACGGCGTGGAAGGTGAAAGCCTCCCGCAGGGCCGGGCCCTTTCCCGGAATGCCGAAGATCATCAGGTTCATCATCTGCTCGACGCTCACCGCCCCGTTCTTCAGGGGGTTGAGCTCGGGATGCTCAAGCTGGTCCGACAGGCTGAACCGCGCCCGGGCCAGGACATAGTCGTAGGGGTCGCGCACCAGCACCACCTGGCGGGCGTGCTTCAGCGCCATCAGCGAGATGTCGGCGAACAGCAGGTGGCCGACGCTGAACTGCGGCCGGCCGGGGTTCAGCGCCCCGATGTGCTGCTGCAGGTTCTGCACCTGGATGAACTCGCGGTCGTAGTGCTGCTCGGTGGGCACGAACATGCGCACGATGTTGCGTAGGAGGTGGGTGCCGCACTTGGGCACGCTGTTGAGGAAGGCCGTTTGCCGCAGCGGCGCCTGGGCGAACTTGCGCACCTCCGGACCCAGGGTGTCGGGCTTGCTGCGAATGACGGCGACCGGTTGAGCCATGAGGACGTTCCTGGAGACAAGACCTATCGCTAGGCGCCGGGCCGCCTCGGCGCAACCGAAAATAAGCCGCGCCAAGCCCCCGGAATCCATTAGCCTCAAGGGCGGGGAGGCGACGCATCGTGTTGATTCATGCCTAGTTTCATCCAGACGCGCCGGACACTGATGACGGGCCTGGCCGCCGCGGTTCCGCTGGCCGGCTGCGCCGCGGTTCCGGCGGGCGCGCGCCGCATGATCCAGGTGAACCTCGTCGACACCCCCCTGCCGCCGGTCAGCGCGCCGAACCCGCCACCGGCCGCCGACGACGCGGTGCTGCAGGCCGGCTTCGACCCGGTCCTGCGGATGACCGTGCCGGTGCTGGTGGAGGGGGCGGGACCCTTCACCTTCGTGGTCGACACCGGCGCCAATCACTCGGTCCTGGCCATCGAGACCGCGCTCGGCCTGGGTCTGCCCAGCGCCGGGACCGCGCAGATCCACGGCATCGCCGGGGTGGAGCCGGCCGAGACCGTCTCGGTGCGCCGCATGACCATCGGCAGCGTGGTCACCGGTCGCCTCCGCATGCCGCTGATCCCCCGCCGCGACCTGGGCGCCGACGGCCTGCTGGGGGTCGACGTCCTCACCCGCCGCGACGTGCTGCTGGATTTCGAGCGCAACCGCTTCAACATCGCGCCGTCCAACACCAGCTTCCGCAAGAGGGCTGTCAGCGGCGGGGGCCGGCTGGCCGCCCCGGCCTTCGACCCCAACATCGTGGTGGTGCCGGCCCGCTACCGGTTCGGCCAGCTGACCATCATCGACGCCGAGGTGGGGGTGGGTCTGCCCATCACCGCCTTCCTGGATTCCGGGGCCCAGTCGACGGTGGGCAACCTGGCCCTGCGCAACGCCGCCTTCCTGCAGGAGCCGGGCCTGGCCCTGCGCACCCAGAGGGTCCAGCTGGTGAGCGCCACCGGCCAGACGGTCTCCGGCGACCTCGCCCGGCTGCCGGGCCTGCGCCTGGGGGGGCTGCGCATCGGCAACCTCTCCTGCGTCTTCGCCGACCTGCACACCTTCAAGATCTGGGACCTGACGGACCGCCCGGCCATCCTCATCGGCATGGACGTCATGCGGCACTTCCGGTCGATCGAACTCGACTTCGGACGCCGCGAGGTGGTGTTCCAGACCGGCAAGTCTCCCGACCCGCCGGTCCCCGGCTGATCAGAATTCCCGCGGCGCCATGACGCTGGTGTGGCTCTGGCCGCGCAGGCGTTCGTCGGCCAGGTCGTCCAGCACGCTCTGGGCGCGCGGATCGCCCAGGATCCAGGCCGCCGCCGCCAGGGTCCTCACCGAGGTCGCCGAGACCCCCAGCGCCGCCTCCAGGGCCTCGAAGGGCGAGGTCTGGCGGGTCATGCGCTTCAGGCGCACCTCGCCCTTCAGGTCGGCCAGGGCCTTGGCCTTGTCCACCGCCTGGTAGAAGCCGCCGATCTCGTCGACGAGGCCCAGCTGCCGGGCCTGGGCGCCGGTCCACACCCGGCCCTTGGCGATCTCGCGCACGCGGGCCTCGGGCAGGTGGCGGCCGCTGGCGACGCGGGCGATGAAGTTACCGTAGATCTGGTCCATCCAGCCGGCGAAGTGAGCGCGGTCGCTGGCGGAGAACTCCTGGCCCATGCCGAAGGCGCCGGCATAGGGGGCGCCCACCGAGGTCTCGCGCACGTCGACACCCTGCTTGGAGAGCGCGGGCCCGAGCGCGAACTTGCCGCCATAGACCCCGATGGAGCCGGTCAGCGTCGTGGGCTGGGCCACGATCGCCGAGGCCTGGGAGGAGATCCAGTAGCCGCCGGAGGCCGCATAGGTCCCCATGGAGATCACCACCGGCTTCTTGGCCGCCTTGGCCGCCCGGATCGCCGCCAGGATCTGCTCCGAGGCGGTGTCGGACCCGCCCGGCGAGTTCAGCCGGAAGACGATGGCCTTGACGTTCTTGTCCTCGACGGCGGCGTAGATGGCGTCCGACAGGTCGTCGGAATAGATGGTCGATCCGCCGGAGAAGGGGTTCTTCACCCCGTCATGACCGGTGATGATCGGGCCCTCGCCCTCCACCACCGCGATCGCCGGCCCCGACCCCGCGCCGCGGTCGCGCACGGCGTGCATGTAGTCGTCGAAGTCCACCAGCTTGGCGCCGTCCCCGGCCTTGGCCAGCAGAGCGGTCTGGGCCTCCTTCACCTGGCCCACCTTGTCGATCAGGCCCAGCTTGGCGGCGCTCTCGGCCAGATAGGGGCCGGCCTCCAGGGCGGTCTGCAGGGCGGCGGGGTTCTTCTTCCGGTCCAGGGCCGCCGTGGTCAGGCTGGTGCGGTAGACCGAGCCCATCCAGGACAGGGTCGATTCCTTGTGGGCCGCCGTATAGTCGTCGTGCAGGTAGGGATTGACCGCGTTCTTGTATTCGTAGCGCTGCTCGTAGTCGGCCTTGACGCCGTACTTGTCGAACAGGCGCTTGAAGAACACGTCCTCGCTGGCCATGCCGGTGACCTGGAACGAGGCCCCGGGCTGCATCCACAGGTCGCCGCTTGAGGCGCCCACCAGATAGGTCGAGGTCACCACGCCGGAGGGATAGAGCCCCTGGCTGTGGGCCAGGACCGGCTTGCCGCTGGCCCGGAAGTGCTTGATCGCCAGGCGCAGTTCGTCGGCGGCGGCCGGCTCCATGCCGCCCTCCGGCAGGCGGATCAGCATGCCCTTGATCTTGCCGTCGTTTTCCGCCCGCCTCAGGGTCTCGATCACCGACATCACCGACATCGAGCGCCGCCCGAAGGCGGCCAGCGGATTGTTGGGGTCCTGGTCGGTGAGGCCGTCGCGCAGATCCAGGTTCAGGACCGCCCGGGCGGGCGTGGCGTCGGGCCGCGCCGAGGCCGCGGCCATGGAGATCAGCAGGAAGGGAATCCCCACCAGGAAAAGCACCAGGCCCGCGAAGACGCCGGCCGCGGTGATGAGAAACTGCTTCATGGAGATCCTGCGGGGAGAAGGTCCCCGTCAGGCTATATGGTTGTGCGCGTCGATCAAATGAAGAGCCTGCAATCTCGAGGTGAGATTTGCGGCATGCTCCTAGGCCGCCAGCGCCAGGCTGGTGGGAAGCACGTTGTCCAGGGACAGCAGGCTGACGATACCCTCGTCGGTGGACATCACCGCGTCGACGAATTCCCGCACCTGGTCGGCGCCGACGTCCGGCGGCTCGTGCAGCATGTTCTCGGTGACGGTGAGGATATCGCAGACCGCGTCCACCAGCAGGCCGACCTCGCGGTCGTGGATCTGGGTCACCACCACCACGGAGGACTGGTTGGGCGAGGCCATGCCCAGGCCCAGGCGCGAGGCCAGGTCCACCACCGGCAGGATGGAGCCGCGCAGGTTGATCATGCCCAGCACGTGGGAGGGCGCGTGGGGCAGGGGTGTGGAGGCCGTCCAGCCTCGAATCTCCCGCACCGACATGATGTCTATGGCGAACTGCTGGCCGCCGGCCATGATCGAGATCAGCTCGGCGCCGACAAGCGGCAGACCCCCGGACGCTGGCATAGGACTTCCTCGCTGCAGATGGCCGTCAGACGTGCGACTCACGACCTGTCCTCAGGTGTGGGCCGTGACGGTTAATGTTTCGGAAATCGCGCGAGGAACGCAGCCCGCCGGGCTGCGGCGCTTTGTCACCTCCCGGACGGCGGCGGCGATCTGCCGCCGCCGATCACGGCTTCATCGACACGGCGTCCAGGATGTAGGCGTTCAGGGCGATGGACATGTCCAGCATGATGACCTTGCCGATCGAGATGGACAGGGCCTCCATCTCGGCGGGGGTGTGGAGCTTCATGGCGGACCGCAGCAGCTCGGCCTGGAAGAAGCTGTAGGCGGCCATGTAGGTGTGGGGCGAGACCCGCGCGTGGTAGTGGGCCAGACCCACCAGCAGGCAGCTGTGAACATAGCTGCGGTCGAACTCGCAGCTGAGCAGGCGCCGCCAGTGCTCCTTCTGGCGTTGCCGAAGCCGGTCCTCGTCGTGCCCCTTCAGCATGGCCTGGGTCTCGGGAAACCGGTGCACGTACTCGTAGAAGCGCGAGATGACGGGATCCAACCCGCCGGACCTCAGAAGCTTGAACTGGCGCAGATTGGTCTGGGTCGATCCGTCGATCTGGAAGCGCGCCAGGCGGCCGTCGATGTCGACCCGCTCGGCCAGCTTCATCGCGCGGTCGGTCATGCGGGCCGCATCGTCCATCCTGAAACTCCCCAACGGTTTCCGATTCGGAAAGTGTCGCAGTCCGCGCCGCCAGGGCCAAGCTTCGGGTGGGCGCCTGCGGCCCTGGGACGCGCGCGCGGCGGCGGCGGGCCGCTGAAATTGGGATCGTTCGCGGGGAAAATCGGTCCCTCGCCGGCGCGAGGGAAAAATTGGTCGTGGGACCAGTCCGCGGCCGACTGGTCTCCCGATTCCGAGCGGAGCGGTGATCCTGCATCTGTCACCAAATGCAAAGTCTAGCCGACGATCTGCGGCGGAGTGAAGGTGATCGGCCTCGCGTCGTACTGAGGTGGCGCCGGATCTCCACACAGTTTGACGGCTTGGCTGAAGGTCGGTTCAGGTTCAGATCACGCCCCCAGTTTGTGCGGGGTTGGCCCTATCCGGGGCGAGATATCGCTCAGAATCGCAGTTCCAGGCCCATCCCCACGGTGATCGGCCTCTGGGGTGTGATCTGGCGGGTCGCGCCCTGGGCGAAGGGATTGCCATAGGCGAAGGTGTCGCCTCGGCTGTTGGCGGGATTGTCGACGAACACCGATACTCGCCACCGGTCGGTATAGAGGGCCGCCGACGCCCGTCCTGCGCCATAGTCGCCCATGCTCGGGGCCGCGACCGCATGAAACGTCAGGCGCGAGGGCCCGACATAGGCATAGCGCGCGTCAAACGCGCTGGTGAGGCCGTCCTTCAGCGGGTGCTCGTAGTGGATCTCGACGCCGCCGGACACCCGCGACACGCCATCGAGCGGGCTGTCGGAGGGGCCCTCCACCCCGGCCGCCGCCGATGTCCGCTCAGGATCGTTGAGCGTCAACTGGGCGCCGAGATGGAGGCGTCCCGTGACGTAGATCGCCTCAAGCTCCAGGCCCTTGTTGCGTCCCTGGCCGAGATTGTCGGTGTAGGGCAGGCCGACGCCCAGGAACTCGTCGGTCTGGACATTGACCCACTTGGCTTGAAAGAGCGCGGCCCGGGCGACCAGGCGACCCTCCAGCCAACTGGTCTTGACGCCGGCTTCATAGCTCCAAAGCTCATCACCCTCGAACTTGCGGTAGGGCCTTGGCCCGGAGCCCGGGCCGCCAAACACCTGGCCATTGGCCCCGCTGGTGTTGAATCCTCCGGAGCGATACCCCTCCGCCGCCTGCAGGTAGAAGAGGGTGCGGGCGGTGGGATGGAAGGCCAGGACCGCCTTTGGCGCCCAGCGGGTGTCGGCGAGCTTGCCTGAGAAGGTCGCGCGTGCGCCTGGGGCCGGAGAGAGGACGACGGCTTGAGCCGCAATCCTCGTCCGCGCGACCCGCCCGCCGAACGTGAAATCCAAGGACCGCGACAGCGGCCAGGTCAGTTCGCCGTAGATCGCCAGCTCATCCTGCTTGTCGATTCGGGTCTCATCGTAGACGACCGAACCGGGACCGGAGGGCGAGGCGCTGAGGAGGAGCCCGACGTCCTGTTCGCCCTGCGCCACGAAGAGACCAGCCAGCCAATCCACCTTCGATGTATCGGGCGAGGTCAGGGTCAACTCGTGGATGACCGATTTAATCCGGTTGTCATCGTCCAGCGCCGCGGCGCCAACGGCGCCGCCGGTGATGGCCGGCAGGGCCCGGGACGCGTCATATCGGCTGATGATCTCGTGGCGAACGAGGGCGCTGGTCCACTTCAAACGCCCCCAGTCGAACCGCCCTTCAAGCGAGACGAAGGCCTGGGTGAAGTCATTGTCGTGAGGCTCGCGAACCTGATTCGAGCGCGTGAAGGGCGCCAGGCCGCCCTGGGCGTATTGGGTGTCGTCGGAGTCATTCCGCTGATCGGTGAGGCCGGCGTCGAGACGCCAGTTGTCCGTCAGCCGGGCCCGCGCCTGGACGCGCCATCCTTTCCGAACGCTGTGATTGACGTTGCTGAGAGCCAGGCCCACGTCATCGATATAGCCGCCGTCGGTCTCCTTGTAGGCGACCGCGCGAACCGCCAATCGACCGCCAATGAGCGGCACATTCACCATGCCCTCGACGACGCTGCTCGCGTCTCCGCCCTGGGTGGTCGCGGCGCTCGTGGACAGCCACCCCGCCGACTGCTCGAGGTCTGGAGCCTTGGTGACGATCCGGAACACGCCCCCCATGGAACCGGCGCCGTAGAGCGAACCCTGGGGACCGCGGAGAATCTCCACGCGCTCGACGTCCACCAGGCGCAGATCGGGGTCCGGGGCGTTGTAGGTCAGCCGGACATCGTCGAGCTGGACCGAGACCATAGACTGGGCACGCCCGGTCAGGGGGCCATCGGAGAGCCCCCGAATGAAGATCTTGTTGCGCCCCGGCCCTAGGTTGGTGACCGTCACCGCCGGGCTCATAAGGGCGATCTCCGACGCGCCGCGCGCATCGGCTCCCTCAATGGTCTCGCCGGAAATGACGCTCACCGAATAGGGTAACTTGCCCGCCGAGGCCGTGCGCTTGGTCGCCGTCACCACGAGTTCGTTCACCAGGACGGGCGCGGTGTCCGGGGGCGAGCCCCTGGCTTCGGGGGGGTGGAGCGGCTGGGCGCGTGGCGGCGCTCGCAGGATCTCGATCGTTTGCGGATCAATAATCCGGAAGCTGCAGCCCGTCCCCGCCAGCAGGCGGGTCAGGCCATCGGAGAGGTTGAAGCGCCCGACAAGCGGATTGCCGGTGGGGCGGCAATTGGCGGCGGCTCCCGTGCTGATCGACACCTTGGCCTGGATTGCAAAGGTCACCAGTGCGGCCTTCAGCCCTGTGGCGGGAATCTTGAACGCCACCTTGGGCGCCGCCGCCTGGGAGGCCGCGGGCATCGCCGCGATCGCGCAGACCATCCCGACGATCGACCAACCCGTCGCGCGCCTTCCCGCGGGGACCTGGCGTGTCACGTCAGCGGCGGTCGGGCTTGGACGCGATCGTGATATGGCGTTCGCCGTGACGCACGTTGATGGGAAGAAACTCGGACAGTTGCGCCAAGACGGCCTCCTGATCTCGCAGCTCGATCACGCCTGAGAACCTTAAGTCTGCCGCAGTCGTGTCCGCGAACGTGACTTGCGTTCCGAAGCGGCGATTCAGGTCAGCGACGATCTCACCTAGACGTCGCTCATCGCAGACAAGACGCCCCTGCGTCCAGGCGAAAGCCGCATCCGGATCGACCTTCGAGCGTTGCGAGACGCGCGTTCCCTCCGTATGGCGCAGGGTGTCTCCCACCCCCAGGCGGGCGATGGGCGTCGGACCCAGGGCGGGCTGGCGAACCTCCACCACGCCGCGGCGGACGCTCACCACCACGGTCTGGTCATAGTGAGCGATGTTGAACTCGGTGCCGACCACTCGGACCTGCTGATCCCCGACCGAAATGATGAAGGGCCGGTTCGGGTCCTTGGCGACGCCGAAGGCCGCCTCGGCCTGCGCCATCTCCACCCGCCGGGTGCGCCATCCAAGGCGCACGCTCATTCGGGAGCCCCCGTTCAAGCGGATATGGCTACCGTCGGAGAGGGTGATCTCACGGGTCTGGCCGACGTCGGTCTGGTAGACCGTCTCAGTCCCCTGAGACGCCCGCCAGGCCAGGGGCGAGACCACCAGCACCGCCGCGGCGGCGGCAAGCGCCGCGACGAAGCCCCCTCGTCGCGGGCCGTCACGGCGCGGACGAAAGGCGAGAACCTCTCCCGTACTCGGCGCCAGGCGCGGCGCGATCTCGCCGGCCCGGTCGCTGATCTCGGCGGCCAGGCTCTCGACGGCCTCAAAGGCGACCTGATGATCCTCTGACACCTCCAGCCAGGCCGTGAGCGCGATCCAGTCCTCGCCGGTGGCGGTGTCCGACTGGACGCGCACAAGCCAGGCGACCGCCTCGTCGCACAGGCCGTCCGTCGCGCTCCGGTCGGTGCGGACGCTCATTTCCGGTTCGGCTTCCTGGTGGTGTTCATCATGGTCCTCGCCCCAAAGACGCCACAAAAGCCCAGGCGCCTCCAATAAATCTTCGAGCTCATCGTCCCACCTTGGTCAGGATGCGCTTGAGGCTGGCCATGATGTGCTTCTCGACGCTGGATCGGGAGATCTTCATGGCCGCGGCGGTCTCGGCGTGGCTGAGGCCCTCCAGCTTGTGCAGGCGGAACGCTTCCCGCACCGGGGGCGGCAGTTCGTTGACCATGTCGATGATCTGGTTGAGCCGCTGGCGGGCGGCCAGGGCCTCGTCGGCCGGCGGGGTCTGGGAGATGTCCTCTCCGCCGGTCGCGCTGGTGTGGACGTCGCGCCAGGCCGCGTCCCGCTGACCGGCGCGCCGAGCCTGCTTGATGCGGTCGAGCATGAGGTTCGTGCCCAGCCGGTAGAGGTAGGCGGCCGGATTGCCGATGTCTTCCGGCGGGCGTCCTGAGATCTTCAGATAGATGTCCTGGACCAAGTCCTCGGCGGCCTCCTCCGAGCGCAGCCGGACGCGGAAATAGCGCACCAGCTCGGCGCGCCGCTCCAGGTAGGCGGCCAACAGGGGATCGCGATCGTCCAAGGCGGGCTGACATCCTTCGACCTGAGGGCTGGCGCGCGCGACGGCGAATTCGGCGTGCGCCGGCGATCTTCCCCATGCCGCCGCACCGCGCAATCCAAAACTTGAGAGGCGGTTTGGAGGGCGCGCCGTCAGTACCGGTTGAAGGGCCTTGGCGCGCCTACCGGAGGCGAACCCCGGAAGAGGTCTCAGCGACCCACCTGTTGTTGCAATAGTTCGCCCCGAAGCTGGCCCGGCGCTAGTCGTTGTGAGGCGCCCTGAAGGATTCGGTGCGCGCCGAGGACTTGCTCTCCACCAATCGTCAGGGGGTCAGGCGCTCGTTGTTGGCATTCTCGTTGGTGGAATTTACTCCGTAGAATTCAACCTGCTGAAACTGCAAGCGAACATCAGACAATTCGTGTCCTACCGGGCCCACCAGCGCGCTTCCGGGGACGTCTACGGACATTCCGGCGACGCGCGCCGCGCGGCGATGGGCTGGAAGCCTCGAGATCGAGCGCCGGCCGCTCCGGACCTGTCCGCCCGAGCCGCACGTACGATTCCATTGAGGTGCTTTCCGGAGCCCGTCGTCATTTCCATCGAGGACGCGCAAGAGGCGCAATCCCACGATAGCGAGATAGGGAGACGACATGTCCGCCAACATCAACGAGCGCGAAGACGACGATCGCGAAGACGACGCCAACGACACGGAACACACGGTTCGCACCGGGTCTGTCGTCAGCCAAGGGAATGACCACAGCGGCGATGACTCGCATGGAACGGCCAGCGGAACCGATGATCACTCGACCACGATCGACGGTTCGGCGGGCGATGACGCCCTGGAGGGCTCGGAGTTGAGCGACCACATCAACGGTCGCGAAGGCGAGAATCACCTGAACGGAAACGACGGCGACGACGATATCCTCGGCGGATCGGGGACCGATCACATCAATGGTGGGATCGGTAAGGACACGGTGCGGGGCGGCGACGGCGAAAATCATCTGCGCGGCGACGACGGCGACGACTCGATCGCAGGCGGCGGCGGGTTCGACGACATCAACGGCAATGTCGGAAGCGACACCGCGCACGGCGGTGAGGGCGACGACTGGGTGGTGGGCGGCAAGGACAATGACGCGGTCTACGGCGACGCCGGCGCCGACATTGTCTATGGCAATCTCGGCGATGATACGGTTGCTGGCGGCGCGGGCGCCGATTTGATCCGCGGCGGACAGGGCGACGATAATGTGTCCGGCGACGATGGTGATGACTGGATGTCGGGAGACCGCGGCGGCGACACCCTCAGCGGTGGCGCGGGCGCCGACACTTTCCACTTCTTCAGCGGCGCCAGTGTGGATGTCGTGACCGACTTCTCGGCCGCCGAAGGCGACCACGTGCAGCTCGATCCGGGGACAATCTACACCGTTCACCAGACCGGCGCCGATGTGACCATCGACCTGGCGGGCGGCGCCGATCACATGGTCCTGCAGAACGTCCAGCTTTCGAGCCTGCCGGACGGCTGGATCTCCGCCTAGCACGCGCAGCGGGAGGCCTGCGAGGCCTACGTGCTCTCCCAGACCGGGGAGGGCTGGACGGCGATCAAGACAGCCTACGGCGACGGCGGCTACTCGGGCGGCTCCATGGAGCCGCCCGGGTTGAAACAGCTGATGACCGACATCGCTAAAGGCCTGGTGGACATCGTCGTGGTCTACAAGGTCGACCGCCTGACCCGGTCGCTTGCCGATTTCACGAAGATCGTCGAGCTGTTCGACGCTAAGGGCGTGTCGTTCGTGTCCGTCACCCAGGCGTTCAATACGACCTCCAGCATGGGCCGGCTGACACCTCCAACACATCGTGGATGCGATCGCGACCGTCGGCGTTCGCCGGCGGTCGCCGCCGTTTGGGCTCCCCTGCTATTTCCCCTGTTCTCAGGGGCAGAAGGCGAAAGTCACACTTCTGGAATGGCTCCAGAGAGCGGCAGGCGAAATGGGCGTATGGGGGCGGGTTGGTGGCTCTCGGAGAGCCAGGCGCGCGGGCTGATATCCGCCTAACCGGCGGACTTCTCGGGGCTAATTGGGCGCGGGAAAATCCCCCCGCGTTAGCGAGGAAAGAATTGGTCGGAGTGGCAGGATTCGAACCTGCGACCCCCGCGTCCCGAACGCGGTGCTCTACCAGACTGAGCCACACTCCGACTTGGGAGGGCGCCTTATAGAGGAGCGCTTTCCCTGCCGCAAGCGACCCTTGGAGCACGTCAGGCGGAAGTGGATCCCGGTTCCGCCGCCCGACGTGTTCCCATGTTTTGAATCCGGACCCTTCTTGCCGTTTCAGATGAATCCATCTGATACGGTCAGGGTCTAGGGGGCGTTGCATCCGGGGAAGGCTTGCGCTATCTCCACGCCCTCGCGCGGGCCCCGGCCCAGCGCCATTCCTGCTGGGGAATGGTGTAATGGTAACACAGCGGTTTTTGGTACCGTCGTTCTAGGTTCGAGTCCTAGTTCCCCAGCCAGTCTCTCCCGACATCCCCGAGCGCTGGCGAGGCGCCCTTCGCGTCCCGGCGGGACTTGCGGCGAATGACGCGGTGCGGGCCTCAGCCCGCCTTGGCGGGGGCCAGCGAGATGTCGACCATGATCTCGCCGGAGATGGCCTCCAGCGCCGCCTGGACCTCCCGCGCCGCGAGCGCGGCCGGCAGGCGCAGGCGCGCCTCCAGATGGAACAGCGGCGCGCCCGAGTGGGGTTCGGCGCCGATGCGGGTGCTGAAGGCCTCGATATTGACCCCCAGCCCGCTCAGGATCGCGGTCACCTGGGCCACGATGCCCAGGCGATCCTGGCCGACCAGGCTGAACAAGACCTCCTCGCCCTGCGCGCCTGGCGCGTCGACCGCGGGCGCGATGCGCACCTCCAGGCCATGGGCGTCCACCGCCTGCACGGCCGCGCGCAGGGCCAGGGCGTCGTCCGCCTCCACCAGCACCGATCCGACATAGAGCCCGCCCAGCCGGCTGAGATGGCTCTCCAGCCAGTTGCCGCCGGCCGACAGCACCGCGGCCGCCAGGGCCTGGGTGAGACCGGGCCGGTCACTACCGACGACGCTGAGGATCAAGGTGGCCATGGCTGACGGTTTCGGGCGCGCGTGGGCCGCCGTCAATGGGGATGTGGGGAATGAGGGGACAGGAGCACTATTCCCACCACCGTCATCCCCGGCCCCGAAAACGAACGTGCGGCCGGGGTCGCCCCCGGCCGCACGCGGTCTCTCGGATGTCGGCTCGGGAGCCCAGGGGGCTCAGGGCATGGACACCTTCACGCTCGACGAGTTGTTGGCCAGGTTGGCCTCGCCGACCACGCCGCCCTGCGTGACCTTCGCGTTGTTTTGGAAGGTGCCTTTCCCCAGGACCTTGAACGACAGGTAGACCACCAGGGTCTGGCCGCCCCCGAGCGGCGGCGCGGTGCAGGAGACCGGCGCGGTGTAGGGGCCGGCCCCGCCGCAGCTCACATTGCCGCTGGCGCCGGTGTAGGTGGTTCCCGACAGCACCGGCGAGAGGGTGTCGATCAGGCTCAGCGGACCCGATGCGGAGGCGCCGTTGTTCTTGATGGTGATCTTGCAGGTCACCGAGCTGTTGGCGCCCTTGGTGCAGGTCTTGACCACGCTGAGGTCGGGCGCGCCACCCCCCACGGGGGGCACGGTGATCGAGGCGCAGCTGGTGTTGTTGCTGGGATCGACGTCGCCCGGCGTGGTCGGGTTCAGGGCGCTCTTGGCTGTCGCGCAGTTCTTGAAGGTGCCGCCGGTGGGGGGCAGCTTGAAGTAGACGAAGGTGCTGCCCGAGGAGCCGCCGGCCCCGGCGTTGGCGTTCGGCGCCAGCGACAGGTTGGCCCCGCAGTTCAGCTGCGCCGGCAGCGCGCCCGGCGCCGTCGAGCACGGGAAGGTGCTGGCGGGCGAGCCCGTGTAGGTGGTCCCCGCGGGGCCCCCGACCTGGTCGACGATGGTCAAGGGGGCGACCGAGGCCATCGAGCCGATGTTCAGCACGTCGATCCGGCAGACGATGGCGGTCGGGCCATTGGCCGGATAGAGGGTGCAGCTCTTCTGGACCTTGATGTCGACGCCGGGGGCGGCTTGCGCCGCCATGGGGGCGGCCAGCGCCACAGCCGCGATCCAGGCGGCTCCAGCGATCCAGGATAGACGTCCGGAAATGCGCATCTGCAATTCGTCTCCTTGCGGTGTTGCT
>NZ_JAUSLW010000104.1 GCF_030645195.1 Phenylobacterium sp. | reverse complement strand
GATGTGCTCCAGCTCGACATCGGCATAGTCGCGGGCGTGCAACTCGGTGACCACCTGGCGCCAGAGCAGGCCGCTATCCATGACATTGGACTTCTCGGCCGAGGTCACCTTGTTGCGGCGGCCACGGGCCAGTTCGAAGGCCACGCGCGCCACCCGCTCGATCTCGGCGGTGGTGTAGACCTGGGTGTCGACGGCGCGCTTGCCGCCGCCGGGCAGGTCCTCGATGAAACGGGGGCTGCCGAAATAGATGCCGCCGGTGAGCTCGCGGACGATCATGAAGTCCAGGCCCTCCACCACCTCGCGCTTGAGGCTGGAGGCGTCGGCGAGCGGCTGGAAGCACAGGGCCGGGCGCAGGTTGGCGAACACCTCCATGCCGGCGCGCAGGGCCAGCAGGCCGGCCTCCGGCCGCTTGTCGCGGGGCGCGCCGGCCCACTGCGGACCGCCGACCGCGCCCATCAGCACCGCGCGCGACGCCTTGGCCGTCGCCAGGGCCTCATCGGTGAGCGGGGTCCCGTGAGCGTCATAGCTCGCGCCCCCGAACAGCCGCTCCTCGATCGCAAGCTCCGGCGCCAGCGCCTGCGCCACCCGGCGCACCTGGGCGGTCACTTCGGGCCCGATGCCGTCGCCCGGCAGGAGGAGGAGATCGGTCATGGGAGGAACCTTGGAAGGGGCCTAGAGCGCGCGTTGCGAGGCGGTCTCGTAGGCGAAGAGCCGGCGGTCGCCAACCCCGAACTGGGGCCATTGGCTGCGCCACGCCGCCATGTGCGGCGTCTGGAAGTGCGCGTCGAGGCAGGCCTGGTCGCGCCAGGCCTCGAACACCCGGATCAGGCCTGGATCGGCCACGTCCTGGGCGTAGGCATATTCTAGGCACCCGTCCTCGGCCCGGCTGGCCGCCAGCATGGCCAGCATATGCGGCTTGAAGCGCTCCAGGTTCTCCGGCGGCACGCGAACCGTGCCGGCGATGATCAGGGTCATGCGCCCTCCAGCCAGGGCTCCGACAGGGCGCGCTTGGTCTCGTAGACGTCGATGTCCTTGGCCGCCGTCAGGGTCTCGCCGATGGCGTCCAGGCCCTGCAGCATCTTGGCCTTGCGCTGGGGGTCGATCTGGAAGCTGAAGGCCGCGCCGGAGGGGGCGACCACGGTCTGGGCCTCCAGGTCGACGGTCACCAGGTGGTTGCCCCCCTTGGCCTCCTCCATCAGGGCCTGGACCTCCTCGGGCTTCAGGACCACCGGCAGCAGGCCGTTCTGGAAACAGTTGTTGTAGAAGATGTCGGCGAAGGACGACGAGATCACGCAGCTGATCCCGAAGTCCAGCAGGGCCCAGGGCGCATGCTCGCGGCTCGACCCGCAGCCGAAATTGTCGCCCGCCACCAGGACGCCCGCGCCCTTGTACTCCGGGCGGTTGAGCACGAAGTCGGGCTTCTCGCGGCCCTGCTCGTCGAAGCGGAAGTCGTAGAACAGCCCCTTGCCCAGGCCCTCGCGCTCGACGGTCTTCAGGAACTGCTTGGGGATGATCTGGTCGGTGTCGATATTGGCCATGGCCAGCGGCGCCATGCGCGCGTCGAGCTTGGTGAAGGCTTTCATCTAGGCGGTCTCGGTTTCGGCGTTCTGCTGGATGAGGAGGGCCGGGGCGGCGGGGACGCCGGCGCGCAGGGTGAAGACCTTGGTGCCGGGCTTGCGGCCGGTCCGCACCTCGGAGACGTCGAAGCCGGCGGCGGCGATGCGGGCCCGGGCGGCGTCGGCGTCGGTCACCCGCCAGGCCAGGCCGCCGAAGCGATCGGGGGCGTCGCTCACCGGGGTCTTGAGGCTAGCGCCCATCTCCACCACCGCCGAGCCGCAGCGGAAGAACAGCTGGCGCACGCCCCACTGGTCGTTGGACCGGTCCAGGCGCAGGTCGAGGCCCAGCTTGGCGCCGTAGATGGCCAGCGCCCGGTCGGGATTGGCGGTGTTGATCACCACGTGGTCCAGCTCGCTCACCGCCGAGGCCTCGCCGTCCACGGGTTCCGACAAGGGCCAGGGCTCGCCGCTGCGGGGCGGGTCCACCAGCAGGATGTTCAAGCCGCCGGTGTCGGCGGCGTTCAGGGCGCTGGTGGTCCAATAGCGCTTGCGGCCGTCGTCGTGGGTCGAGCGGGTGGGGCCGGGGACGCTGCCGCGCAGGCCACGGCGCTCGGCCAGTTTCTGGGCGGCCTGAGCGTTGTCGACCGTGAAGGCGATGGCCCAGATCCCCTCGCCGTGCTCGGCCAGGTGCCGGCGGATCGTGTCGCCGAAGGCGCCCTCGCCGTGCGGGGTGATGACGTCCAGCGCCATGTTGGGCAGCTGGAACCAGGCGTGGCGGGCCCCGCCGTCGCCGCCGATCCAGTTGGGCTCGCGGCCCAGCAGGGCGCGGTAGCCGGCCACCGCGGCCTCCAGATCGTTCACCGCCAGCGCGATGTGATCCAGGCCCGTGATCACGGCAGGAACTCGCGGACGTCGACGATGTGGCCGGCGATGGCGGCGGCCGCGGCCATCGCCGGGCTCATCAGGTGGGTGCGGCCGCCGCGGCCCTGGCGGCCCTCGAAGTTGCGGTTGGAGGTCGAGGCGCAGCGTTCCCCCGGCGCCAGGCGGTCGGGGTTCATCCCCAGGCACATCGAGCAGCCCGGCTCGCGCCAGTCGAAGCCCCCAGCCTTGAAGATGGCGTCCAGCCCTTCCTCCTCGGCCTGTTCCTTCACGAGGCCCGAGCCCGGAACCACCATGGCCCGCACGTGGGGGGCCACCAGGCGGCCGTTCAGGAAGGCGTGCTGCACCACCTGGGCGGCGGACCGCAGGTCCTCGATGCGGCTGTTGGTGCAGGACCCGATGAAGACCACGTCGATCTTGGCATCGGCGATCGGCTGGCCGGCGGTGAGGCCCATATAGTCCAGGGCCCGTTCGGCCGAGGCGCGCTTGTCGGGGGTGGCGAAGCTCTCGGGGGCCGGCACGTTTCCGGTGACCGGGATCACGTCCTCAGGGCTGGTGCCCCAGGTGACGGTGGGGGCGATGTCGGCGGCGTCCAGCACCACCTCGCGGTCGAACACCGCGTCGGGGTCGGACTGGAAGGTCTTCCAGTGGGCCAGAGCCATCTCCCAGGACGCGCCCTTGGGCGCGGCCGGGCGGCCCATCATATAGTCGAAGGTCTTCTGATCGGGCGCCACCAGGCCGGCCCGCGCCCCGGCCTCGATCGCCAGGTTGCACAGGGTCATGCGGCCTTCCATGGACAGGCCGGCGATCGCCTCCCCGGCATACTCGATCACCGAGCCGGTGCCGCCCGCCGTCCCGATGGCGCCGACGATGGCCAGGGCGAAGTCCTTGGCGCCGACCCCGGGACCCGGGGTCCCGTTCACCGTCACCCGCAGGTTCTTGGACTTCTTCTGGCGCAGGGTCTGGGTCGCCAGCACATGCTCGACCTCGGAGGTCCCGATCCCCTGGGCCAGAGCCCCGAAGGCGCCGTGGGTGGAGGTATGGCTGTCGCCGCAGACGATGGTCATGCCCGGCTGGGTGCGGCCCTGCTCCGGCCCCACCACGTGGACGATGCCGTTGCGGATATCCCCCATGGGGAAGAACTCGATGCGGTTGTCCTTGACGTTGCGCTCCAGGGTCTGGAGCTGCAGCCGCGCCTCCTCGTCGGCCACCGCGCCGACGCCGAGCTCCTGGCCCTGGGTGGGCACATTGTGGTCGGCCACCGCGAGCGTGCGGTCGGGGCGGCGCACGGGGCGGCCGGCGGCGCGCAGGCCGGCGAAGGCCTGGGGCGTCGTCACCTCGTGGATCAGGTGCAGGTCGATATAGAGGATGGCCTCGCCGTCTTGCTCCGCAACGACGTGGGCGTCCCAGATCTTGTCATAAAGGGTCTTGCCGGACATGGGCGGCATGTAGGGTCGGAGGGGGGCGTAAGTCCAGCGCGGGGCGACGATTTCTCCGGCCGCCACGCACGTTCATGCCTCAGGCGGCGGTCTTTTTGGCCTCCGGGGGGCAACCTTGACCTTTCAGGGCGTCGCGTAGGGCGGTTTCCAGCGGGGTGTGGGGTTCGGCGCCGAGGGTTTTCACCAGCCTGGCGTTGTCCAGCAGCACGGTCTCGCGCCAGAGATAACGCATCTCCACCATCTCGCGGAGCATCTCCACGAAGGGGGCGAGCGCCCGCAGGGCCAGCCAGGGGAAGGCCTTCACCGCCAGCCGGCGCCCGGCCACCCGCTCCAGGGCCGCGATCATCTCGTCCCCGGTCAGGACGTGGCCGGCGTGGTGATAGACGGCGAAGTCGGGCAGCTCGGCCTCCATCTCCAGCAGCCGCACCATGGTCTGGGCGAGGTCGGGCAGGTAGGCCCAGGCGTGGGCGATCCCCCGCGGCCCCGGATAGCTGACCGACCTCAGCGGCCGGTCCTTGGCCACCAGGCCCTCGGTGAGCCAGGAGCTGCCGCTGATGGGGCCGAAGAAATCGCCGGCCCGCACCACGATGGTCCGCACCCCGGCCTCGGCCAGCCGACGCTCCATGGCCACCCGGATCGCGCCCTTGCGGGTGCTGGGGTTCTGCGGCGCATCCTCGGCCATCCGGGGGAAGGCGTCGGGGCCGTAGTTGTAGACATTGCCGGGAAAGACGATCCGCGCGCCCGTCGCCTTGGCCGCGGCGATGGCAGCCTCCAGCATCGGGACCGCCAGCCCCGCCCAGTCCTTGTATCCGGGCGGATTGGCGCCGTGGACGATGGCCTGGACTCCCTGGGCCGCGGCCAGGACGTCGGCGGCGGACATGGCGTCGCCCTTGACCCATTCGATGCGCGCAAGACCCACCGCCGCGCGGGCCGCCTGGACGGGGTCGCGGTGCAGGCCGCGCACCCGCCAGCCCCGCGCCAGCAGGGCCGCGGCCACCTCGCCGCCCACCGAGCCGGTGGCCCCGATCACCAGGGCGGTTTTCCCGCCGGTCTTGTCTGTCGCCGCCATCACGCCATCTCCTGGTAAGTGGCCAGGATCAGGGGCGGGGAGCTCAAACGAAATTGCGGATATCCGTGACTCAGCTATTCATAAGCGCATGAGCGATCCGACCTGGGACCTCTATCAGAGCCTCCACGCCGTGCTGCAGGCCGGCAGCCTGTCGGCGGCCTCGCGGGCCCGCGGCCTGACCCAGCCCACCATCGGCCGCCACATCGAGGCCCTGGAGCAGCAGCTGGGCGCCCCGCTCTTCCTGCGCAGCCCCCGCGGCCTGACCCCCACCGACCTGGCCGTCAGCCTCAAGACCCACCTGGAGGAGATGCACGCCGCCGCCGCCGCCGCCCTGCGCGACGCCTCGGGGTCGGCCGACAGCGAGACCGGCTCGGTGCGGATCGCCGCCAGCCTGATCGTCGGGGTCGAGGTCCTGCCGCGCATCCTGGCCGGTTTCATGGAGCTGCACCCCAACATCCAGATCGAGCTGGTGCTCTCCAACAAGGTGGAGGACCTGTCGCGCCGCGACGCCGACATCGCCGTGCGCATGGCCAGGCCCACCCAGGGCGCCCTGGTGGCCCGCAAGGTGGGTATGCTCGGGGTCGGCTTCTACGCCACCCAGGCCTATCTCGACCGCCGAGGCGTGCCGGAGAGCCTTGAGGACCTGGAGAACCACACCATCATCGGCTTCGACCGCGAGCGGCCGCCCCTGGAGGCCCTTTCGGGGATCGACTTCCCGCGCCCCATCACCCGCGACATCTTCCACTTCCGCACCGACGATGACGCCGCCCAGGTCTCGGCGATCCGAGCCGGCATGGGGATCGGCGGCGTCCAGCACCAGATCGCCCGCCGTGACGGCCTGGTCCCGGTGCTCTCCAACGCCTTCTCCTTCCAGATGGAATGCTGGATCGCCATGCACGAGAACCTGAAGGGCAGCCGCCGCATGCGGCTGATGTTCGACCATCTGGTGGCGGGACTCGGCGGCTATCTGGCCGAGGGGCGATGAGCTGGACGGGCGGATGTCTCTGCGGCCAGGTGCGCTATGAGGCGACCGGGACGCCGCTCAATGTGCGGGCCTGCCACTGCACCCTGTGCCAGAGGTCTGCCAGCGCCCCCTTCTTCGCCCACGCCATGTTCGCCGCCGATGACATCACCTGGTCGGGGGAGACCCTGGACTATCCCACCTCCGAACGGGTGATGCGCCGCTCCTGCGCCCGCTGCGGGACCCTGGTGTTCGCTCAGCCCAACGACGCCCCGGCCCGGATCGCCATCAGCCTGCCGACCCTGGACGATCCCGATGCGCTCGTCCCCGACATGCACATCTTCACGAGCACTAAGCGGGCCTGGCTGGAGCTGGACGACGGCCTGCCACAGTATCCGGAACGGCCCCCCGCATGAGCCGGCTGCCCCACTTTCCGATTGCGGGCGGCTGCGCCTGCGGGGCGATCCGCTATGAGCTCCGCGCCCCGCCGATCGCGGTCTATACCTGCCATTGCGCCGACTGCCAGACGCTGACGGCCAGCGCCTTTTCCATGGCCATGCCGGTGTTGCGCAAGGACTTCGAGATCACCCAGGGTGAGCCCGCGACCTGGTTGCGCAAGGCCGCGTCCGGGACGGTGATCCCGCAGCGCTTCTGCCCCGACTGCGGGACGCGGGTCTTCACCGAGCCGCCGGGCGGCCCGCATTCCGTGACCATCCGACCGGGCACCCTGGACGACACGAGCTGGCTGCGGCCCGTCTCGGCCTTCTGGGTGTCCAGCGCCCAGCCCTGGGTGACCTTCGACGAGGACGTCCTGCAGTACGAGACGCAGCCAACCGATTTCGTGCCGGTGATGCAGGCCTGGAAGGCGTGGGTCGAGGGCTAGGCTCCAACGAAAACGGCGGCCCCGTCGCCAGGGCCGCCGCTTGAAACTCGTAGGTGCGCTCGAAGACCTTAGTCCTCGGCGGCTTCCGGAGCCGCTTCGGCGGCCTTGGCGCCGCCGGTGTAGGAGCGTTCGGCGATCCGGGCCGACTTCCCGCGACGGTCGCGCAGATAATAGAGCTTGGCGCGACGGACGACGCCGCGACGCTTCACCTCGATGGATTCGATCATCGGCGAGTGGGTCGGGAACACCCGCTCCACGCCTTCGCCGAAGGAGATCTTGCGAACGGTGAAGCTCTCGTTGATGCCGCCGCCCTGACGGGCGATGCAGACGCCTTCATAGGCCTGAACGCGCTCGCGCTCGCCTTCCTTGATCTTCACGTTCACGCGCAGGGTGTCGCCGGCCTGGAAGTCCGGGATGGTGCGGGTGGCGAGGAGGCGCTTGCGCTCTTCGTCTTCGAGCTGCTGGATGATGTTCATCGTTTCGTCCTTGGGTCTTCGGGCTTAATCGCCCTTTGGCTGTTGATTGGCGGTTCGCCGCGCCCACAAGTCCGGGCGCTGCTTCCGCGTCGTCTCTTCACGCTGCTCAGCCCGCCATTTCCGCACCAGGGCGTGATGGCCGCTCAGCAGCACCTCGGGGATATCCAGGCCTTCGAACGTCCGCGGTCGCGTATATTGCGGATGCTCGAGAAGCCCGTCCTCGAAGCTCTCTTCACTCAAGCTCTCGGCCTGCCCCAACACACCCGGGACCAGCCGTACGCACGCCTCGATCGTGACCAGCGCCGCGGCCTCGCCACCGGCGAGCACTGCGTCGCCGACGGCGACCTCCTCGAACCCTCGGGCGTCGAGCACCCTCTGGTCCACCCCCTCGAACCGGCCGGCCAGGACGATCAGTCCCGGACCCACCGCCCACTCCTTGACTCGCGCCTGGGTCAGGGGCTTGCCCCGGGCGCTCATATATAAAAGCGGCCGCCCTCGCCGCTCCACGCTGTCCAGCGCGGAGGCGATGACGTCCGCTCGCATCACCTGTCCCGGACCGCCACCCGCGGGGGTGTCGTCGAGGAAGCCGCGCTTATCCTTGGAAAACTGGCGAATGTCCACCGTTTCCAGGGTCCACAGCCCCTGCTCGCGCCAGGCCGTGCCGATCAGCGAGACGCCGAGCGGGCCCGGAAAGGCCTCGGGAAACATGGTCAGCACGGTGGCGTCGAAGGACATCTGCGGCTTTTGGACCATGCGGGCGGGGATTTCTACCGCCTTGCCCGAGCGGCCCTATGGGCCTAATCCGTCGCCTTTCGCACTTGCAGCATATTTCGAGACCGATATGGACACGCCCGAGAGCCTGATCGAGACCCTGTCGCTGGAACGTCTGGAACTGAACCTGTTCCGGGGCGTCAGTCCGTCCATGGGTCCTGGCCGGATCTTCGGCGGCCAGGTGATCGGCCAGTCGCTGCTGGCGGCCTATGAGACGGTCGAGGACCGGGTCTGCCACTCCCTGCATTGCTACTTCATCCGCCCGGGCGATCCGCAGATCCCCATCGTCTTCGACGTCGACCGCTCCCGCGACGGCGGCACCTTCACCACCCGCCGGGTGGTGGCCATCCAGACTGGCAAGCAGATCTTCAACCTGGCCGCCTCCTTCCAGGTGGTGGAGGAGGGCTTCGAGCACCAGGCGCCGATGCCCGACGTGCCCGGCCCCGACGACCTGCCCAGCGAGGCCGAGCAGCAGAAGAAGATGCTGGAGAAGGCCCCGCCGGAGATGCGCAAGATGATGTCGCGCCCGCGCCCCATCGAGATGCGCGCCGTCGACGGCAACCCGTTCTTCAATACGGGCCCCAAGCCCGCCGAGAACAGTGTCTGGTTCCGCTGCCGCGCCCCGATCGGCTCAGATCCGCACATGCACCAGGTGATCCTGGCCTATGCGTCGGACATGAACATGCTCTCGACCGCCATGCGGCCCCACCGGGTGGAATGGCAGACGCCTGGCCTGCAGTCGGCCAGCCTCGACCACGCCATGTGGTTCCACAAGCCGTCCAACTTCAACGAGTGGCACCTCTACCATCAGGACAGCCCCTCGGCGTCCGGCGGCCGCGGCTTCGTGCGCGGCTCGATCTTCGACCGCAAGGGCGACCTGGTGGCCTCGGTCACCCAGGAGGGCCTGATCCGCATGCGCAAGCCCGAGGCGAAGGCTTAATTCCAGGATCGTCCTGGCCGGGCTTGTCCCGGCCACCCATGATCTCCGAGATTCAGAATAGGCCAGACGTCCCCGCTCGCACCCTTGCGGCGCGACGGTGATCATGGGTCCCCGGGACAAGCCCGGGGATGACGATCAGTTGGGTCAGGCCTTCGTATCCACCGCCCCGCCGGCGTCGTCGTCGCCGTGGGCGGCATAGGGATTGGCCGCGCCCGTCGGCTCGCCGCCCGGGGACGGTCCGGTGGAGCCCTTGGCGGCCACCACCACCATGGCCGGGCGGATCAGCCGGCCCAGCAGCTCATAGCCCGGCTGCAGCACCTGGATGACGCCGCCGCCGGCCACCTCGGTGGAGAGCTGCTCCATCATCGCCTGGTGCTGGTGGGGGTCGAACTTGGTTCCCTTGTCGGGCTCGATCTTCTTGAGGCCATTGCTCTCGAAGGCGGACTGCAGCGACTTTGCGGTCATCTCCACGCCCACCACGAAGGTCTTCACCACCCCGTCGGCGCTGTCGGCGGGGGCGGCGGCCAAGGCGCGGGCCAGGTTGTCGGCCGCGCCCAGCAGGTCCTTGCCGAACTTCTGGATGGCGTAGGCGCGCGCGTCATTGGCCTCGCGCTCGGCGCGCCGCCGGGTGTTCTCAGCCTCGGCGGCGTAGCGCAGCACCTGTTCCTTCAGGCCCTGGATCTCGGCCTTCAGGGCCTCGATCTGGTCCACCGCCGCATCGGCGAATTCGTTGAGTTCGTCGGCCGGCGTTTGATCGTCGGACATATTCAATCCTTCACGCGTTCTCGGACCTGGGACAGCACGCGGGCGGTATAGTCCACCAGCGGGATGACCCGGGCATAGTTGAGCCGGGCCGGACCGATCACGCCGATCGCGCCCAGCACCTTCTGTTGGCCCGTCATATAGGGCGCGGCGATCACGGCGGAACCCGAAAGCGAAAACAGCCGCGTTTCGGCCCCGATGAAGATGCGCACGCCCTGGGCCTCGTTGACCCCGTCTAGCAGACCGATGAGCTGTTCCTTTTGCTCCAGATCATCGAACAGCATTCTAACGCGTTCGAGATCCTCCAGGGTCTCCGGGTCGGCCAGGAGATTGCCGCGGCCCCGCACGATCAGGGCCCGCTCGGCCACCTCGCCCCCGCCCCAGGCGGCCAGGCCGTCCTCCACCAGGCGGGCGGCGGTCTCGTTGAGCTGGCGGCGCGCGGCCTCCAGCTCGGTGCGCATCTCGCGGCCGGCCTCCACAAGGGTCTTGCCCCGCAGGCGGGTGTTGAGGAAGTTCGAGGCCTCCTGCAGGGCGCTGGGGGTGACGCCTGCGGCCAGCGACATCAGCCGGTTCTCCACCGCCCCGTCGTCGAAGACCATGACGGCGAGCGCCTGGTCGGCCGAGAGCGAGACGAACTCCACGTGCTTGACCCCGGCGTCGCGCACCGGGGT
>NZ_JAUSLW010000078.1 GCF_030645195.1 Phenylobacterium sp. | reverse complement strand
GACAGCCTTCTCGAACTGATCGGATGAGCGGAGCAGTCGAACGTGATCGACGAGGTGGGTCAGCGCCCGCGCGGGCAGGCCAGCCTGAATCAAGTCGTGCGCCTCAAGCGGACCCTCCACGTCGCGACGCAAGATTTTTGGACCGCCGAGAAGTTCTGAGACCCTTGTCCAAATCGCGGAGAGGCGGGCGCTCTCCGCTACTCCGGTGCTCCCCAGCAAGTCTGCTTCCGGCGCGGAGATTGTCCACGAGACATTCTGATCTATGCTCGGGTTGAGGATTGTTGTTGTCCTCGCCGCTAAGGCTTCCAAGTGTTCGAGTTCTGACACCATGGTTGATGTTTCTAGCGAGATCTGCTCGAGAATTGCTCTGTTTAACCAGTCACCAAGCGATATTCCGGAACGGCGAGCTTGAGCCTCCGCCATCTCACGATCTTCGGGATGAATCCCGCTGACGCTCCAGACATCCGCACCCTCGGAACGGGCGCCGCCGGTTAGTTTGCCACTGGTTCCGTGAGGTTTCGTCGCCACATCTTGTCCCATCGTGCGTCAGGCGTCATCCTCAAAGGTGACAGTTGACGCTTGCGATTTCAAGCTGTTCCACCTTCGCTGATACCTCGCGCATTTTTGCATCGCCTCCCCCAAAGGTGGAATGTTTGTTCTGTTTTTGTTCTTGACGGATCGACCGGACCGTGAGAGGCTGCGAGCCTCCCCAAGTCATCGCCCAGGTGTCCATGTCGTCGAAGTCGCCGCCGCTCGGGCGTCCCGATCGCCGTCCGCAGGTGCGGTATTCGCCCGAGCTGGGCAGGCTGATCTGCGAGAAGATCGCCGGCGGGCAGAGCGAGGCGTCCCTGGGGCGTGAGCCGGGGATGCCCTCGGTGCAGGCGATCTACAAGTGGCGGGAGCGGGAGCCTGGGTTCGGGGCGGCCTATGAGGCGGCCCGCGACCAGGCGCGGCGCGACCGGCGGGCG
This sequence comes from Phenylobacterium sp., assembly GCF_030645195.1. Classification (GTDB taxonomy): domain Bacteria; phylum Pseudomonadota; class Alphaproteobacteria; order Caulobacterales; family Caulobacteraceae; genus Phenylobacterium. The sequence continues at coordinate 27,554 of NZ_JAUSLW010000078.1, read as the reverse complement.
CGGGATAGGGCGGAGGACGAGGATCGCCGCTGGCGCCGGGCCCTGCGGCCGCGCAAGGACGGGCGCGGCGGGCGGGTGTCGACCTATACCGACGAACTGGGCGGGATGATCCTGCGGCGGATCGCGAGCGGGGAGACGGTGCTGTCCGTCGGCGCCGATGCCGACATGCCCTGCGCGGCCACCATCTATCACTGGATCCGCGCCGACGACGCCTTCCACGACGCCTATCTGAAGGCCAAGGCCGTGGCCGCCGACATCTTCGCCGACGCCATGCTGGAGATCGCCCTGGAGTCCACCGAGACCACGGCGCGGGCCGACGCCCTGCGCATCTCGACCCTGCGCTGGACCGCCTCCATGCTGGCGCCGAAGAAGTACGGGGTCCGGCGGCCCCTGCCGCCCGAGGAGCAGGACCCGGACAAGCCGCCATGGGTGGTGGTGATCCGCAAGTTCGGCGAGACCGAGGACGAGGCGCTGGCGAAGATCGGGCGGGGGCCGCTGGCGAAGCCCGAGCCCAAGGCGGAGACGGACTGGTGGAGCACGCCGGGGTGAGGCGGCCGTTCGGCTTGCCCACCCAGTGTCATCCCGGTTTCCACGTCGCGGAAGATCGGGATCCATACTCACCGATCTATCCTGAGACCCCCGCGCGTCTGGGTCCCGCACAAGCGCTGCGCGCTTTGCGGGATGACACCTTGATCTAGGGCTCGTCCCGCCGCGCGAGGGTTCTAACCACCCCCAGGCAGATGCGCAGTTGGCCGGCGAAATAGAGCGCCCAGACCACCGGGCTGACCCAGGCCAGGCCCTCCAGGGGGCCGGTGCGGGCGAAGATGAAGAGGTCGGAGGCCACGAACATCAGGGCGCCGAGGCCGACGCTCATCCGCGGGAAGCGGCTGATCCAGGCGGCCGCCGCCATCAGGGCCAGGCCCGTGGAATAGAAGGCGATGCCGGGCGCGCCGGCGCGGTCGCCTGGCAGGAGGTAGGCGGTGATCACCGTGGCGGGCACGATGAGCAGGGCCAGCAGGAGCTGGCTGCGCTCCAGCGGCTGGCGGCGGTTGCGCAGGTAGAGGGCGATGGCGACGAGATGGCCGGCCAGGAAGGCGATGGCGCCGGTGACCAGGCCGTGGGTCTCCAACAGGACGTCGCCGGTGGCCCCCAGCGCCATGACGGCGGCCAGCAGCCAGCCGTCGAGGCTTTTCGCGCGGGCCGCGGCATAGAGGGCCAGCAGGGCCACGCCCGAGCCCTTCCAGACGATCATGGCCGCGTGGGGCGGGCCGACATAGGCCGAGGCCAGGAAGCTCACCCCGCCCAGGATGGCGCAGGCCAGGATGAGTTTGGCCAACAGGCCGGGCCGATCCGTCATCTTATTCCCCCCTCGGATGGCGGCACTCTAGGCGGGTTGACGCCTGGGCGCCCAGAGCGCCGCAGGAATTCCCCGGGCGGGCGAGGGGGATGTGCTAGGATTAAGTCTGCTGCGTCGCTCCGCTTGGGGGCCGCGAAAGGACACCGCCATGGCCAAGGGTCAGAAGAAGAGCAACAAGGAAGTCCGCAAGCCCAAGGCCGAGAAGCCCAAGGACAACGCGCCGGCCGGCTGGACCCCCAACGTCCTGAAGAAGTAGGGCGCGTGGGACGCGAGACCGTCCACCTGGTCCAGGCCTATATCGCCGGCAAGGGCAAGGGCCTGAAGGCCGAACAGGTGCTGATCTGCAAGTCCGCCGAGGAGGCGCGGCGCAAGGCCGAGCGCCTGTCCGACACCCGGTTGGGGGTGGTGGCCTTCTCCGCCTCGGCCGACGCCGAGCTGGGGGACTATGACGAGACCCCGGTGATCCTGTTCAAGGCCGGCCAGCTGCCGCCGCCCTACGACGAGGCCTGAGGCGGGGGGAGGGCGGGCTCAAATTCCCCTTCTCCCCTTGTGGGAGAAGGTGGCGCGCGAGGGCGCGCCGGATGAGGGGTCGCGATCCCCTCTCCGCGATCCTGGTGACGCCCTGGCCGGATAGGTCTATTGACCCCTCATCCGACCCTGCTCCGCAGGGCCACCTTCTCCCGCAAGGGGAGAAGGCCGGGCAGAGGCCTGTCGCTCAGCCCGGATCAGCGCCCGACCACCCACAGATCGAGCGGCTGGTGGGCCTCGTGGCGGATCACGAACCAGTAGCCGAGCCCGAAGGCCAGCAGGCTCGCGATCGCGCCGCCGAGGAAGCCGGCGGGGGTGGCGAACCACAGGGTCAGGAACAGGATCGTGGCGCCCAGCAGGACCATGGACCAGCGGACCAGCATGTTGAAGGCGTGGTAGGTGCGCTCGTGATCGAGCAGGTGGACCTCGGACTCAGACGGCATGGATAAGCCTCCGAAAACGGTTGTATCCCCACGTCGAGGGTAACACGTTTTCGGCGATCAGTGTTCCGCCGCCATCATCTGCTGGGTGATGACATAGGCGCCGTCCAGCCAGGCGAGGATCTCCCGGGCGCCGGGGTGGTCGTAGGCGGCGTAGCGGGCGCGCAGGGTGGGGATGGCGTCGCCCAGCCGGTCGAGGCCGGTGTCCTGCAGCAGCACCAGGTGGCCCTGGACCCGGTAGGCGAGGTCGTCGCCCAGCACCGTGCGGGCCGCGGCCAGGAAGGCCTTGCCGTATTGGTAGTCCTCGCCCAGGCGGTAGCTGTCGGCGAGCGTCAGGGCCGGGATGCGGGAGAGCACCGGCTGCAGGGCCGGGTTCACCGCGTGGGCGGCGACGTGGTCGGCGATGCTCCCCGGGCGGCCGGTGAAGGCGCGCAGGTGCAGGTGGGGCGACATGCGCGGGCCGTCATTGACCGGATAGTTGTCCCACAGGAACGGCTTGCGGCGCAGCTGGCCGGCGACGCGGGCCAGGTGGCCGGGGGTGAATTCCTTCGAGCAGACCTCCTCGCCGGTCCAGAACACCTCGATGGCGGGATCCAGACCTGAGCCGAAGTCCTCCAGGTAGCTTTCCGGTCGAGATCCGAAGGCGCGGTCCAGCTCCGGGGCGTCGGAATAGTAGGTTGGGCAGGCGATGACGCGGGTGGCGGCCGTGCGCTCGGCGATCCAGTGGATGATCCGCACCTGGGTGGCGGCCAGCTCCGGCAGGTCGCCGCGCATGTCGTCGAACAGCACGCCGAGGTCCTGGATGCCGATCATGTCCAGCATGGCGAGCTTGCCGGCCAGCGCCTCCTGGGCCGCCCCGTCGAAGTCGCGATAGAGCTCGAAGGGACTGAGCCCCACCCCGAAGCGGACCCCGTGCTCGGCGCAGTGGTCGGAGAGGGCCAGCAGCTCGGCGGCCATCTCGGCGGGGTGCTGCTCCTGCCAGCGGCGGCGCAGCCAGGGGTCGGCCTTGGGGGCGTACATGTAGAAGCCATAGCCGTGGGGGGCCAGGAAGCTCACCTGGTCGCGGCGCTCGGCCCAGCTCCAAGGGGCGCCGTAATAGCCCTCGATGATCCCCAGCTCGACGGTCATGGCGGCCCCTCCCAAGGCGTCTCAGGCCGGGAGGGTGCCCCAAGGCGGCGGCGAGAGCTACTCCCTCCCCTTTCGGGGAGGAAGCGGGGTCAGCCCTTCATCGGGGGCGGCGGCTTGCAGGCGCCGGCGCGGGCCTGGACGACGAAGAACAGGGCGCGAGTCTCGGCGAACTGGCGGTGTTCGGCCAGCGCGTTGGTGGGCTCGCCGGTGAGCAGGCTGGTGGCCTCCATGGACGGCGCGCCGGGCGCGTTGGCGGCGGCGAGCGAGGCCTGGTTCCACTTGGAGAGCGCCGGGGCGCAGGCCGCGACGGTGGCGCCGGCCACCACCTCGGCGGAGTCCCGGGCTCCGGCCAGGCTGTAGGCCCAGCGGTGCAGGCAGTCCTCCACGGCGCCCGAGGCGTCGATGCTCGCCGGGGCGGCCAGGGCCGGGACGCCGGCGGTGGTCGTGGCGGCCGCCGGCGTGGCGGCGAAGGGGGTGCAGATGCCCTTGGCCACGACGCGGCCGTCGTTGTCGCTACAGGCGGCGAGCGACAGCATGGCCAGGGCGGCCAGGGCGAATCTTGCGGTCGTCGGGGCGGCGATCATTGGCCGCAGACCCGGATCTGCTGGTAGGTGAGCTGGCCGCGCTCGTCGTAATAGGGGCGGCTCTCGTTGCGGCACTGGTCGTAGGAGACCTGGCGGTAGGCGCTGTTGCGCGAGGGGGCCGTGCGATTGCTGGCGCGCGTATAGCTGCGGCCGGTGTCGCATTTCACCCGGGCGAGCTGATTGCCCACCACGGCCCCGCCGAGGCCGCCGATGATGGCGCCGTTCTTGTCGGCCACTGCGTTGCCGATCAGGGCCCCGCCGACGGCGCCCAGCACGGCGCCGGTCACCTTGCGGTCGTGAGCGCGTTGATCACAGGCGGTGCGCGCGCTGGCCAGGGTGGGTGCGGTGAGCGCAGCGAGCGCCAACCCACAGATCAAAATACGATGTCGCATAGCCAAGCCTCCAGAATCCTAAAGTCCCTCAGCCGACACAACGCCCCGGGTCGCCGATGGATGCGCCCGCCTTGCTGGCGCCTTGATTGGCCTCAAAAAGCCCCGGCTCACCTGGAGACACCCGTGCGCCGAGTTCTGATCGCCTCCGCCCTGGCCCTGGTGGCCGCCTGCAGTCCCAAGGCCAAGAGCGCGGCCGACGACCAGTACGCCGGGCTGGGGGACGAGATCCTCGCCTGGCACAAGCAGATCCAGGCCAGCGACAAGGCCTGCCTGTCGAAGTCCGACGGCAAGGGCTGCCAGGGCTTCGAGGTCGGCTGCAAGGGCGCGCGCGAACTCACCGCCATCGACAAGGCCAAGGGCGTCACCGCCAAGCTGGTGGTGGCCATGAGCTGGGAAGGCTGGGACCCCGTGCGCAGCGAGTACCGCACCCAGTCGGGCTTCTCGGAGTTCACCAAGGTTGACGGCGGCTGGATGCGCAACCCCACCGGTCCGGTCAATCTGAGCACCTGCGCAAGCGCCTAGGGTCCCACGGAACGGAACCGGGCGCGGGCTCCACGCGTACACCGCCAAGGTTCGGGCGGCGAAGCTGCGCGAGGCGTTAGGCCCATCTGGGCGCAGCAGGGATGGAGCGCGGGTGAGCGAAGCGATGACGAGGGGCGCCTGGACCGAAGACGCCCGGCTTGCGTCCCTTCGGGCCACCGGCATCCTGGACACAGCGGCGGAAACCGCCTTCGACGACATCGTGCGGCTGGCGGCCCTGGTCTGCCAGGCGCCCATGGCGATCATCAGCTTCGTGGGCGGCGACCGCCAGTGGTTCAAGGCCAAGGTGGGGCTGGAGATCAGCGAGACCCCCATCGAGGTCTCCATCTGCCAGCACGTGCTGAGCTGCGAGGATCTGGTGGTGTTCCCCGACCTGACCAAGGACCCGCGCACCGCAACCAATCCCCTGGTGACCAAACCGCCGGGCCTGCGCTTCTACGCCGGGGCACGGGTGGACGCCCCCGACGGGGCGCCGATCGGCTCGGTGGCGGTGCTGGACACCGCACCGCGACCGCAGGGCCTCAGCCCCGAACAGTCCGAGACCCTGCTGGCCCTGGCCCGCCAGGTCATGGCCCAGCTCGCCCTGCGGGCCCAGGCCGCGCGGCTGAGGGACGGGGAGAACCGCTTCCGGGCGATCGCCGACTCCATGCCCCAGATGGTCTGGTCGACCCGGCCGGACGGCTATCACGACTACTACAACGCCCGCTGGTACGAGTTCACCGGCACGCCGCCCGGCTCCACCGACGGCGAGGGCTGGAGCGGCGTGTTCCATCCCGACGACCAGGATCGGGCCTGGGCGCTGTGGTCGCACAGCCTGGAGACCGGCGAGCCCTACGAGATCGAGTACCGGCTGCGCCACCATTCGGGAGCCTATCGCTGGACCCTGGGCCGCGCCCTGCCGATCCGCGACGAGGCGGGCCAGATCTCCCGCTGGTTCGGCACCTGCACCGACATCGACGACGCCAAGCGTCTGGCCCAGGAGCGCGAGCTGGTGAGCCAGGAGCTGAGCCACCGGATCAAGAACATCTTCGCGGTGATCTCGGGGCTGATTTCGCTGTCGGCCCGCACCCATCCGGAGTCCAAGGCCTATGCCGCCGCCCTGCGCGACCGGGTGATGGCGCTGGGCCGCGCCCACGACTTCGTGCGCCCCCATTCCAACGCCTCGCGGCCCACGGCCCGGGCGGCCACCGCCTTCGCCCTGCTGGGGGAACTGTTCGCCCCCTATGACGGGGCGGGCGGCCTGCGCATCAGCCTGGCCGGGGACGATATCGCCATCGACGACCGGGCCGCCACGCCGCTGGCCCTGATCTTCCACGAGCTGGCCACCAACGCGGCCAAGTACGGCGCCCTGTCCACGCCCGATGGCCACGTCGCCATCACCGCGCAACGGGTAGGGGCGGACTATCACCTGGTGTGGACCGAGACCGGTGGCCCCGTCATCGCCGGCCCGCCGCCGGAGGATGGCTTCGGCTCGACCCTGTCGAAGGTCTCGGTGGAAGGGCAACTGGGCGGAACCCTGAACCGCGAGTGGGGGCCGAATGGCCTGGTGGTGCGGATGAGCGCGCCGCTCACCGCCTATACGCGGCCGAGCCGGGTGAGCCAGTAGGTCACGCGCCGGGCCGGACCGGGAACCGACGGGCGATCCGCGCGCTGGGTCTTGCAGCCAGCCCATCCGAAAAGGAGTGCGGCATCGAAAAGTCCCGGGACGCCTTCGTGCAGGCCCGCAACATCGAAATGTTCAAAAGGCGGCTTCGGGGCGACCTCGGGGCGGCCGAGCGCTACGTGCTCCAGACCCTGCTGGCCGAGGAAGAGGCCAAGGCCGCACGCCCGGCGCCGCCCTTCGTCTAGGGGAAGTCGAGGAGAGTCGCGGGGCCGAACTGGCCGTCTTCTCGCGTGAGGCCGCGCCAACAGTCGGCGAGATATTGGAAGCGTAGCTGCATGTCCGGGGTCAGGCAGGCGGCGGCGCGCGCCTGCAGCTCTTCGGCCTTGGCGAGGCATTCCTGCGCAGTCTTCATCGGAGGAGCTTAGACCCGGTCGGCCCCGAAATAGTTAACGTCCGCTGCGGCCTTTCGACTCGGCGGCTGTTAGGCGAAGAGGCGCAGTTCGCCGGGCGGGGCGAGCAGGGGGCCGCGGCGGGCGGCATAGTCCACCACGGCGGCCACGGCGTGGCGCGAGGCGGGCTTGGGCAGGACGCCGAGGGTTCCGGCGACGCCGCCCTCCAGGAGGCCGGGATTGGCGGTGAGGAAGATCACCGCCGCGCCATGGCGGTTGGCCAGGGTGCGGCCAATCTCGACGCCGGTCTCGCCGTCGCGGAGGTTGAGGTCCACCAGGGCGATATCGACACCTTCGCCGGCCAGGGCCTCGAAGCTGCGGCGGTCCGGCGCGATGCCGACGACGGTGTGGCCCAGTTCGCTGAGAGTCTCCTCCAGCTCCATGGCCACCAAGATCTCGTCTTCGACAATCAACACCCGCACTGAGACTGCTCCGGACAACGGCTCTCGCGCCGTGCAGGAAGAATGCCGACGGGGCGCGAAGGTTGCGGAGCTTGTGTCTTCTAGCCGACCGTCGGTTCCCGGGGCCCGTTTCAGACCGAGGATTTCAAGGCGCCGCTTCCCAGAACACCGACAACATACATCCCCGCCAAGGCCAGGTTGGGCGCGACGTTCAGCCCGAACCCCGTGGCCACCGACAGGGCGCTGTCGATCACGAACCAGCTGGCCACGCCGAGGGACATCGCGGTCCAGAGCTGGCGGCCCTTGTCCCCCAGATCAATGGCCGCGCCGATGACGGCGAAAAGCGTCACCGCCCAGCCGATCGACACCGCGCCCATCACGGCCAGACTGAACCGCAGGGTGGGATCAAACAGCGCCTCGCTCGGGCCGCGCAGGTTCGACAGGACGAAGCGGACCGGGCCGCTGGTGGCTTCGAACGCGCCGCCCGAGAGCACCGCCCCGAAGACGCCGATCGAAACGCACCAGACGACGAACCACATGCGCCAGAAGCCCGACATCGCCATCTCCTCTTTCTCCTGAGACCGTCGCTCCATCGGTCGCGGGCGGTCAATTACCTGTCAGGTCGTTGAATCCTGTCGCAGGCCGCGCGACAGGTGGGGGAAGGCGGCGAGGGGGAAGCGTGTCAGTTTCGATCCGGGAAACAGGTCCGGAGGCGGGCTTTCCCCGCCTGTTGCGGGAGTGGCGCCAGAAACGCCGGCTGTCGCAACTGGATCTGGCGCTGACCTCCGGCGTCTCGCAGCGCCATGTCAGCTTCCTGGAGTCGGGGCGGGCCAACCCCAGCCGCAACATGATCCTGCAGTTGAGCGAGACCCTCGAGGTGCCTCTGCGCGACCGCAACGCCTGGCTGACGGCGGCGGGGTTCGCCCCGATCTTCCGGGCCCGCGCCCTGGACGACCCCCAGATGGCCCAGGTGATGAGCGCCGTGCGCATTATGCTCAAGGCCCACGAGCCCTTTCCGGCCATCGCCCTCGACCGGGCCTGGAACGTCCGGCTGTCGAACAAGCCCTTCGATCTGCTGGGCGCCATGCTGGGTGACGACATCTGGGGCCGGGTCGGCGGCGACCAGCGCAACCTCATGCGGCTGTTCTTCCATCCGCAGGGCATCCGCCCCTTCGTCACCAACTGGGAGGCCGTGGGCCCGCTGATGTGGCGGCGCGCCCAGCGGGAGGCCGAAGCCCTGGGCGGCCTGGAGATGCAGGCGGTGCTGGATGACCTCGCCCCCCTTCAGGATTCCAACGCCCTGTGGTCGGCCGCCGACACCGCGCTGCTGCCGGTGATGCCGTTCAACATGGAGGTCAAGGGCGTAAGGATGTCGATGTTCGCGGTGGTCGCGACCTTTGGCACTGCCCAGGACGTCACCGCCGACGAGCTGAGGCTCGAGACCCTGTTTCCGGCGGACGCCGAGACCGAGGCCCTGTTCCGTGGCGCCGCGGCCGGTCGCCAACCATAACCCGCCAGGTAATTGCGCCGAGCGCGGCGGATCGCGACTGTCGCCGGACACCATCACGCAGGAGACCCGCATGTCCGCCGCATCCATGTCCCCCCTCGAAATCGTCCGGCAGTTCATGACGCTCATGGAGCCGTTGAACTACGACGCGGCGCTGAAGCTCGTCTCCGGCGATTGCGAATACGTCAACCCGCCGCCGATCGGCGCGGTACGCGGACCGGCGGGCATCCGGGCGGTGCTGGAGCCCTTCTTCGGACCGACCTCGGAGAACGAGTTCAGGGTCCTCCGCGAGGCCGCCTTCGGGCCGGTCGTGTTCCTGGAGCGGCTGGACCGGCACCTCTTCGGCGACAGGTGGGTCGAGCTGCCGGTGACCGGGGTCTACGAGGTTCATGACGGCGTCATCACCTACTGGCGCGACTATTTCGACGCGCCGACGATCATGTCGCAATTGCCGGCGAGGTAGCCGGCACTCCTGACGGAGCGCCGTCATGTCTCGCCAATTCCACAGGTTCTGGCTGAAGATCACGGCCATCGTGGTCGGACCGCTCTGGCGGCCGGCAAGGAACTGACCGGGGCCGCCGGCGTCGGCGACCAGAGCGGGGCGCTCGGAATGGAGGGAACCAGGGCCATGGAGACGACCTCATCCCATTGGGACGGCCCGCCCCTGGAGGCCTGGGACGCCTGGACCCCGGAGGCGGCCGCGGCCCGGCTCGCCGGCGTGGAGGCCCCCTGGTGCGTGGTGGGCGGCTGGGCGTTGGATCTGTGGCTGGGACGACAGAGCCGGCCCCACGGGGACCTGGAGATCGCCATTCCCCGCGCCGCGTTCGGCGCGGTGCGGACCCGACTGGCGGGGTTCGCGCTGCATGTCGTGGGGGACGGCGAGGTGCGCGCCCTGGCGCCCGGGGCCGAGCCGCCGGCTCACCGGCATCAGACCTGGGTGCGGGAGGGGGAGGCCTGGCGGATGGACGTCATGCTGGAGCCCGGCGACGCGGAGACCTGGGTCTACCGGCGCGATGAGAGCCTGAGCGCGCCGCGGGCGCAGATGGTGGGCCTGTCCGCGGCGGGCGTGCCTTACCTGCGGCCGCACGGGGGGCTGCTGTACAAGGCGGCCAAGCCCCGGCCGAAGGACGAGGCGGACTTCGCGCTGATCGCGCCGCTGCTGGAGGTCGAGGGGCGGGCCTGGCTGAGGGCCGCGATCGCGCGGCTGCATCCCGGCCATGCCTGGCTGGAGCGTCTGGCCTGACAGAAAAAGGCCCCGACCGCCTGGAGGCGATCGGAGCCCTGATCTGGATCACGCCGGGTGGACGCCTGGAGAGGCGTCCGCGCCGGGGTCTTACTTCTTGGCCGGCTCGGCGGCGGCGTCGACCTTGGCTTCGGTCGAGGAGGCGGCGGCGTCGCCGGCGGCCTGCATGGCGTCGCCAGCCTTGTCGCCGGCCTTCTGGGCGGCGTCGGTGGCGGTGTCGGCCGCGTCGACGGCGGTGGCCGCGGCGTCGGTGGCGGCGGAAGCGGCCTGGTCGGCGGTGGCGTCAGCGGCGACCGGGGCCGGGGCTTCTTCCTTCTTGGTGCAGGCGGCGGCGGCGAGGCCGAGGGCGGCGACAGTCATCAGGGTGGCAAAACGCATGGATCGTCTCCGAATTTTTGGGGGATATGGCTTGGGCTGGACGTCACCCCCGCGTGGCGTTCAGCGCTCCCGCCAAGGCCGGAGCATGACCAAAACGTCGCGATCACGATCGCGTTCCCGGCCCGATCACAAATTCGTGCCAAGTCCTTGGGCCAGCCGCGCGGCGCGGATTGTCGCCCTCGGCGGGACGGCGCGTGATATCCATGAGGCTCACACGGTGATGCTCGACCCGGAGGGCGCGGCCTTCTGCGTGCAGGACCCTCGGGAGTAGGCATGCTGCAGGACGACACTCCCCGGATCGCGGTCTTCGGCGCCATGGCGACCGAGCTCAGCGCCCTGCGCGGCGCCATGACCGAGACCGCCGAGCACAAGGTTGGGGGGGCGGTCTTCGTCACCGGCCGGCTGTCGGGCAAGGCGGTGGTGCTGAACGCCTGCGGCCCCTCGATGGTCAATGCGGCCATGAGCGCCCAGCGGACCCTGGACCTGTTCGACGTGACCGCCGTGATGGTCAGCGGCTGCGCCGGCGGCGTGGACCCGGACCTGAAGGTGGGCGACGTCTTCGTGGCCAGCCAGTGGGGCCAGTACCTGGACGTGGTGATGGGGCGCGAGGGGCCGGCGGGCTTCGAGCCGGCGGCGGGTTTCCCCGGCGGATTCGGCAATTTCGGGATGATGTTCCCCAAGCCGGTGATCGTCACCGGCCCGAACGGTGAGACCGCGCGCCGGTTCTGGTTCCCGGCGGCGCCGGCGATGCTGACCGCGGCGCGGCGGCTGGCGGTGACCGTGGTGCTCTCCAAGGGCGGCGGCGCGGCCCGGCTCGACAGGACGCCGCGGGTGGTGGTGGGGGGCAACGCCGTCTCCGGCGCGGCCTTCGTCAACAATACCGAGCTGCGGGACTGGGTGTTCGAAACCTTCCAGGCGGGCGTGCTGGATTGCGAGAGCGCGGCGGTGGCCCACGTGGCCTTCTGCAACGGCAAGCCCTTCGTGGCGGTGCGCGGCCTCTCCAGCCTGGCCGGCGCCGGGGAGGGCGACAAGCTCTATGCGGCCTTCAACCAGCTGGCGTCGGACAACGCCGCGGCGGTGACCCTGGGCCTGATCCGCGCGCTGTAGCTTGCGAGGGCCGGCCGGTTGACGTGAGATGGGTTGTCTAGGCTTGGAGCGTGACGGGCGCCTGAACCGGTGTCCACTTCAGGCTGTCACGCTCTCGAGGACCCGCCCCATGATCAAGCTGACCTTTCCCCTCGTGCGGCTGCCGCATCTGAGCCGGGAGGATTTCCAGGCCTATTGGCACGGGACCCATGGCCCCCTGGTGGCCAGCGTGCGCGAGACCCTGGGCATCCAGCGCTACGTCCAGATGCACAGCCTGCCCGACGAGGTCTCCGAGCCGCTGCGGGCCAGCCGCGGCGCGCCGCCGCCCTACGACGGAGTGGCGCAGCTCTGGTACGAGAGCCTGGAGGCGCTCGGCGCCATCATGGCCAGCCCCGAGGCCCAGGCGGCCGGCCGGCTGCTGCTGGAGGACGAGAAGACGTTCATCGACCACGCCCGCTCGCCGCTGTTCTGGGGCCAGGAGCGGGTGATCTTCTAGATCGCCACGGCTAGACCCTGACCGTTTCAGATGGACTCATCTGAAACGGCAAGAAGGGTCTAGATTCAAAACATCAGAGCACGTCGGGCGGCGGAACCGGTATCCACTTCCGCCTGACGTGCTCTAGGCGGCGGCGTCGAACCGGGCGTCGGTGGCGTCGGCCTCGGCCAGGCGTTCCTGCGGGACGTGGGCGCCCCGGCAGTCGGCGAACCGCAGCTGCGCGCCCGACAGGTCGGTGGGGGTGCTTCGGGTCCCGATCACGAGATCCTGCAGCCGGGCGCCGCGCAGGTCGGCCCGAACCAGGTTCGCGCCGCCCAGCCGGGCCCCGCGCAGGTCGGCCCCGCGCAGGTCGGCCGACCTCAGGTCCGCCCCTTCGAGATTGGCGGCCTGGAGATCGGCGCCTTGCAGGTTGAGCCGGATCAGGATGGCGCCGGGGGCCTGCAGCCCGGTGAGCTGGGCCTGCAGCATGGCATCCCCGACGACCCGCAGATCCGCGCCGGCCACCTGGGCGGCGGTTCCCTGCTTGCCCGCGGTGAGGCACCAGACCTGATGGCCGGCCAGGGCCTCCATCAGGGCCGGGCGGCGGGCCACGGCCTCGGCGTCCGGCGACCGGAGGGCTCCGGCCAGGCAGGCGTTGGTCAGGATGGCGCCCGCCAGCTGCGCCCCGTCCATCACCGCATCGGTGAAGTCGGCGCCCTCCAGATTGACGTTTCGGAAGTCGGCGTCCTCAAGCAGGGCGCCGCGCAGGTTGGCGGACTTGAGCTTGGCGCCCCTCAGATTGGCGCCGCGCATCGTGCAGTCGGAGAAGTCGGCGGCGAAGGCCGAGGCGTCCTCGAAGCGGGCGCGGTTCAGATTGGCGCCGGCGAGATTGGCTCCGTCAGCCACTGTCGCGCGCTTCTGGCGGCGGGACACGGAGGCGAAGCCGTCGGCGGTGTGAATGGCCAGCTGGCCCGGGCGTAGGTCGGCGTCCTGCAGATCGGCGCCCGAGAGATCGGCGCCGCTGAGCACCGCCCCGCGCAGGTCGGCCCGCGCGAGCATGGCGTTGGTGAGGATCGCGCCGGTGAGGTCGCAGCCGAACAGCACAGTCCGGTCGAGCCGCGCGCCGGCGAGGTTGCAGTCGGTGAGGTTGGAGCCGCTGAGGTCGGCGTCGGCGAGATTGCGGCCAGGGGCGGCCAGACCCGACAGGTCGGCGAAGCGCAGGATCAGCCTGACCCCGCCCGCCATCCGGGCGATGAACATCTCATGGGCGATGACCCGCTTGGCGAATTCGGCTTGGGTCAGCGTCTCGGAACAGACCGCCACTTCATTCCCCCTCTGACGGCGCGCGCCCGGGACCAGATACAGAAGGCGCAATCATGTCGTTCGGTGGTCAAGCAAAAATGAAGTCACCGTCAGGATGTGTGTGGCGGATTGTCGCGGGGGAGGTGCAGGCGTCCAGTCGCCAGAGTCTCCGACAATGAAGGCCGAGGTATTGGCGCCTCGAATATTTGAGGTGGCCGCGGGAATGCCATCCGGGTGCGGATGGAAGGGGGGCTCGACTGGGTCCGACGCGTCCGCGGTGTCCGCTTGCGGGGCTTGGCGTCAGGCGGCCTGGTCGAACCGGGCCTCGGCGGCGTCGGCGGCGTCGAGCTGGCCGGGGGAGAGCTGGGCGCCGCGGCAGTCGGCGTAGCTGAAACGGGCGCCGGTGAGGTCGGTGGGGGTGGAGCGTCCGCCCACCTCCAGATGCCTCAGCAGGGCGCCGCGCAGGTCGGCGCGGGCGAGGTTGGCGCCGGCCAGGCGCGCGCCGCGCAGGTCGGCCCCGCGCAGGTTGGCGCCGCGCAGGTCGGCCCCTTCGAGATTGGCCGCCTGCAGGAAGGCGCCCTCCAGGTTCAGCCGCACGAAACAGGCGCCGGGAGCCTGGAGGCCGGTGAGCTGGCCCCTGTGCAGGGCGTCGCCCACCACGCGAAGATCGGCGCCCTCCATCTGGGCCGCGCCGCCCTGCTTGCCGTTGGTCAGGCACCAGACCTGGTGGCCGGCGAGCGCCTCCAGGAGGGCCGGGCGGCGGGCCAGGGCCTCGGCGGTCGGCGTCTGGACAACGCCGCTCATGCAGGCGTCGTGGGTGGTGGAGCCGGCCAGGATGGCGCCGGACATCACCGCGTCGGTGAAGTCGGCGTTCTCCAGGTTGGCGCTGGTGAAGTCGGCGTTCTCCAGCAGGGCCCCGGAGAGGTTGGCGCTCTTGAGCTTGGCCCCGTTCAGCTTGGCCCCGCGCATTGTGCAGTCGGAGAAGTCGGTGGCGAAGGCCGCGGCCACGTCGGAGCGGATCTTGTTGGGGGCGGCCTCGGCCATGGTGGCGCGCTGGCGCTGGGAAAGGGAGACGAAGCCCTGGGCGGAGTGGGCGGCGATCTGGCCGGGGCGGAAGTCGGCGTCCTGCAGGTCGGCATCGGTGAGGTCCGCGCCGCAGAGCACCGCGCCGCGCATGTCGGCCCGGCTGAGGCTGACGCCGGTGAGGTTGGCGCCGCGCAGGTCGGCGCCGAACAGCTGGGCGCGGTCGAGGACGGTCCCGGAGAGGTCGCAGCCGCGCATGCTGGCGCCGGACAGATCGGCGTCGGCGAGGTTGCGGCGGGGCATGGCCAGGCCGGTGAGGTCGACCATCGGCAGGATCATGCGGCGGCCCCCGTGACGGCCGGCCAGGAACAACTCATGACTCAGCACGCAACTCACCAGCTCGGCCTGGGTCAAACGTTCGACAGGTTTGGTCACCAGACCCCCATGAGCACGCGCGGCCGTGCCGGCCGTCCGAATACCAACTGCACGTTGCGTCGGAAGCCCTTAAGAAAAGGGAACGGCGTGGGGAGGTCCCTGGGGCGGATTGACGCAGGGTTGTGAAGCTTGCGCCGTTCAGGCCGCCTGACCGGCGCACCAGCCCGAGGACCAGGCCCATTGGAAGTTGTACCCGCCCAGCCAGCCGGTGACGTCCACCACCTCGCCGACGAAGTAGAGCCCGGGGACGGCCCTGGCCTGCAGGGTGCCTGGATCCAGCGCGGCGGTGTCCACCCCGCCCAGGGTGACCTCGGCGGTGCGATAGCCCTCCGAGCCCACCGGCTTGACGGTCCAGCGGTTCACGGCGGCGTCGACGCGGGCCAGGACCTTGTCGGGCAGGTCGGCGATGTTGCCGAGTGCGCCTTCGTCCTCGGCGATCATCTGGGCCAGGCGCTTGGGGATGTGGTCGGCCAGCACGGTGGCCGTCGCCTGGCGGCCGCGGGTGGTCTTGGCGAGCTTCATCTGGGCCATCAGGTCGACGCCGGGCGCCATGCTGACCGTGATCTCCTGGCCCTCCCGCCAGTAGGAGGAGATCTGCAGGATGGCCGGGCCCGAGAGGCCGCGGTGGGTGAAGAGCATGGCCTCGGCGAACTTCGTCTTGCCGCAGGCGGCCACGGCGTCGAGCGCGACCCCGGCCAAGGGCTTGAGGTGTTCAAGGGTCTTCACCTCGAAGGTGAGGGGCACCAGGGCGGGCCGCGTCTCGATGACCGGCAGGCCGAACTGGGCGGCGATCTCGTAGCCCCAGCCGGTGGCGCCCATCTTCGGGATCGACTTGCCGCCGGTGGCGACCACCAGGGACGAACACGCCACCGTCCCGCCGGGCAGGGCGAGCTCGAAGCCCGAGGCGGTCTTGCCGACCCTGGCGACGGCGGTGGCCAGGCGAAGCTGGACGCCGGCGGCCTTCATCTCGGCCAGCAGCATGGCGACGATGTCCTTGGCGCTGTCGTCGCAGAACAGCTGGCCCAGGGTCTTTTCGCGCCAGGCGATGCCATAGCGATCCACCAGGGCGATGAAGTCCCTGGCCGAGTAGCGGCGCAGGGGACCCTTGGCGAAACGGGGGTCGGCGGAGATGAAGTTGGCCGGCGAGGTGTTGATATTGGTGAAGTTGCAGCGGCCGCCGCCGGAGATGCGGATCTTTTCCCCCGCCGCCTGGGCGTGATCCACCACCAGGACCGAGCGGCCGCGCTTGCCCGCCTCGATGGCGCACATCATGCCGGCGGCGCCGGCGCCGACCACAACGACGTCGAAGGTTTCCATGCTCAGTTGAGCGGGCCGGAGAGCCAGGCCTCCAGCATCGGCACCACCGCGGCGCCCGGCTGGAAGCCGCGGGTCACCACGCCGTAGGCCCCGGCCTCGGTGGGGCCGGCGATCAGGGTCGGGAAACCGGTGACCCCGGCCTTCTGCGAGGTTCCGTAGTCGCGCCAGGTCTCGTGCTTGAGGTCCTCGGTGTCGAAGGCGGCCAGAAAGCTCTCGCCGTTCAGGCCGTGCCGGGTGATCAGGGCGGCCAGGACCAGGGGGTCGGTGATGTTCTGGTTCTGGGCGTAGAAGGCGGCCTGCAGGTCGCCGAGGAAGGTGAGGGCCATCTCCGGGTCCTGGCGGCGCACCCAGACCACGGCGCGGGCGGCCGGGTCGGTGTCATAGAGGAAGCCCGGCGTCTCCAGGACGGCGGGATCGAAGGGCAGGCCCGAGGCCTCGGTGACGTGGGTCCAGTGGCCTGCCAGGCTGGCCTTGGCCTCCTCGGTCATGGGCGTGTCGGTCCCGGGACGCAGGCCGCCCATGATCAGCTGGATCGGCAAGGCGCGGCCGAAAGTCTTGCGGATGTCGGCGATCACCGGCGAGAAACCGTAGCACCACGAGCACATGGGATCGGCGAAGTAGATCAGGTGCGGCGTTTGCATGACGCTTCAGTCTAGCACCGCGGGCGATCCTTTCGCGGCTTTTGTCGGCGGGGGCTTGATCGCGCCCGCGCTGCGGCCAAGGTGGAGCCCTGTGATTGCGGAGTGATGGAATGCGTATGAGTCGGGTTGCGATGGCGGCCGTGGCCGCCCTGCTGGTGAGCACAGGCCCGGCCCTGGCGGCGGGCAAGGACGTCAAGGTCTGGGCGGCGGCCGATGCGGCGCGCCCCGCCCAGCTCGACCTGCTGAAGGCGGTGGTGAACATCGATTCCGGCACCGGCGACATCGAGGGCGGGCGCAAGGTGGCCGCGGTGCTGATCCCGCGGCTCAAGGCGCTGGGCATGACCATCGAGAGCGTGCCGGCCGAGATCCCCGGCCTACCGGAGAACACGGTGGCCACCCTGAAGGGGACCGGCAAGGCCAGGATCCTGATGATCGGCCACATCGACACGGTGTTCGGGCCGGGCACGACAGCCAAGTGGCCCTTCTCCATCGAGGGCGACCATGCGCGCGGACCCGGCGTCGCCGACGAGAAGGGCGGAGTGATCGAGGGGCTCTACGCGCTGCAGATCCTGCACGACCTGGGCTTCAAGAATTTCGCCCAGATCACCTTCCTGATCGAGACCAGCGAGGAGCGGGGATCGCCCGGAACCCGCGCCCTGATCGACAGGCTGGTGAAGGCCCACGACGTGGAGCTGAACCTGGAGCCCGGCGACGCGCCGGACGTGATCACCGTCTGGCGCAAGGGCTCGTCGACCATGAACATCGACGTCAAGGGCCGCGCGGCCCATGCCGGGGTCGCCCCGCAGGACGGCCGCAACGCCGCCGTCGAACTGGTCCACCAGCTGGCGACCGTGGAGCAGTTTCCCCATTCCGGCGACGGACTGACGGTGAACCTGACCATCATCCAGGCGGGCTCCCGGTACAACATCATCCCGCAGGACGCGCGGGCGCAGATCAATATCCGGGCTCGGCAGAAGAGCGATTTCGACAAGGTGGAGGCGACCCTGAAGGCGAGCGCCGCCAAGACGGTGGTGCCCGACACCACGGTGACCATCAGCCGTGAGAACTCCTTCCCGCCGCTGGCCAACAACCCGGCCACCGACGCGCTCGCCGCGCGGGCCCAGGCGATCTATGCGGGGCTGGGCCTGACCCTGGGGACCGGCGGCAATGGCGGCGCCTCGCAGTCGGCCCTGGCCTATGAGGCTGGCACCCCGGCCCTGGACGGGCTGGGCCCCGTGGGCGGCGGATTCCACTCCGACAAGGAGTTCATGGACCTGAAGTCGGTGACGCCGCGCCTGTACCTGCTGACCAAGCTGATCATGGATCTGAGCGCCAACCCGCCGAAGAAATAGGGGCGCGTTGCGGCCGCCCCCAAGCCCCGCTAGCCTGATCCCATGATGATCGGTTTCGTCGCGGTCTGACCGCGCCTCCAGCCCGTTCGACCTGACCGCGTGGCCCTGACGGCTGCGCTTGAGCGCCTGCGCGCGCATCATCTGAAAGACTGAAATGAACCTGATCATCCGCGGGGCCGCGAGTCCCGACGACGCCTACATGCCCATCTGGGCGCCCCTGCTGGCCTTCAACGAAAAGACGGTCGGGAACGCGCAAGGCGAGCCCTTCGCGCTGACCATCACCGCGCCCGACAGCGACGAGGTGCAGGGCGGGCTCTGGGGCCTGTCGCTTTGGGGCTCGTTCTATATCGGCTTGGTGGTGACGCCCGAAGGGGCGCGGGGGCTGGGGCTGGGGACGCAGCTGATGGCGCGGGCCGAGGCCGAGGCGCGGGCGCGGGACTGCCGCAATATGTGGCTCGACACCTACGCCTTCCAGGCGCGGGCCTTCTACGAGCGGCTGGGCTTTGCGGTGTTCGGCCAGATCGACGGGCCGGCGCCGATGTTCCCCAGGTGGTTCCTGCGCAAGGACCTGTGACGGCGCATAAAAAGGGGGCGGCTCCCTGTAGGAGCCGCCCCTGAGTCAAGTTCTCGAGGGGGAAGACCTCTAGAACTTCTTGGTGACGCCTAGCTTGAAGTAGCGGCCGAGCGGATTGGCGGTGAAGGGGTCGTAGCTGAGGTCCAGCCGCGCGAACGGCGGGTCCTGGTCGAGGACGTTGATCACCGAGGCGGTCAGGGTCACGTCCCAGGGCAGGAAGGCCCGGTAGCTGAGGTCGTGGGTGACGAAGGCGTCGATCTTCTTGCCCTTGGGGCTGGCCGCCGTGAAGGTGGTGGCCCCGCGGGTGTCGATCATGTCGTCGACATAGCGGATGGTCCAACGGAGGTTCTGTTCGCCGCGGGTGTACTCGGCGAAGGCCGTGGCCTTCCACTTCGGCTGCGAGCCGTAGCCCAGATAGTCCATGGTGCCGGAATAGTCGGCCGCCGGCAGGACGGTGACGCCCTCGATGGTGGTGGCGGCGACGTCGTAGTTCAGCACGTAGGTCATATCGAGGCCCAGGCCGACCGAGCCGTCCAGGACGTCGCGGAACTTGTAGCTGGCCGAGAAGTCCAGCCCGCTGGTCTTCACGTCAGACCCGTTCACATAGTTGATCTTCACCCGGTTGATGTTCGCCGGCAGGCAGACGCCGCCGATGAAGCTCACCCGGCCGAGCAGGCCGGCATAGGCCGGATTGGCGCAGTTGTTGGGCAGGCTGGTGGACGTGCCGTTCGGGAACAGGGCGTTGACGATGGCCGAGCCGCTCTCGTTGCGGATCGGGCCGGCGAAGTCGAAGCTCCAGTAGTCGAGGGTGGCCTGGAAGTCGCTGATCTGGACGATGGCGCCCAGGTTGAGGGTGTTGGCCTTTTCCGGCTCCAGGTTCGGGTCGCCGTAGAGGTCGTAGGCGCGATAGCCCCCGGCCGCGGCGGTGTAGGCCAGGTTGGTGGTGAAGGCCGGGGCGATCTGGGTCTGGGGCGGGGCGCGGAAGGTCGAGCCCGCCGAGGCGCGGAAGGCCAGCCAGTCGAGGGCCTGCCACTTCAGCGCCACCTTCGGATTGGTGGTGGCGCCGACATTGCCGCTGTAGCTCTCGTAGCGCACCGCCAGGGTGGCCGTCAGGCTGTCGGTGAGCGGCGCCTGCAGTTCGCCGAAGGCGGCCAGGACGCTGTAGTCCAGGTCATAGTTGGTGAGCGGGCCGAAGAAGCTGAAGGCGCCGTTCTTGGCCGTGCAGGTCGCGCCCGGATTGACCGGGGTGTCGACGCAGGGGGTCACGGCGATGTTGGTCAGGTCGCTGACGCGACGGTCGATGCCGCTCCAGCGATACTGGCCGCCGGCCGCCCAGGCGAAGGCCCCGGCGCCCAGGTCGATCGGCAGGTCGCCGTTGAAGACCAGGTCGGCGGAGAACAGGCGGGTGCGGGTCTCGTAGGAATAGTCCTCGAACAGGTAGTCGAGGACGTCCTTCGAATTGGCGGTGGAGCCGACGTAGTTGGGGTTGATGCGGCCGTCGAGGACGTTGGCGGCGACGCCGGTGGAGAAGGGGTTGAAGTAGAGGCAGCCGCCGACGCCCGGGGTCCCGGTGGCGACGTTGCAGCCCGCGCCGCCGAGGCCGCGCAGAGCCAACTCCAGGCGCGAGACGACGACGTCCGGCGTGGCGATCTCGCTCTGGTCTTCCATGTAGGTCAGGGCGGTGTCCCAACCGATGCCGTTCTCGAACTTGCCGTTGAAGCCGCCCGATACGCGGAAGGCCGTGAACTTGCGGCGGTCTTCCTTGCCCTCGTAGCCATAGAGGCCGTTGCCGCCGACGCCGAGCGGACGCCAGGCGATGGAGGTGAACAGGCCCGAGGTGGCGGCGGTCGCGGGGGCCAGGCCCTTGGCGATCAGGGCCTGCAGGCCGGGGTTGGAGGCCGGGATGTAGAAGCCGTTGCCCTGGGCCTTGGTGGTGGTGGCCGTGGTGGGGAAGTTGTTGGGCGGATAGGAGGGCGAGGAGTTCTCCTCCGGCACGTCGTGGCCGGCATAGAGCACTTCGAAGTGGAACTTGGTGGAGTCGGTGACCTCGAGGTTCACCTGGCCGAAGAGCTGGTAGTGCTCCTCACGCTCGATGAGGTTGTCGAAGCCGATGTACTGGAAGGCGCAGCTCGGGCCGCCTGAGATCACCGCGCAGGCGGGGTCGGCATAGGCCGAGGTGTAGCTGGCGCCGCCATTGTTGCTGGACAGGTAGACGCCCGGGCTGCCGAAGCTGGACCAGCCGCCCTGCGGGTTGTCGGTGATCGAGCGGATCGTGTCGTCGCGCTCGCGGGTGTTCAACTCCGAACGGTGGCGGTAGCCGGCGGTCAGCATCAGGTCGCCGCGGTCGCCGACCCAGCCATAGGCCAGGCCCGCAGTGTATTCGCCATCCGACCCGGGAATGAAGGAGTACTGGCCCGAGGCCTCGAAGCCCGACAGGTTCTTGCGGGTGATGAAATTGACCACGCCGGCCACGGCGTCCGAGCCGTAGGTCGCCGCCGCGCCGTCCTTCAGCACCTCGACCCGGCCGATGGCCGCGCCGGGGATCAGGTTGGTGTCGACGGTGATGTTGCCCGGCGAGACGGCCAGGCGGCGGCCGTTCATCAGCACCAGGGTGCGCTCGGCGCCAAGGCCGCGCAGGTTGACGTTGCCCGAGCCGGTGGTCTGGCCGGCGCCGAACTGGTTGGACTCGCCGATGGCGCCGCTGACCGCGGGGATCGACTTGATCAGGTCCACCGTCGAGGGGGCGCCCTGCTTCTGCATCTCGTCGGCGCCGATGACGTTCACCGGCAGGGCGGCGTCTTCCGGCGAACCGGCGATGAAGGAGCCGGTGACGACGACTTCGGAGACTTCCGCGTCGTCCTGGGCGAAGGCCTGGCCGGCGGAGAGGCTGAGTATGGCGGCCAGTGCGACAGACGAGGCCCCGGCAAGATAGCTTGTGTTACGCACGCGTTTCCCCTGATTCAAATATAACTGCGTTATCAGCCGCAATATTGGCAGACCGCTGCGGGGAAAGAGCGGCGTCAGTTCTGAAACTCAAGTCTCTTTTCTGTTAGAATTTCCGAAGACGACAAAAGGCTCTGACGGTATTGTCAAAACTAGTCTGATATCGAGATTCAGTTTTTGGCGTTACGTCAAAAGCATACCGAAATTTCGAATATGTCCGGGAAAAGACGTTGAAAAACAGTCCAGCCGGTCGGTAAAAAGTTGACGCAGGGGCCGAAAGGGCAAGCTGTCGTTTTTGCGCAACAGGCGCGCCAAAAACGCGCCGAAAGGCGCGGTGTCGGCATGCCCTGGGGCGGCCGGCTCCCCGTGGGGAGCCGATCCCGGTCCTATTGAGTCGGGGTTTCCGGCGCGACGGTCGGTTCCGGCGCCGGCTCGACCGGCGGCGCAGGCGCGGTCTCAGGTTCCGGGTCGCTGTTCACCTGGAAGGTCTTGCCCATCAGCTTGGCGCGGTCCTCCAGGGCGTGGGCCGTGGGGGTGCAGCGGACCGGCAGGGTCCAGCCCATCCAGTTCTGGGCGACCTGGCGCTTGGGCATGTTGGCGGCGGCGGCCCAGGTGGCGTGGCCCTTCTTCACCGCCGCGGCGCCGATGGTGTTGATGGGCTTGAGGCTGGCGCGCTCGGCGGCCTCCATGGCGCGGGCGAACAGCTTCATGTCCTGCTTGGCCCGGGTCTGGATGGTGGCGTAGGCCTGCAGCTTCTCGGCCAGGGTGGTCTCTGGGTTCACCGGCGGGGTTTTCTCGATCTCGGTGACGTCGGGCATCATCTGGTCGTGCAGGTCGACATAGCCGCGCAGGGCGCCGTAGCACCAGGCCACCAGGCCGTAGTCGTCCCGCGGCGCGCCGGCCGGATAGGGCATGTCCTCGGTGAGGGTCAGTTCGTCGGGGGCGGGCGCAGCCGTGGCGGGCTCGGCGGCGGCGAACAGGGCGAGGGCGGCGATGAGTGCGGACATGGAGACGTTGGAACCTTGAAACTGTGTCGATCAGGAGGCGGCGGGTGATCCGAAGCCTCCGCCCCCGGGGGTTTGGATCTCGATCACGTCGCCAAGCTGGACCGTAACCGAGAAGCAGCCGGGAAGTTCCTTTACCGCGCCGGAGGCCGCGATCAAACGCTGGGCGCCGGGCAGGGCGGGGCCGCCGCCGGCGATCCCCTGGGGGGCGTGGTCGCGCCGGGTGGAGAGCAGGGCGGCCTCCATGGGGGCCAGGAACCGCACCCGCCGCACCGCCCCGTCGCCGCCGCGATGCGCTCCGGCGCCGCCTGAGCCCGGGCGGATGGCGTAGGTCTCCACCCGCACGGGGAAGCGCCGTTCCAGGATCTCCGGGTCGGTGAGCCGGCTATTGGTCATGTGGGTGTGGACGGCGTTGGCGCCGTCGGCCTGGGCGGTCGCCCCGGCCCCGCCGCAGAGGGTCTCGTAGTACTGGCGGGTCTCGTCGCCGAAGGTGAAGTTGTTCATCGAGCCTTGGGCGTTGGCCATGACGCCCAGGGCCGCATAGAGGGCGTCCACCACGTGCTGGCTGGTCTCGACATTGCCGGCCACCACGGCGGCGGGCGGGGCCGGGGCAAGCATGGAGCCTGGCCGGGTCAGGATGTTGAGCGGGGCCAGGCAGCCGGAATTGAGCGGGATGTCGTCGTCCACCAGGGTGCGGAAGACATAGAGGGCCGCGGCGTCGACGATGGCCGAGGGGGCGTTGAAGTTGGAGGGCAGCTGGTCGGCGGACTGGCGGAAATCGAGTGTCGCTTCGCCCCTGGCGGCGTCCACGGTGGTGATGACCACGATCTCGCCGCCGCCGTCCATGGGGACGCGCGCCTGGCCGTTGGACAGCTTGCCGATGGCGCGGCGGACCGAGGCGGTGGCGTTGCGCTGCACGAAGGTCATGTAGGCGGCCACCACCTCGCCCCCGAAGCCCTCGATCATGCCGGCGACGGCGGCCGCGCCGGCCTGGCAGGCGGCGATCTGGGCCTTGAGATCGGCGATGTTGCGGTCGGGCGCGCGGGCCGGCCAGCGTCCGGCGGCGAGCGCGGCGCGGGTGTCGGCCTCCAGGAAGTCGCCGCCGCGCATGATGGGGATGGCGTCCAGCAGCACGCCCTCCTCGTCGATGGTCTTCGAGAAGGGCGGCATGGAGCCCGGCTGCACCCCGCCGACATCGGCGTGGTGGCCGCGGGCGGCGACATAGAAGGCCGCTGACGCCGCGCCGGGCATGAAGACCGGCATGACCACTGTGATGTCGGGCAGGTGGGTGCCGCCAGCATAGGGGTTGTTGAGCGCAAACGCGTCGCCGGGCGCAAGCGTGGGATGGCGGTCGCGGACGGCGCGGACGCTGGCGCCCATGGAGCCCAGGTGCACCGGCATGTGCGGGGCGTTGGCCACCAGGCCGCCGTCCTCGTCGAAGAGGGCGCAGGAGAAGTCCAGCCGCTCCTTGATGTTCACCGAGTGGGCGGTGCGCTCCAGGGCCGCCCCCATGGCCTCGGCCACTCCCATGAAGCGGCGGTTGAACAGCTCAAGCGTGATGGGGTCGGGGCGGTCCAGGGCGATGGCGCGAGCCTGGACGCCGCCGGCGCGGGTCAGTCGGATCAGGCCGTCGTCTTCTGCGGTGGCGCGCCAGCCGGCAGGGAGGGCGATCTGGGTGTCGGGCCGGACGATGAGGGCCGGACCCTCGACGGTGGTGAGGGCGTCTGCCGCGACGATGGGGGCGGCGGTGGTTTCGCCGTGGGCGAACATGAGCACCTCTCCCTCCCCGACCTGGGGAGGGTGTACGGCGGAACGCCGGACGGGTGGGGGCGTGTGGCCGGTATTCCCCACCCCGGCCGGCAAGCCGGCCTGCCCCTCCCCATGAAGGGGAGGGAGCGCGCGATCTTCCCCTCCCCAGGTCGGGGAGGGAGGGGGGGCGACAGCCTCGGCCTCGACGCTGGCGATCACGATCGTCCGATCCGGCTCCACGAAGCCGAACAGGCGGCGGTGGGCGGCCTCGAAGTCGGCTCTCACCTCGGCGAGCGGCCCAAGCGCGGTGGGCAGTTCGGCGTCGGCGCCGTCATAGCGCAGGCGCAGGATGGGGTTGAGCTGGCCCTCGGCCGCGCCCTGGTCGGCGAGGGCCTGGCGCGCCTCGGCTTCGACACCTTCGAGCAGGGCGGCGGCGCGGGCGAGGCCGGGCTCGTCCAGGGGGGCGTCGAGGCCGGCCTGCTTCAGGGCCGTGACCCGGGCCTGGCCGATGCCCCAGGCCGACAGCACGCTGCCGTAGCGCGGGCAGAGCACCTCGTCGACGCCGAGCGCCTCGGCCACCTCACACCCGACCTGACCCGCCGCGCCGCCGAAGGCCACCAAGGCGTGGCCGCGCGGGTCGAAGCCGCGCTCGGTGGAGATGCGGCGCACCGCCTGGGCGGTCTGTTCCACGGCGATGGCCACGAAGCCCTCGGCGGCGGCCTCGATGCTGGCCGCGCCCATGGCCTTGGCCAGGTCGGCCAGGCGGGCGCGGGCGACGGCGACGTCCAGGGGCGCGTCGGCGGTCGGGCCGAAGATCGCCGGAAAGAAGCGGGGATCGAGCCGGCCGAGGACCAGGTTGGCGTCGGTGACGGTGGCGGGACCACCCCGGCCATAGGCGGCGGGCCCGGGGCTCGCTCCGGCGCTATGGGGTCCGACCCGGGCGCGCAGGCCGTCGAAGAACAGGATCGAGCCGCCGCCGGCCGCCACCGTCTCCACGTCCAGCATGGGGCTGCGCAGCTTGACCCCGGCGATCACGGCGGTGTCGCGGCGCTCCAGCCGCCCGGCATAGCGGCAGACGTCGGTGGAGGTGCCGCCCATGTCGAAGCCGAGCGCCTGGTCAGCGTGGGCCGCCCGCGCGGTCTCGGCCACGCCGACCACGCCGCCGGCCGGGCCGGAAACCACGGCGTCACGGCCCCGGAAGGCGCTGGCGCGGACCAGGCCGCCGGCCGAGGTCATGAAATAGAGCGGCGCCCCGGCCACGGCCCCGGCCACCTTCTCCACATAGGCGCGCAGGACCGGGGTCAGATAGGCGTCGGCGACGGTGGTCTCGGCCCGGGGGATGTAGCGGGGCAGGGGGGAGACCTCATGGCTCAGGGCCACGAACTCGAAGCCCGCGGCCCGCGCCAGCTCGCCCGCGGCGATCTCGTGGGCGGGGTTGAGGTCGGCGTGCAGGAAGGCGATGGCGGCGGCGGCGTAGCCGTCGGCCACGGCCGCCCTCAGCATGGCGGCGAGGTCCTCGCGGTCGAGGGCGGTGACCACGGCGCCGTCGGCGGCCAGGCGCTCCTTGGCCTCGATGACGCCGGAATAGAGCGGCTCGGGGCGGACGATGTTCAGGGCGAAGAGGTCGGGCCGCGACTGGTCGCCGATCGCCAGGGCGTCGGCGAAGCCTTGCGTCGCCACGAACAAGGTCTTGGCGCCGCGGCGCTCCAGCAGGGCGTTGGTGGCCACGGTGGTGCCCATCCTGATGGCCTCCACGCGGGTCGCGGGGAAGGGCGCGCCGGGGGCGGCCCCCAGCACCCGGCGCATGGCCTCGACGGCGGCGTCCTCATAGGCCGGGGAGCTGGAGAGCAGCTTGAGCGAAACCTCCTCACCGTCGCTGGCCTTGCCAATCACGTCGGTGAAGGTGCCGCCGCGGTCGATCCAGAAGCTCCAGAGCCTGTCCAAAACTTAACCTACCTGTGGGATGATGCGCGTTGTGTTTGCCGCAGTGCGGAACTAGGCTTGTCGATACTCCCATGAGTTTCTGGCGCAACATTGCTGGGCTCGCCGTCCGCCGCCCAGATGGTTGCGAAGACTGCGACGAGTGTCCTCCGGGCCTGCCCGGCGAGGACCCCACCTTCACGACCGCCGTCACGGCCCTGGGCGCCAAGCTGGCCAAGGCCGACGGCCGGGTGAGCGTCAGCGAGTTCGACGCCTTCGCCCAGGTCTTCCAGACCGACGCGGCCTCGGAGCGCAATATCCATCGGCTGTACGACCTGGCCCGCCAGACCACCCATGGCTACGAGAGCTATGCGATCCGGCTGGCCAAGCGCTACCGCAACTGTCCGGCCCTGCTGGAGGACGTCCTGGACGGCCTGTTCCACATCGCCGGCTCCGACGGGGCGGTGACCGCCGACGAGCTGGCCTATCTGGAAAGCGTCGCCCACCTGTTCGGGTTCTCGCCCCTGGTGTTCCGCCGGTTGAAGGCCACCCATCTGGGTCTCTCGGCCGAGGATCCCTACGGCGTGCTGGGCGTGCCCCACGACGCCCCCGACGAGGAGGTCCGCAGCGCCTGGAAAAGCGCCCTGGTGGTGGCCCACCCCGACCGCGCCCGGGCCCGCGGCCTGCCTTCGGAGTTCATCGAGGTGGCGGAGGCCAAGGCCGCCTCGATCAACGCGGCCTTCGACACGATCATGCGTGAACGCCGAGAGATGGCGCTCGAAGGGGTGGCATGACCACGCTTTCGTCGCTTTTTTGGGTTGAGAAGCGTTGACGCCGGGGATCGCCGGAACGACATAATTGTTCAGCCGTCAGGAAAGACGGCGCCAGAGGAAGCCATGGTCAGGGAATTCGCCCGCAAACACGGTTCGGCGCTTCGCAGCTTCGCCCTGCTGGGCGGCGCGCTCGCCACCGCCGCGGCCGTCGCCATCGGCGCGGTCCTGGCCCTGTTCGCCGCCGCCACGGTGGTGGTGATCGCGGTGATGTCCTCGGCCCTGCTGGCCCTGGCGGGCCTGGCGCTGCGCGCCAAGCGCACGGCTCACGCCCAGGCCGATGACGGCGTCATCGAGGCCCGCAACCTGGGCGGCCACCACTGGGTCGCCTACGGCTGGAACGAGCGGCG
This sequence comes from Phenylobacterium sp., assembly GCF_030645195.1. GTDB lineage: Bacteria > Pseudomonadota > Alphaproteobacteria > Caulobacterales > Caulobacteraceae > Phenylobacterium. The sequence goes on along the minus strand of NZ_JAUSLW010000078.1, from coordinate 3 downwards.
GTA
>NZ_JAUSLW010000050.1 GCF_030645195.1 Phenylobacterium sp. | reverse complement strand
AGCAGGGTCTTCACCAGCACGCGGAAGATGTTGGACTGCTCCTTCATGCTCTCGCGGCGGGTCTCGTCGTTCATGTTGGCGGCCATCTCGGCGATGACGCGGTCGGGATCGAGGCCGAACTCCTCATAGAGGTCGCGCTGCTGGGTGGGGGCCACCAGGTTGAACAGCAGGGTCTGGAAGCAGTGGGCCGCCCAGGTCTCGATGATCTCGTGCTCGGCTTCGCTCAGGTGCGGGATGGTGCGGTCGGCCCAGATCTTGCCGAACTTGTGGTGGAAGGCCTCGTCGGTCATCACCAGCTGCATCAGCTTCTTGCCGAGTGGGTCGTTGATATTGTTGAAGAAGGTGGCGAAGGCGCCCATGGCCAGGCCCTCCACCAGCATCTGCATGCCGATGATCTTCTTGTAGACCTCCGGGCTGCCGATGATGTCGATCAGCAGGGCCTTCAGCGTGGGGCCGGCTTCCACCGGGCGGCCCCAGCGGGCCTTGATGTACTTGGCGAAGGCCGTGACGTGGCGGGCTTCCTCGCGGGTCTGGTTGGCGGCGTATTCCTGCGCCCCCTGGTCCAGCAGCACGTGGCACAGGCTGGCCGACAGGTTCAGCGCCCCCTGCTCGCCGTGCAGGATCGAGGAGAAGGAGCGCAGGGCCGACTGGTTGGCGAACCGCACGCGGGTCTTCCAGTCGCTGAGATGGTTGGAGACATAGTCGGTGTTCAGCGAGATGATCATGCCCTCCGGCAGGAGCATCTCGTTCTCCATGTCGAAGGGCTCGTCGAAGTCGATGTACTTCTTGTCGAGCGGATCCCAGAAATGGTCGTGGGTGGCCGAGATGATCTTGTCGAAGGCCGTCGAGCGATTGCCGTAGCGGTCGAGGTCCAGCATGGCCTCGAAGTCGTCGGGCGACACGGCCTCGTAGATGATGTCCTTGGTGATGTTGCCGTCGGCGGCCATGGGTCGTCTCCTGGACTGGGGGCATGGGCGCGCACGCTGGCGCGCCAGGGTTTCCTCTTGGCCGCGAACCTCTCAGCCAAACCTTTCCGAGTCAATAAAGATGACGGGAGCGTCATTTTCGAGATGGTCTCCTTCTCCCCTTGCGGGAGAAGGTGTCGCGCGAAGGCGCGACGGATGAGGGGTCGAAAGCCCTTTCCGGCAAACCCACGCCGTCATCCCGACCGCAGCGAAGCGGAGAGCCGGGACCCAGGGGCCGCATCCAATCACCTGGGTCCCGGGTCTCCCCTGCGGGTCGCCCGGGATGACGGGAGTTATTTTCTGAGAGGGGTGCGCGACCCCTCATCCGACCAGTCTCCGACCGGCCACCTTCTCCCGCAAGGGGAGAAGGAGAGTGGGACGACTAGCCCGTCCAACCCTCGCCGACGCCGTCGATGTTGTCGCCTGCGAGGCCGCCGGTCAGGCGGGCCGGGCGCTGGGGAGCGGGACGACCTGGTGTTCGAACACCGCGGCGCGCTCGACGGCGTCGCGGAACACCTCGATGGCGATCGGCTTGTGCACCAGGTCGTCGAAGCCCAACCGCAGATAGTCGTCCCGGTTGCGGGTCACCGTGTCGGCGGTGAGCGCGATCACCGAGACGCAGCGGTTCAGTCCGGGCGTCCGCCGCAGCTTGTCCACCGCCTCCAGGCCGCCCATGCCGGGCATGTGGATGTCCATCAGCACCAGGTCGAAGGCCTGTCGCGCCAGCTCGTCCAGGCCCTCGGGTCCGCTGGCCGCCGAGACCGCCTCATGCCCGAACGCCGTCAGGATCTCCCGTACGACGTACCGGTTGGTCGGATCGTCGTCCACGTGCAGGATCACCAGCGGTCGACTCCGGGACGGGATCGACGCCTCTGCCTCCAGCGGCGCCGAAGTTGGCTCTGACACAATCACGCTCCTCGGGTCCGCCCACGAGACCCCTGTCCCGCTGCAACCCACGGGCGCAACAGACGACGGGAGGCCTTAAGACTCTCGATAGTCTCCGGGGTCGCGGGGTCGGCGGCCTCGCGACCGATTGCCGCGCTCGCGCCGGGCGCGCCGCGTCAGTCGGCGGCCTCGATGCCGTCGATGTCGTCGTCGGAAAGCCCGAAGTGGTGGCCGATCTCGTGGACCAGGACGTGGGTGACCAGTTCGGCCAGCGTCACGTCGCCGCGGTCGACCCACTCATCCAGGATCGGCCGGCGGTAGAGGAAGACCATCGAGGGCTGCGGGGCGGGGTCGAAGGTGGAGCGGCGGCCGATGTCGACCCCCTGGTAGAGGCCGGTCAGTTCGAAGGCGTCCTCGATCCCCAGTTCATCGAGCACATCGGCGCTGGCGAAATCGTCGACGCGGAAGATCACGTCGCCGGTCATGGCCCGGAACCCGTCGGGCAGGGCGGCGAAGGCGGCCTCCGCCAGGGCGGCCAGGTCGTCGAGGGAGGGGGCGAGGCTACTCATCGGGCATGATGATATGGGGCGCCTCGGGGGGGCGTGTCTCGAAGAGGCCGATATCCAGCGGCTGCTGCGGCCTGACCGCCCGCATGGGCTGGCGGGCGAGCGCGTTCAAGGCCTGGTAGTCCAAGGGTTCGCGGGCCTGCTTGCGGGCCTGGCGCGCTTGGCGCCCTTCGGCCCGCGGGACCGCCGAGGCCAACCGCCAGTAGCTCACCTGCAACCGCCAGGCGGTCCTGGGCGGAGCCTTGGGGGCGGGCCAGCGGCGGCCGCCCTCCAGGGTCGGCTGGGCCGGGACCGGCGGGCGGCCCTCGATCACCTCCGCCAGCCGGCAATAGCGGTCCTCGGGAACCAGGGTCAGGACGTGGCCCGGCCGCTCGTCCTCGATCTTGCCGGCATGGGCGTCCAGCGCCGCCTCGCGGCTGGCATAGGGCGGCCCCACCGGCTCGGTGACGAAGACCACCGCCTCGCGCGCCGCGCCCGCGGCCTCGCGTTCGCGCGCGCAGCGGGCGATGGGCGCCTTCAGGGCGGCCTCCGCATCGGCGGCCACCGGATAGAGGATCGCGGTCATGGCTGGATTATCGCCGAAGACCGTCTGAGCGCCTATGTTCGATCCTGATGATTCGACAGGCAAAAGCACCGGCGCCGCAGGTGAGGCGATGAGCGAGCTGGACCTGATCCTGGCCGCCGCCGCCGGCGCCGTGCTGCTCGCCATCTGCGCGACCCTCTGGGCGCTGGCCCAACGCCGCCAGTCCGACCGCAGGATCGACGCCCTGCGCGCCACCATCGCCACCCTGCAGGCCGCCGCCGAGGCCGCCCAGGCCTCGGCCGAGGCCTTCGATTCCGCCCTGCTGGCGGTGGAGGACGGCCACGCCCTGCTGGCCTCGGGCGAGGAGAGCCTGGCGGCCTGCATCGCCGCGCTCGGCCTCTCCGACACCGATCCGCAGGGGGTGGTCGCCGCCCTGATGCGGGCCGACCCCGACCATGCGCGCCGCCTGCGGGCCCTGTTCGAGCGCGGCGAGGCCTGCGCCTTCGAGGTCCAGGGGCCGGGCGGCATGGTGTCCGTCGAGGGCCGGGCCGCCGGGGCCCTGGCCTGGCTGCGGCTCTCGGCCGTGGTCGGCGAGGATGCGGGCCTGCCCACCGCCCCGCGCTTCGCCGCCTTCCTGGACGTCCGCCAGACGCCGGCCTGGATCGCCGCGGCCGACGGCAGCCCGGTCTGGGTCAACGCCGCCTGGCTGGCCGCCGTCGACGCCGCCAGCCTGGATGAGGCCGCCAAGCGCGGCGTCAGCTTCGACAAGGCCGCCGACGCCCTGGCCGCCGAGGCCGCCAACCTGGGCCAGAAGCGCGAGACCATGCGCTGGTCCAGCTTCGCGGGCCGCAGGCGAGCCTACCAGGTTGTGGCCCAGCCTCTTGAGGGCGGCGGGGTCGGGGTCTGGACCGAGGACGTCACCGAGACCGAGGAGATGCGCGAGGCGCTCAAGCGCCACGTCGAGGCCCACGACGAGACGCTGAACCACATCGCCGACGCGGTCGCCATCTTCTCCAAGACCAAGCGGCTGATCTTCCACAACACCGCCTTCGCCGAGCTCTGGGGCCTGGAGCCGGCCTGGCTGGCCGAGCGCCCGACCCATTCGGAGATCCTCGACCGCCTGCGCCAGCGCCGGCGGCTGCCGGAAACCGCCGACTACACCAAGTGGAAGGCCGCCGAGCTGGACCGCTACGAGGCCCTGGACGCGTCCCCCGACGACATGTGGTCCATCCCCGACGGCCGCACCCTGAAGGTCGGCCGCCAGGTCCATCCCCTGGGGGGCATCGTCCTGCTGTTCTCCGACATCACCGGCGAGCTGCGCCTGAAGGCCCAGTACAACGCGCTGATCCAGGTGCAGCAGGCCACCCTGGACAAGCTCAACGACGCCGTGGCGGTGTTCGGCGCCGACGGCCGCCTGCGCCTGCACAACGAGGCCTTCGAGCGCTTCTGGAACATCACCCCCCAGCAGCTGGACCAGGCCCACGACTTCGAGGGCGTGGTCGAGCTCTGCGTGCCCCGCCTGCACGACATGGGCTTCTGGCGCGAGCTGAAGGGCCGGGTGGCCGACACCGACCCCGCCGCCCGCGCCCCGATCTCCGGCGAGGTGAAGACCTCCGACAGCCGCATCGTGGTCTATCAGTCGCGCCCCCTGCCCGACGGCGCGACCCTGATCGCCTTTGGCGACGTCACCGACGCCCGCAAGCTGGAGAGCGCTCTGGCCGACCGTTCCGCGGCGCTCGCCGAGACCGAGCGGCTAAAGCGCGACTTCGTGGGCAATGTCTCCTATGAGCTGCGCACCCCGCTCACCACCATCATCGGCTATTCCGAGCTGCTGGAGCGCTCGGGCGAGAACCTCTCCGAACGCGGCCGCGGCCACGCCGCCGCCGTCCGCTCCGCCGCCACCCAGCTCGCCCGCTCCATCGACGACGTCCTCGACATGGCGCAGATCGACGCCGACGAGATGGCGCTGGACCTGGAGGACGTCCACGTCGCCAAGCTGCTGAACGACGCCGCCGCGCGGCGCGCCGACGAGGCCGCCGCCGCCCAGGTCGTGGTCAAGGTGGAGTATCCCGACGACATCGGCGTCATCCGCGGCGACATCAAGCGCCTGGCCCAGACCCTCGACCACCTCTGCGAGAACGCCATCCGCCAGACCCCGCCGGAGGGGACCGTCACCATCTCCGCCCGCCGGGCGCTGGGCGAGATCCAGCTGCAGGTCACCGACACCGGGCGCGGCATCCCCTTCCACGTCCAGGCCCACATCTTCGACCGCTTCATCGGCCGCGAGCGCGGCGGCCCGGGCCTCGGCCTGGCCCTGGTGAAGTCCCTCGTCGAGCTGCACGGCGGCTGGGTGGCCCTGGAGAGCGAGCCCGGCGCCGGCGCCACCTTCACCTGCCACCTCCCCGAACAGGCCCAGGGCGCCGCCGGCCATCCCGAGCTTGGGTTCTAAGATCGTCCTGCTAGTCTGGCCTGAAGTCAGACAAACACACTGCAGGGGACGAGACATGATCAGGACCAGGATTACCGAGATGTTCGGCGTCGAGACGCCGATCGTCATGGGCGGCATGACCGGCGTCGGGTACGCCCGCCTGGTGGCCGCCGTCGCCAACGCCGGGGCCCTGGGCTTCATCACCGCCCACCATTCCAACAACAAGCAGGAGCTGCTCGAGGAGATCGAGCTGTGCCGCAGCCTGACGGACAAGCCGTTCGGGGTGAACCTCACCCTGCTGCCCTCGCTGAATAAGATTCCCTACGACGAGTACCGCGAGGCCATCATCGAGAGCGGGATCAAGATCGTCGAGACCGCCGGCCGCAACCCCACCGACCACCTGCCCGCCTTCAAGGAGGCCGGGGTGAAGGTGATCCACAAGTGCACCTCGGTCCGCCACGCCGTGACCGCCGTGCGCCACGGCGTGGATATCGTCTCCATCGACGGCTTCGAGTGCGCCGGTCACCCGGGCGAGGACGACGTCGGCCTGATCGTGCTGCTGCCGGCCACGGTGGACGCCCTGGGCGACGTGCCGGTGATCGCCTCGGGCGGCATGGCCGACGGCCGCAGCCTGGCCGCGGCCCTGATGCTGGGCGCCGAGGGCGTCAACATGGGCACCCGCTTCATGGCCACCCAGGAGTGCGCCATCCATGAGAACGTGAAGAAGAAGATCGTCGAGAACACCGAGCGCGACACCCTGCTGACCAACCGCACCCTGCGCAACACCAGCCGCGTGGCCCGCAACGCGGTGTCGGAAGAGGTCGTGGCGATCCAGCAGGACTCCACCAAGACCATCGAGGACGTGCGCCACCTAGTGGCCGGCGTTCGTGGACGGACGAATGTGATGGGCGCGGGCGACACCGACGGCGGCATCTGGACCGTCGGCCAAAGCCAGGGCCTGATCCACGACATCCCCACCTGCAAGGACATGGTGGCCAACATCATGCGCCAGGCCGAACAGGTCCTCACCAGGAACGCCCAGCGGGTGGTGGCGAGCGCCTAGTCCGCCCACCACCCACAATTCGTCATCCCCGGGCTTGTCCCGGGGACCCATGATCTCCGCCTCGCCACAGGCCGCACGGCGCCCGCCACATCGTCTTGCTGCACCACGGAGATCATGGGTGGCCGGGACAAGCCCGGCCATGACGATCAAGGGGGAGAGCGCGCTCTAAATCCCGCTCATCCCGACCTTCGCCGGGATGAGCGGATGGGGGTGACGCCCTGCCCGAACCCTACCGCCATAGCCCAATGCCCCGCATCGCCGCTGCCCAGACGCCTGAGTTCCGCGAGGACGTGGACGCGGCCCTCACCTATGCCCTGGGCGTCATCGCCGACGCGACCGCCCAGGGCGCCGACCTGCTGGTCTTCCCGGAAGCCTATCTGCAAGGCTACCTCACCGACGAAACCTCAGCCCGCCGCCACGCTCTGAACCTCGCCTCCCCAGAGTTCGACACCCTCCTCGCCCGCCTGCCGAAGCTCGGTCCCACCCTCGTCCTCGGCCTCATCGAAGCTGACGCCGGCGCCCTCTTCAACACCGCCGCCGTCATCGCCCACGGCCGCCTCCTGGGCCGCTACCGCAAGACCCACCTGCTGGGCCGCGAACAGCTCTTCACCCCCGGAACCGACAGCCCCGTCTTCGAGACCGCCGGCGTGAAGTTCGGCGTCAACATCTGCTACGACACCAACTTCCCGCAAGCCGCCGCCAAGGTCGCCGACGCCGGCGCCACCCTGCTGGTCTGCCCCGCCAACAACATGATGGCCCGCCCCACCGCCGAGCACTGGCGCCACCGCCACAACCCCGCCCGCGGCGAACGCTGCCGCGAGACCGGCCTCTGGCTGATCTCCGCCGACGTCACCGGCGAGCGCGACGGGCGGGTCGCCTGGGGCCCCACGGCGGTGCTGAACCCCGACGGCGAGGTCGTCGCCCAACTGCCGCTGGAGCGGCCGGGGTTGCTGGTGTTCGAGATGCCTGTTTGAACGTCGACTAGCTGAGCGAACTGGCGAAAGCGTTTTTGAGTCTCGCCTTCCAGCCCTCTCGGTCCACCACCATCCCCTCGGCCGCAAGAACAACGGTCGCGAACGCCTCCGCATCGATGTCCGTCATATCGATGATCCGTTGTGCGTCGTCCGGTCCAAGGCAAAAGCCCCACTCCAGGCAAATCTTCTCGAGGAGCAGATCCAGCTTCGCCGACACCGTGGCGTCACGCTCAACCATCCGACGACCGATCGCTCGACCGGTCGAAGGCGGCGCGCGTCTCTGCCCGCCGCGTCTTGACGTCTTCAGGCATCGCCTTCGGGTCGTTTGGCGGACTGCCGGCCGCAATTTCGAACATGACGTTTCTGAGCGCGGCGATGGGAGCGAAGGCCAAGGTGAAGATGAGACTGTTGATCGGATTTCCGTCAACACAGGCCCAAATTGCCAGGCACCCGGCAGGCGTCCAGGTCAGATCTGACAGCCAATCCCGCAGGCGGCTCACGGGGAGGCGGCGGACGCGTGGCCAGGCGAACGCGCCAAGAACAGCCGCGACAACCACCTCAGCCCACGAGACCATCAAGCCCATGGCTCAACTAGACCTCAGTGCTGCGTCCTTGGCCAGCGCATCCACCCGCGCCACCTCGTCCAGCCCGCGCGCCCAGGCCCCCTCCGCCCGCGCCCAGGCCACCATCTTGGCGAAGTCCGGATTGCGGGCCTGCCAATTCATCAGGGTGGTGTAGCCGGGCATCCTCGCCTCCCGGGCCACGTCGCGCAGGCAGGCGCCCGCCGTCATCCGGGTCAGGACATGGTCGAACACGGCTGCGGTGAGGCGGCGCGGATTGTGGCGGCGGTGATGCCGGCCGCTCAGCTTGGCCACGCGCAAGGCCTTGTCAAAGTCCGGCCGCATCCGCCGCCACCTCGCCAGGACGGGCCTGCTCGGCAGACTCGGGTCCGCCTCGACATCCGCCACGAACTCGCCGAACGCCACCCGCCGGATGATCTCGTCGGCCACCTTCTCGTCATAGCGCGCCCACTTGCGCGGCCTTGTCTTGCGGGCGACCCGGGAGGCGACCTCGAGCGCGGCGGCGAAGTCAGGCCGCTCAGACTTCCAGCGCTTCAAACGCCTTCGGGTCGGAAACTCCGGCCGCCGCAGGACTTCCCGTATAGCCGCCCCCCGCCGCACCTCCATCAGGAAGGCCTCCGCCCGCTCGGGATCGTACACCGGCCCCGCCGTGGCGCTGACCTTCAGGCCGTAGCGCCACTCGCGGGCGTACTTCATCCGCTGGGCGAAGGCCGGGTCCGCCAGGGTCCAGCGATAGATCGTCTGCCGGCTGGGCCACCCCGGCCGCTTTTCCAGCTGCTCCAGCCGCCAGCCCTTCTCCACCGCCTCGCAGATGCGGACCATCATCTCGGCGCGGGGATAGGCGGGGACCATGGACGGAGGATAACCCAGATCGCCGAAGAGAACAAAAAAAGAACAATATTTCTAACCCTCTGAGACACGCTGGCCAATCGAAACAAAAACCCTACCGTGGGAAGCCTCGGCGTGGGGGCCATGCACATGATCAGAACCGGTCTGCGAAGGGCCGCCGCCCTGATGCTCACCCTGCTGGGCGCGATGATGCTGCACGCCGTCGTTGACGGCACGCCGGTCATCGGCTCGCCACAGATCGACTATCCGGGCCTGAACATCGACTGGCCGTTCTGGCCGCAGTTCGCCGTGCTGTGGGTGACCTTTGGCCTGGGCGGTGGTCTGCTCGCGGCCCTGGGTCCTGCGGCCTGGTTCGGCAAGCCCCCGCAAGTGGGCGACCCCCGTCACCTGGCAAGGCTCTGGGCCATCTGGTTCGTCGTGGTCGCCGGCGCGAGCTTCGCCAGCTTCCTGGCCTATGGGACCATGGGGCCGCTCGGCGTTCCCCAACCCATTCTGCGGTTCGCGGTCGTCAACGGCGCGGTCAGCGCGACGGTGATTGCGGCTCTGCACGAACTTGTCGGCCGCTGGCTTCGCCGCATGGCGCCGGGCCGCCCCGCGTGGCGCGACGCCATCGAAATCCTGGTCACCGCGATGGCGGCCTATGCCTGTATCGTCCTGGTGATCGTGGTGGCGGGACGTTTGCCCCTGCGCCAATCGCTGGCCATCTACCTGCCCGCGGCCGCCTACCTCACGTCGGCGGTCACCCTGCTGGCGGTGCTGACCCGTCCTAGCGCCGATCGCCAGGCTCTGGCCTAGCCGAAGCGCCCCACCCCTACGGCCAAGTTTCTTTTCGCAACGGCGGACCCTTTCGCCCACGGCCGCGTTTGTTGATTACGGGGGCCATGTTCAGACCCCTTCCGATTACGCGTTCCAGAGGGCCTTTCATGACCGCGACGACGATCCCCGCCGACAAGGACTTCATGAGCGAACTCACCGCCCTCATCCCCCACATGCGGGCCTTCGCGCACTCCCTGTGCCGCAACGCCGTCGAGGCCGACGACCTGGCCCAGGACGCCCTGCT
>NZ_JAUSLW010000049.1 GCF_030645195.1 Phenylobacterium sp. | reverse complement strand
CGGCGGCCTTGATCAGGACCGGGAAACCGATCTGCTTGGCGGCGGCGAAGGCCTCCTCCTCCGTGGTCACGGCGCCGTCGGAGCCGGGGACCACGGGGATGCCCGCGTCCTTCACCGCCTGCTTGGCGGTGATCTTGTCGCCCATCATCAGGATGTGCTCGGCCTTGGGGCCGATGAAGGTGAAGCCGTGGGCCGTGACGAACTCGGCGAAGCGGGCGTTCTCAGACAGGAAGCCATAGCCAGGGTGGATGGCTTGGGCGCCGGTGATCTCGGCCGCGGCGATGATCGAGGGGATGTTCAGGTAGCTCTTGGCCGCCGAGCGCGGGCCGATGCAGACGCTCTCGTCGGCCAGCCGCACCCACATGGCGCCGGCGTCGGCCTCCGAGTGCACGGCCACCGTGGAGATGCCCATTTCCTTGCAGGCCCTGTGGACCCGCAACGCGATCTCGCCCCGGTTGGCGATGAGGATTTTCTCGAACATGGACCTACTCGATGACGACGAGAGGTTCGCCGAACTCCACCGGGTCGCCATCGCCCACCAGGATCTCCGCGACCTTGCCGGCCTTGGGGGCGGGGATCGGGTTCATGGTCTTCATGGCCTCGATGATCATCAGGGTCTGGCCGGCGGCGACGCTGTCGCCGACCTTCACGAAGGGCGGGGCGTCGGGCTGGGGCTGCATGTAGACGGTGCCGACCATGGGCGACTTGACCAGGTCGCCGGCGCGGCGGGCCTCGGCGGCCACAGCCGCGGCGCTGGGCGGGGCGTCGAGGGCAGGGGCGGCCGGCGCGGCCTGGGCCGGGGCGTGGGCCATCGGCTGGTGCTGGACATACTGCATCGGCGCGGCGGTCATCGTCCGGGCGACGCGGATCTTCAGGCCCGAATGCTCGACCTCGATCTCCGACAAACCCGTGTCGGTGAGGATGTCGGCCAGTTTGCGCACCAGGCGCGCGTCGATCGGATCGGCGGGCGCCTTGGGAGTGCTAGCCATGGAAAAGACCCTTATTCTTAGGCTGAGAGGTTACGCGGACTGACCCGCGGCGGCCTCGACGGCCAGGACATAACTTGCCGCGCCGAATCCCGACACCAGTCCGGTGGCGGCCAGCGAGACATAGGTTTCACGGCGGAACGCCTCGCGCGACGCCGGGTTCGAGAGGTGGCACTCGACGATGGGGATATCGAGCATCTTCAGGGCGTCCAACAGGGCGATGGAGGTGTGGCCATAGCCCGCCGGGTTGATGACGAGGGCGGACGCCTCGGTGCGGGCCTCCTGCACCCAGTCGATCAGCTGGCCTTAGTGGTTGGATTGATGGAACACGACGGTTCGCCCCAGGGCGGCGGCGCGTTGCTCACAGAGCTTGCGCACATCGTCCAGCGTGGCTTTTCCGTAAATCTCAGGCTCGCGGACGCCCAGGAGGTTGAGGTTGGGCCCGCTCAGCACATAGATCGGTTTCGACATTCGGCTCCGCCGTCGATTCCGCCGTCTTGTAACGGGCGGCGGCGGGGGTCACAAGCACTGGGAATGGACGACGTGTTGGACGAGGCGGTCATGACCCTGACCATCAATGGCGAAGAGCGGTCCTTTTCGGGCCTCTCGGACCTCGCCGCCCTGGTGCTGAGCCTGGGTCTCGACCCCCGCAAGGTGGCCGTGGAGCGCAATCTCGAGATCGTGCCGCGCTCGGCCTATGGCGCCACCGCGCTCTCCGACGGCGACCGGATCGAGATCGTCCACTTCATCGGAGGCGGCTGAGATGGACGGCGCGACCCACACCCAAGAAGATAGGTGGAACCTCGCCGGGCGCACCTTCACCTCGCGGCTGATCATCGGCACGGGGAAGTACAAGGACTACGCCCAGAACGCCGCCGCCGCCGAGGCGGCCGGAGCCGAGATCGTCACCGTGGCCCTGCGCCGGGTGAACCTGTCCGATCCCAGCCAGCAGATGCTGGTGGACTATGTGAAGCCCGACCGCTTCACCTACCTGCCCAACACCGCCGGCTGCTTCACCGGCGAGGAGGCGGTGCGCACCCTGCGCCTGGCCCGCGAGGCCGGCGGCTGGGACCTGGTGAAGCTGGAGGTGCTGTCGGACCCCAAGCTGCTCTATCCGGACATGGAAGAGACCCTGCGGGCGCTCAAGATGCTGATCGCAGAGGGCTTCCAGGTGATGGTCTACTGCACCGACGACCCGGTCTATGCCCGCAAGCTGGAAGACGCCGGCGCCTGCGCCGTCATGCCGCTGGCCGCCCCCATCGGGTCGGGCCTGGGCATCCTCAACAAGGTCAATATCGGCCTGATCATCGAACAGGCCAAGGTGCCGGTCCTGGTGGACGCTGGGCTGGGCACCGCCTCGGACGCCGCCATCGCCATGGAGATGGGCTGCGACGCCGTCCTCATGAACACCGCCATCTCCGACGCCCGCGACCCCATCCTGATGGCCAGCGCCATGAAGCACGCCGTCATCGCCGGCCGTCAGGCCTTCCTGGCGGGGCGGATGCCGCGCCGGGTCTACGGGGACCCGTCGTCGCCGCAGTCGGGGCTGATCTGAGGGGCGAACCTGCCAGCTTTAGAGTGAGCCAGCCCGGTTGACCGCTGGACCTCAGACCTTCCGCACTTTGCCTGTTCGACGCCAGTAGTAAGGCTCCCTGCGAAGGTCTTCGTTGTCGGCGGATTCAAGCTCCGAGATGTCAGCCGGGGTGAGCGGTCTCCATCCTGGATCCCGGACATCGGCGGTGGTCGGTGCTCGACTGAAATGTTTCCGTCGCTTCTCCGTGCACCCAAAGGCGACGTAATTCCGCTGCGCCTCAACAAGAGAAATGTTCGGGCCGCCTCCCTGCGTAGGGCAGGTGAGTTGAGTGTAGTCGTCCTCCCAAGTGCAGATACGGCAATTTTCGTAGGAACCTGGGCCCTCCGAAAAAGTCTGGTAGCCACAGCAGGGGCAGGGGTTGCGAGTCATGACTTGAAGGAATATCAGGTCGCCGAGAAATGCAACCTCCGGTTAGTCGCCCCAAATCGACTAGGGCGGCGAGCCGGGAGAATTTCTCTGATCCTGCGCCTAGCCTTCCGTGGCGCCAAGGGGCTCAATCTTCCCCCAACAACAAGGGAGGAGCCGCCATGGGCCAGGCCAAGGGACGCAAGTCGATCTTCATCACCGGGGCCGCCTCTGGCATGGGGCGGGAGACCGCCCGGCTGTTCCACGAGAAGGGCTGGTTCGTCGGCGGCTATGACGTCAACGCCGAGGGGCTGAAGAGCCTGGAGGCCGAGCTGGGGGCCGACAACTGCGTCGTCCGCACCCTGGACGTCACCGACCGCGCCGATTTCCAGGCCGCCTTCGCGGAGTTCGGGGCGGCGACGGGCGGCAAGCTCGACCTGCTCTACAACAATGCCGGGATCGGCCGGGGCGGTCCCTTCGCCGACCAGCCCTTCGAGGACGTCATGGCCGTGGTCCAGGTCAATTTCGTGGGCGTGCTGATCGGCATCCACGAGGGGATCGGCCTGCTGAAGGCCACCCCGGGGTCGCTCTGCTTCACCACCTCGTCCTCCTCCGCCACCTTCGGCATGGCCGGGATCGCGGTCTATTCGGCCACCAAGCACGCTGTGAAGGGCCTCAGCGAGGCCCTGTCGGTGGAGTTCAAGGCCTATGGGGTCCGGGTCGCCGACGTGCTGCCGGGCCTGATCGACACCGCGATCCTGCCGCCCGGCGCCGCGGCGGGGGCGCCCAAGGAGGGCCTGTTCCGCGCCATCCCGCCCCTGGAGGTCGCCAAGGTGGTCTGGGAGGCCTACCACTCCGACAAGCTGCACTGGTACGTGCCGCCGGAACTGGTGGAGCTGGACAAGGCCGCCACCCTGGCCCCCGAGGCGACGCGGGACCAGATGGCCGCCGGGTCGCTGTTCTCGATGCAGACGCCGGACTAAGCGGCCCAACGGCGGGGCGGGTTTCCTTCTCCCCTTGCGGGAGAAGGTGGCGCGCGCGGCGCGCCGGATGAGGGGTTGCACTCCGCTCTCCGGACATCCTTCGACGCCCCAGCCCGAGAGGCCTATCGACCCCTCATCCGACCCTGCTCCGCAGGGCCACCTTCTCCCGCAAGGGGAGAAGGAGAGCGGGAGTCTGCTGGTCTGTAACCGGGGTCTAAGCGGCTTCCTTCAGCCGCTCGATGTCCAGCTCCGGCGACAGGCCCAGGGTCCGCATCATCTCCTGGCGGCCCGGGCCGAGCTTGGGCGGATAGGCCGCCGCATTGGCCTTCTTGCCGCGGGCCCAGTAGCCCATCACCCGCAGCAGGTTGGCCGGCCGCTTCAACCAGGCTGAGGGATCCTCCAGCATGTGGAAGCCCCGCAGGGCCTGCCGCAACAGGCCGATGTCGGAGCGGACCGCCACGGCCACCCCGTCCTCCAGGAACCGCTTCATCAGCCGCGCCTTCAGCCTCGGCCTGTAGCCGGGGGTGAGCGTGTTG
>NZ_JAUSLW010000047.1 GCF_030645195.1 Phenylobacterium sp. | reverse complement strand
GGGGGTCGCCATGATCGTTAACCCGGTGCGCCTTTACAGACGTTGGCAGCGACTCAACCAGGAGGCGCTCGAGGAAGCTCAGATGCTTCGGCGCCGCCATGGCGAGAGCGCCCTGGAGGCGGCCCGCGCCAAGCTGGCCCGTGACGACCTCTCCAGCTGGGGCCGCCGGATCATGCAGCAGACCGTGAAGGTGCTGGAGAAGTCGCCGGTCTGAGGGGGCCCTTCAGATCCTCCCCCAGCGCGAAGCGCGGTTTGGGGGGCCCCGTCGAGATTCGGCAGCCTTGTTCGTGTGGTTCGTGGACCGTCCGATAGGCGCCAGCGACGGCACGGTCCTAAAAGTTGAACCACGAACCACACGAACCTCACGAACGGGGCGCGCAGCAGCGTCGTGCGACCTGGATCGGGGCGGAGGTCTATTCGGGGACAGGAGCATCATTCCCCCGAATGGAGCGGCCGCCCCAAAGTCCGCCGCGCGATCGCGCCCGGGACGGCCTTAGAAGCCCTCGACCGGGCCGGAAAGCCGACCGGAGCTCCTGCCGCCTGGGGAATGGTGCTCCCGTCCCCGTAGTTCCCGCTGCCAGGGCTCCCCCGATCAGGCACACTGTGCGATGAGCGGAGGGTGACAATGGGCCAGTGGACGCCAATGGAGGGAGACTACGCGGCCCTCCGGAACGGCCTCGATGCTCGGGACCTCGTGCGGTCCATCAACGAGATTGTTCTTCCCGCGTTGGAAGCGGCGCTGCCGCCGATTGACAGCGCGCAGATCACTTTCGATCCGGAACAATTCCATGTGCCTCAAACGGTGCTCGCCACTATGCGCGAAAGCCTTGTCATCGCGTTGGGCTCAACCTTCGAGAAGGCGTTCCGCTCATGGCTATACGACTGCGCCTTTCACGCGGACGGCGAACAGGGGAACAGGGCCATACGTGCGGAGCCCTGGGACTCGCTCAAGCGCCGTTTCGCAAGCGTGCGGGGGTTCGACTTCGCGGACCTGCCCGGCGCACGCGACCTCGACTGCTTAGTCTTGCTGGGCAACGCGCTGCGACATGGGGCGGGTAAATCGGTCGCGCGACTGTTCCAGGAGTTCCCCCAGTTCTTCGCCGATGATCCTCCTGGGTCCATGGCCTATTTCGTGGAAACTGATCCAGAACTCCTCGATTTCCACCTCAAGATCATCACTGCTGACCTCGACCGGCTAGGGCGCGCCGCTGTTGATTTCTGGGACTTTGTTGCAGAGCGCGGTGAGGATGTTGTTTGGTTCCGCGGCGCGGACACCAGGGCCCGGAACGGGTAGGGGGAGGAGCCCCCCAACGCATCCAGGCCCTCCCCGTCCAATTGAGAGACGGGCTATCACGCGGGAGCGTTGCCGTACCCGGCTGAGTCCGTGCAGGGTGCGCGGATGCGTTGGGCGCAAATCACTCACGAGTTTCTCAAGTGGATGGGCCCCGCCCTGTTCGCCCTCGCCGGCGCCGTCATCACAATCGCGCTTGCCGCATCACAGATTTGGGAGGGCGCGAAGGCTTGGACCGCCGACAAGTTCACACGGTCCGTGGCAGTTATGGAAAGCCCATGGTTCTGGGTGGCGCTGGCTTGCGTCGTACTGATTTGGCTAGCGGCGTTTATCTGGTCCGCCCGCCTCGCCCACTCATCCGAAAAGCCCGGCGCGAAGCCAGTAGCACCGCGCCTGGAGGCTCAACCTCCCAGCCTCCCGCTGGATATTGCCTTCCGGCAAAAAAGTTCGTGGGCGGGGTGGGCCGGGCTAAGTGATGACCGCGATCGGGATGCATGGGCCATGCAGTACGGACCTGTACTGCTGACCAACCTGTCCAAGACTGACCGTCTGATACTGGAAATAGAACTCCACCTCGCCGGACCCGATTCCGCAGATTTCAAGCTGAAGGCTTCTGATATCGCGCCAGGCGGCAGGCTTTATGGCGCCGACATTCAAGAACGCTTGAGAGCCGCGGGCCTACACAGCCCCGAGATTTTCCGCTCTCCGTTTACTATCGAGCCGCAGAGTTCAGTCGAGGGTAAGTTGCTCTTTCTAACGCCAGCATACGGCGCTGATCTCATGAGCAAGCTGCTACCGCGTTTCGTGCAACCCGATGGCTACAACTACTCCATGACAATTACCGACCGAGTGTCGGGCCGCTCAATCGATATCCCGATTGCGGACTATCACGGCGATGATCCTGCGCCCCGCTAGTCGTCCAGCCTGGCCGTGGTGGCCCACGGCAGCCTGATCCAATTTGGTCTGGAGAATAGTGCTCCTGTCCCCAATTTCCGCGACTCAGACGACCAACGTGAAGCCGCCGCCCTTCCGCCTCATCCGGCATCTCAAGGCCCGCCGAGACAGGGGTCCTAGGCACAAGGCCTAGGATGACGGAGGTGGGGGTTTACGCCGGTTCGGGGTCGGTCCGCGGGGAGAGGGGGACGGAGACGGCGGGGCCCATGGGGCGCTTGCTATCGCTGTCGTCGCGGTTGGGGGCGACGCCCTTGAGGACGGCGATGATCTCGTCGCCGGACAGGGTCTCGTATTCCAGCAGGGCCTTGGCCAGGGTGTGCAGGTCTTCCAGCTTGGTGGTCAGGATGCGGCGGGCCTCGTCGAAGGCGGTCTGGACCAGCTTCTTGACCTCCTCATCGATGAGGTTGGCGGTCTTTTCCGAGACGCTCTGGGTGCGGGAGACCGAGTGGCCGAGGAAGACCTCGTCCTGGTTCTCGCCGTAGGAGACGACGCCCAGCTTGTCGGAGAAGCCCCACTTGGTGACCATGGCGCGGGCCAGGCGGGTGGCCTGGTCGATGTCCGACGAGGCGCCCGACGTGATCTTCTCCTTGCCGAAGATGATCTCCTCGGCCATCCGGCCGCCCATCAGGATCACCAGGCGCGAGGTCATCTGCTCATAGGACATGGAGAGCTGGTCGCGCTCGGGCAGCTGCATGACCATGCCGAGCGCGCGGCCGCGGGGGATGATGGTGGCCTTGTGGACCGGATCGGTGGCCGGCACCGACAGGGCCAGCAGGGCGTGGCCGCCCTCGTGATAGGCCGTCAGGCGCTTTTCCTCCTCGGTCATGGCCATGGACTTGCGCTCGGCGCCCATCATGACCTTGTCCTTGGCGTCCTCGAAGTCGCGCTGCAGGACCATGCGGCGGTTCTTGCGCGCGGCCATCAGGGCGGCCTCGTTGACCAGGTTGGCCAGGTCGGCGCCGGAGAAGCCGGGCGTGCCGCGGGCGATGGTCTTGACGTCGACGTCGGCGGCCAGCGGCACGTTCTTCATGTGGACGCGCAGGATGCGCTCGCGACCGCCGACATCGGGGTTGGGGACCACCACCTGGCGGTCGAAGCGGCCCGGACGCAGCAGGGCCGGGTCCAGGACGTCGGGACGGTTGGTCGACGCGATGACGATGATGGCTTCCGACGGGTCGAAGCCGTCCATCTCCACCAGCAGCTGGTTGAGGGTCTGCTCGCGTTCGTCATTGCCGCCGCCGAGACCGGCGCCGCGATGGCGGCCGACGGCGTCGATCTCGTCGATGAAGATGATGCAGGGGCTGTTCTTCTTGGCCTGTTCGAACATATCGCGCACGCGGCTGGCGCCGACGCCGACGAACATCTCCACGAAGTCGGAGCCGGAAATATAGAAGAAGGGCACGCCGGCCTCGCCGGCCACGGCGCGGCCGAGCAGGGTCTTGCCGGTGCCGGGGGGGCCGACCATCAGGGCGCCCTTGGGGATCTTGCCGCCCAGGCGCTGGTACTTCTGCGGGTCCTTGAGGAACTCGACGATCTCGGTGAGCTCTTCCTTGGCCTCGTCGACGCCCGCCACGTCATCGAAGGTGATGCGGTTCTTGTTCTCGGTGAGCATCTTGGCCTTGGACTTGCCAAAGCCCATGGCCCCGCGGGCGCCGCCCTGCATCTGGCGCATGAAGAAGATCCAGACCCCCACCAGCAGCAGGATCGGCAGGCTGTTCAACAGCACGCCCAGCAGGCCGCCGCCCATCGGCTTGACCTCGATGTCCGCGCCCTGGCCTTCCAGCCGCTTGACCAGGTCGTCCTGGTTGTTGGGGGTGACCGCCGAGAAGGTCTTGCCCGTCGCATCCTTGATGTCGACGCTGGCGCCGCGGATGGTGGCCTGCTTGACCTCGCCCGAGGCCACCTTGGACAGGAGCTGGCTGTAGGTGATCTGGCCCGATCCGGCCGCGTGGCCGCCGCCGCCGGTCATCATGCTGTAGAGGCCGATGAGGACGACGACGATGACGCCCCAGATGGCGAGATTGCGCAGGTTCATTTTGGTCCAGACCGTTCCGGAATTTGTCCGTCAGACCTCAAGATAGGAGGCCGGACGCGGTTTCACCAGCAAGCACGGCGCCACGCGGCGGAAGTTCGCAGGGTGAGCCCGGGATTTTGCGCAAAAGCAAAAGGCCGCGCGGTGATCCGCACGGCCTTTCAAATACTTAAGCTCGGAAGATTCCCTGTTGGTCGCGCGATGGTCGCCGAAACCGGCATCCACTTTCGGCTATCGCGCTCCAGCACGCTCTACCGAGCGCCGGGGGCCTTCTTCGGGGCCGGGATCAGGCCTTCGCGCTGGGCGCGCTTGCGGGCCAGCTTGCGGGCGCGGCGAACGGCCTCGGCCTTCTGGCGGGCGCGCTTCTCGCTGGGCTTCTCATAATGCACGTGCCGCTTCATTTCGCGGAACGAGCCCTCGCGCTGCATCTTCTTCTTCAGCGCCTTCAGGGCCTGATCGACGTTGTTGTCGCGGACGAAAATCTGAACCAGAGTTATCTCTCCTGTTACCCGTTCCCGCTCGGCCAGTCCTGGGGTCAGGCGGCGGCGAACGGACAATAGCCTTGCACCCAGACGCGAGACGCCTCCGGGATGAGGGCGGCGAAATACCAGAGACAGAGGGTGATGTCCACGGCGGACAGGGGCCCCCCGGCGGGTTATTGTGGGCCATGGCGCACGAAAACGACTGGGCTGAGGCCACCGAACAACAGATTCTGGACGCGGCCCTCAAGCTCGCGCCCGCCCAGGGCTGGACCTGGCCCATGGCGCGGGCCGCCGGCAAGGCCTGTGGCCTGACCGGGCCGGAGACCGAACTGCTGCTCCCGCACGGTCCGGCCGACCTGGCGGCCCTGCTGTCGCGGCGCCATGACGCCCAGGCGCTGGCGCGGCTGGCGGGGACCGATCCGGCGAGCCTGAAGATCCGCGCGCGCATCCGGGCAGGCGTCGAGGCCCGGCTCGACGCCGCGGCCGCCGACGAGGGCGCCGTGCGCCGCTGGGCCGGCTGGCTGGCCCTGCCGCTGAACATCCCGCTGGCCCTGCGGCTGTTGTGGGAGAGCGCCGACGCATTGTGGCGCTGGGCCGGCGACACCGCCACCGACGAGAATCACTATTCCAAGCGCGCCATCCTGTCGGGGATCCTGGCCTCGGCCCTGGCGATCCGGCTGGCCTCCGGCAAGGAGGGCGCCATGGCCTTCGTCGACGGCCGGATCGAGAACGTCATGGCCTATGAGACGTGGAAGGCGGGGCTCAAGGGCGGGGACCTGCTGAGGGACGTGGCCGCGGCGCTGGGGAAGATGCGTTACGGGTGAGGCCACCCCGCTCATCCCGGCGAAGGCCGGGACCCAGATACATCCCGCATCTCGAATACTGACCCGAGGTCGTGATCTATGACCTGAGTCCCGGCCTTCGCCGGGATGAGCGGATGTTTGCCTTTCCCCGCGTCACGGGAGGATGATGTTTCCAACGAGAGGAAACGCCATGACCGACGTCACCAAGACCGACTTCACCTGCTTTGCCGTCACCATCGAGGCGGGCGTCGCCCACATCCAGCTCAAGCGGCCCGAGGCGATGAACTCGATGATCCGGGAGTTCTGGAACGAGCTGCCGACGATCGTGAAGGACATCGACCACAATGCGCGGGCCCGCTGCATCGTCATCAGCTCCACGGGCAAGCACTTCTCCGCCGGCATGGACCTGGCGGTGTTCGGCGGCGGGGGCTCGACCTCGGCCAACCAGAACCAGGACCGGCACATCAACGCCGAGCAGCAGCGGCACCATATCCTGTGGCTGCAGGACTGCTTCGGCTGCCTGGACGACGCGCGGATCCCGGTGATCGCCGCCATCCAGGGGGGCTGCATCGGCGGGGCGGTGGACATGACCAGCGCCTGCGACATCCGCTACGCGACCGAGGACGCCTTCTTCTGTATCCAGGAGATCAATATCGGCATGACCGCCGATGTCGGCACCTTCCCCCGGCTCTGCAAGCTGATCCCCGAGGGCTGGGTGCGCGAGATGGCCTATACCGGCCGCCGGATGCCCGCCCAGAAGGCCAAGGAGATCGGCTGGGTCAACGAGGTGTTCCCGACCCACGAGGCCTGTATCGACCACGCCCTGGTGACGGCCCGCGAGATCGCGTCCAAGGCGCCCCTGGCGGTGACCGGCTCGAAGGTGATGATCAACTACGCCCGCGACCACACCATCGCCGACGGCCTGGACTATATCGCCGTCTGGCAGACGGGCATGTTCTCCGGCGCCCACATGGGCGAGGCCTTCAAGGCCAAGGCCGAGAAGCGCGAGCCGAACTTCCAGGACCTGCAGCCGCTGAAGCACGGGATGTAGGGCGCAAGTCCGCGGGCTTTTTAAGCCTCCAGCTCGGCGCCCTTGAGATTGGCGCCCGACAGCTGGGCGCCGGAGAGGTCGGCGTCGAGGAAGCGGGCGCGGGGGGCAGAGGCGCCGGTGAGGTCGGCCCCGCGCAGGATGGCGCGGGAGAGGTCGGTGCGGACCATGCGGCCGTCGTCGATGGTGAGCGGCCCCATCTTGGCCCCGCGCAGGTCGGCGCGGGTGAGCAGGGCGTCGGCCAGGCGGCAGCCGCGCAGATCGGCCTGACGCAGGTTGGCGCCGCGCAGGTCGCAGCCGGAAAGGTCGGCGCCCTGGAGCTGGATCCCCTGCAGGTTCATGCCGAAGAAGATCGAGCCGGGGGCCGAGAGGCCGCTGAGCCTGCGCCCCTTCAGGACGCCGGCGGAGCGGAAGTCGGTCTCCGGCAACCGGGCGGCCTGGCCGCCCTTGCCGGCGGACTCGCAGAAGGCCTCGTGGGCGGCGAGGATCTTCTCCAGGGGCTGGTCGTCGATATAGACCGCCACGGCCGGGGCCCGGAGCACGCCGGTGAGGTCGGCGCCCGTGATGTTGGACATCGAGACGTCGCAGCGGACCATGATGGCGCGCTTGAGCGAGGCCCCCGACAGGTCGGCGCCGGCGAGATCGGCCCCGGTGAGGTTGGCCCCGTCCAGCACCGCCTTCGCCAGCCGGGCGCCCCCGAGCGTCGCCCCGGAGAGGTCGGCGTCGGTGAAGTCGGCGGCCATGGCCGAGAGGCCGGCCATATGGGCGCCGGCCAGGTTGGCGCCGGAGAGCACGGCGAAGGAGAGCTCGCCCGGGCGGTCCTCGTGATTGAGGATGCGGAAGCCCTCGGCCTTGTCCTGCAGGGCGATGCGGCCCTCGCGCAGATCGCAGCCCGAGAGGTCGGCATGGGCGAGATTGGCGCCGCGCAGGCAGGCGCCGCGCAGGTCGGCCTTGCTGAGGTCGGCGTTGCGCAGGTCGGTGTCGCGCAGGTCGGCGCCGAACAGCACCGCGCCGCCCAGCTTCGCGCCGGCCAGGGAGGCCCCGTTCAGGCGCGCCCCGGTAAGGTCGGCGTCGCGCAGGTCCACCCCGTCCAGGGGGCGGTTGGTGAGGTCGACATAGGCGAGATTGGCCCGGCGGCCGCCGCTGCGCCCCTCAAGGAAGCGCCGATGCTTGTCCAGCGCCAGGCGCAGGCCATCGGAGTCGAGCGGACGAAGGAGAAGGGCCGGAGCGGACATGGCGGGCGGGAACTCGTGGAAGAAATCAGGTTCGCCGAGCGCGCTTAAGGAACCGTTGCGACAATGCGCCACACAGGCCGATTCCTGTCCGGAACCCGCATTTTTCGCGGGGTCGGGACCGGCTCCCGAAGCGTCAGAACCAGCGCTTCTTCTTGAACCACAGGAAGGGCCCGATGCCCGACAGCAGCATCAGGCCGAGCGCCCAGGGATAGCCCAGCAGCCAGGAGAGCTCGGGGATGTGGTGGAAGTTCATGCCGTAGATCGAGGCCACCAGGGTCGGCGGCATCAGCACCACCGAGACCACCGAGAAGAACTTGATGATGCCGTTCTGCTCGATGTTGATCAGGCCGAGCGCCGCGTCCAGCAGGAAGGCGATGTGGGAGGAGAGCGACCCGGAGTGCTCGGTGAGCGAGCCGATGTCGTGCTGCAGGGAGACCAGGTGGGCCTGGCAGGCCGGGGCGGCGACGATCTCCGGCGCCAGGGCCGCGAAGCTGGCCAGGCGGCCGAGGCTCACCAGGCTGGCCCGGGCCATCGAGGCCACCGATTGGGTGCGGGCCAGGCCGGTCAGCAAGGGCTCGAAGGCGCCGCCGCGGGGGCGGTCGAAAATGGCGTTGGAGCTCTCCTGCACGGCGGCCGAGCAGGCCTCCAGCACGTGGGCCAGGCGCTCCACCACCGCGTCCAGCAGCTCCAGCAGGGCCTCGGCGCCGCTGGCGAGGTCGCGGTTGTCGGCGGCGCGGGCGGCGAAGACCGTGAAGGCCTTCAGCGGGGCGTAGCGCAGGGTGACCAGGACCCCGCGGGCCAGGACGAAGGTCACCGGCGTGCCGGCCGGATGGTCGTCCTGGCTGTGGGACAGCAGGGTGGCGGTGAGGAAGGTGGCCTTGTCCTCCTGGTAGAGGCGCGAGGACGGCTCGATCTGGGCCATCTCCGCCCGCGTCGGCAGGTCGACGGAGAGCGCGCGCTCCACGACCAACTCCTCCTCGCGGGTGGGGTTGAGCAGGTCGATCCAGAGGGTGTCGGGGGGCAGGACCCAGCCCGGTCCCGGCGTCTCGGGGGTGGAGGCCGAAGCGCCGCGGCGGATCAGGGTCAGCATGGGCCTACTTGGCTTCGGAGGAGCCTTGCGAGGTCGCGGCCATGATCAGGGCGGCGATCTTGTCGGTGGAGTCGGCGGCCTGGCTCAGCATGGAGAAGGGACCGGCGCCGGGACGGACGGCCGAGGCCATCTGGCTGGCGGCGCCCTGGGCCATGGCGATGGCGGTGTTGCCGGCGGCGTTGAAGCCGGAGCTGGCCATGCGCTGGGCGTTGGAGTCCTGGTAGATGAAGCCGTAGGTCGGATAGGTGGTGGAGCCGAGGTCGCGGACCGGATCGTACCAGACCTTGACCTGGGACCAGTCGCCGGCCGGGGAGACGTCGATGACGGTGACGTCCTTCTCGACCTGGCCGCGGGTCCCGCCGATGCGCGACCAGTTGGCGTGGGTGATCTGGATGACGCGGTCGGTCAGCACCTGGCTGACCACGGCCACGTGGCCCAGCTGCATCTTGCCGTTGGGCTTGAAGCAGAGCACCGCGCCGGATTTGGGGGAGAAGCCGGTCTCATACTTGCCGGCCGCCTGCTTCCACCAGGTCCAGGCGTCGCCGAAAATCTGGACGCCGGAAACCAGGCGCGCGAAGGGCACGCACTGCCAGTAGGTGTCGGCCACGGCGCCCGAGATGGGCGCGAGCGTCATAACCGCCGCAGCGGCCAGGGAACCGAGAACGGTTCTGGTCCGTTTAAGCATGTTAAGAGGAACTCCCCACGCGAACTGAGCCTAGGGATACTCACCCTCGGCGCGAAAGCAAAGAGCTTTTCGGCGTATGCGTCGGAAGGTCGCCGAGTCGCCCACCGATCCATCCACAGCTTCACAGGGTCGTCTCGGGCCCCAGGGGCAAGTTGATCTCAGAAAATTTCAAATCAAACCCTTAACGCCAAGGAAACTAACCACGCGGATAGCGCGAAATTCCTGTTGTTAAGCTGGCGAGCCATGACGGCGTCATTCATGGATACCTTATATCGTCACGCCGATACCTGACGCCCTGGCGCGTGAAACAATCCGAAACAGACGAACGGGCGGCCCGCCAAGACCTCGGCGCCGGTACGGGGGACGAGGCGCAAGAAGAGAGGCCGGCCCACGCGGCAGGTCACATTTCGGGCATCGGCGGCGCGGCGCCCTGAAAAGCGGCGCCCTAGGGGCGCCCTTCGCGGCGACTCGGCGCGACTCAGGCGACTTTGAGAACCATTCGCAGTAGCTGCTGGCGCGGGATAGGCTAGAAAGTGCTGGAAACCCATAGAGGACCCCCATGCAGAGCCTTATGACCCTGGCCGCCGACCCGGCCGCCTGGGCCGCCTTGATCACCCTCATCGTCATGGAGGTGGTGCTGGGCATCGACAACCTGGTCTTCATCTCCATCCTGTCCAACAAGCTGCCCCCTGAGCAGCAGGCCAAGGCCCGACGCCTTGGCATCGGCCTGGCCCTGATCATGCGGCTGGTCCTGCTGTCGACCATCGCCTTCATCGTGGGCCTTACCGCCCCGGTGTTCGAACTGCCCTGGAAGGGGCCGATCGGCGAGGACGGGCATGCGATGTTCGAGCTGGCCTTCTCCTGGCGCGACCTGATCCTGATCGCCGGCGGCCTGTTCCTGGTCTGGAAGGCCACCAACGAGATCCACCACACCATGGATCCGACCCCCAGCCACGACGTCCTCGACAAGAAGGCGCCGATCGCCATCAACTTCGGCGCGGCCATCATCCAGATCCTGCTGCTGGACATCGTCTTCTCCGTCGACTCGATCCTGACGGCGGTGGGGATGACCGACGACCTGCCGATCATGGTCATCGCGGTGATCGTGGCCGTGGCCCTGATGCTGGTGGCGGCCAACCCCCTGGCCAACTTCATCAACGCCAATCCCAGCGTGGTGATGCTGGCGCTCGGCTTCCTGCTGATGATCGGCGCCACCCTGATCGCCGACGGCTTCGGGGTGCACGTGCCCAAGGGCTACATCTACGCCGCCATGGCCTTCTCGGGCCTCGTCGAGGGGCTGAACATGGCCTCGCGCCGGGCCCAGCAGCGCAAGGCGCAGGCCGCGCCGGTGGAAAAGTCTGATAGCGTTCCGTAACATCGGGTAAGGGGGCGGCGGCATTTTCCTCCGCCCCCGGACGCTGCGACCATAAGATTAGATCATTAGGGGCGGCCCATTTCGCCGCCGGGAAACGGCAATTGAACGAGCCCCACGTCTATAGCGACGACGAGCGCCGGCTGACGCTCATCTCCGTGATGATCGTGTTCCTGCTGTCGGCCATGAGCCAGACCATCGTCGGCACGGCCATGCCCAGGATCATCGCCGAGCTCTCGGGCCTCCACCTCTACGCCTGGGCCACCACCGCCTACCTGCTGGCCTCCACGGTCATGGTGCCCATCTGGGGCAAGCTGGGAGACCTCTATGGCAGGAAGCCGATCCTGCTGATCGGCATCGGCATCTTCCTGGCCGGCTCCTGGCTGGCGGGGCTGGCCGGCGAGTTCGGGGACCTGCCCCTGCTGGGGGGCGGCATGACCCAGCTGATCATCTTCCGGGCCATCCAGGGCCTGGGGGGCGGCGCCCTGTTCACCACCGCCTTCGCCATCATCGCCGACCTGTTCGCGCCGCGCGAACGAGCGAAGTTCTCAGGCCTGTTCGGCTCTGTGTTCGGGATCGCCAGCGTGTTCGGCCCCGTGGTGGGCGGCTTCTTCACCGACCACGGCACGGTGACCCTGTTTGGCCACGTCATCGCCGGCTGGCGCTGGGTCTTCTACTGCAACATCCCCTTCGCCCTGGCCGCCGTGGCCATGATCCTGGTGAAGATGCCAACCCTGCCGATCCGGGGAACCGGGCGCATCGACTGGGGCGGGGCCGGCCTGATCATCGCCGGCTTCGTGCCCCTGCTGCTGGCCATCACCTGGGGCGGGCGGGAGTATCCCTGGGCCTCGCCCCTGATCGTCGGCATGCTGGTCTTCGCGCTCGCCGCGCTCACCGCCTTCGTCTTCGTGGAGAAGCAGGTGCGCGACCCGATCATCCCGCTGGAGCTGTTCAAGAACCCCACCTTCACCACCGCCAACGGCGCGGCCTTCGTCTATTCCATGGCCTTCATGGGGGTCACCAGCTTCCTGCCGCTCTACATGCAGGTGGGCCAGGGGATTCCCGCCACCACCAGCGGCCTGACCATGCTGGCCCTGATGGGGGGCATGATCGCCTCCTCCACCATCAACGGCCAGCTGGTCACCAAGACCGGCCAGTACAAGCCCTTCATGATCGGCGGCGGGGTGGTGCTGATCCTCGGCGTCTTCCTGATGTGCTTCATCGGGCCCGACACCTCGACCTGGGACCTGGCCTGGCGGTTGCTGATCGTGGGCGTCGGGCTTGGCCCCGGCCAGAGCCTGTTCGGGTTGGCGGTGCAGAACGCCGTGCCCCTCCACCAGATCGGGGTCGCCACCAGCTCAGGCCAGTTCGTCCGCCAGATCGGCTCGACCATGGGGGTTGCTTTGTTCGGCGCCCTGCTGACCTCGGGCCTGGCCAGCGAACTGGCCAAGCATTCGCCCTCCGAGCCCGGCGCCGTGGTGCGGCGCCTGGAGCTCTCGGACCTGCAGAAGATGGCCATGGAGCGCAACCTGCATCCGGAGCGCGCCGCGGCGCGGGCCGCCGACCCCAAGGAAGTGGCCCTGGAGCGGACCATCCGCACCAGCTTCTCGGTAGCCATCGTCCACGGGATGATCTTCGCCCTGTGCTCGCTGATCGCCGGCTTCGTGCTGATGCTGTTCATCCCGGTGGCGACCCTGCGGGAGCGCCCCATGGCGGCGGTCCATGCGGCGCGGCCGGGGGATGAGGTCGCGATGGAGGCGGGGGAGGCTTGAGGGTCGAAGATGCTCCCCCGCTGGGGGAGCTGGCGCGAAGCGCCTGAGGGGGACTTTGACTCTTGTTTTGGGTCGGTATGGGTCAACTACGTTGCTCCCCCTCCGGCACGGTCCTCCGGTCCGCGCCACCTCCCCCACATCGCGCTGCGCGCTGGGGGAGGATCATAGATCGGCGACGCTAGTCGCTGATCGTCACGCGATTGATCTTTGTCCCAGGCGGCAGGGCTTTGATCTGCTCATGCATTTGCCCCGCCAGGTCGGCCTTCACGACGAAACTCAGCTTAGTGATCGCGTCTACCGCGATACGGCCTCCCAATGCGGGAGGCACGGACCAATCGAAACACTCGCCAGACTCCAGGACCAGGCCCTGTCGCTCGGCTGCTTGAACCCACACCGAGCTTAGAAGCTCATCCTGCTGCTCCGGTTCCGCCAACCGCGCTCGCAGCTCAAACCCGTCGGCGGCGACAGGTCGTAGGTCGCCTTCGAGAGTATCGAGCATGAGGATGCCGTTGGCACCTCGGAAGAACATGTCACCAAAGGCCGAAACCAACAGGGGTTGTCCCTTCGGCGGCCTTAGCCAGGTCCAGGAATCGAGCGCCAGCTCCAACTCCCGGCCCGAGGGTTGGATCAGAAGTCGGGCGTAGTCTCTGCGAATGACGGCGAACGCGTCCTCGTCAGCCGGTGGCTGGCCTTTGCCGAACAGCTTCTTGAACATGCGCGTTTCCCCCCGCCGGCATCACAATGTCCGTGCGGCGGAAAGGCGGTCAACTGCTTCACAAGTCGGCGCGCCGCTGAGGAGGTGGGCCGCCTACAGGAAGCTATACGGGTCCACGTCGATGGCCACGCGGATCATGCCGGGGGGCCGGAACCTCGCGCGCCAGGCGGCGAGGTAGGCCGACAGGTCCACCGTGCGGTCGGCGCGGATGAGGAAGCGTTTGCGGCGGCGGCCGCGGATCAGGCCGAGCGGGGCGTCGGCGGGGCCGTAGACGGCGACGCCCTCGGCGTTGGGGGCCACCTGGGCCATCTTTTCCACGAAGGCCTCGAGCTGGGCCGGATCGGGGCCCGAGACGATGATGGCGCCCAGGCGGCCGTAGGGGGGCAGGCCGGCGATCTCGCGTTCCTCCAGCTCGGCGGTGGTGAAGGCGTCGCGGTCCTGGGCCTTGAGCGCCTGCATGACCGGGTGCTCCGGGGCGTAGGTCTGCAGCATGGCGCGGCCGGGGCGGTCCTTGCGGCCGGCGCGGCCCGTCGCCTGGGCCAGCAGCTGGTAGGTGCGCTCGGCGGCCCTGAGATCCCCGCCGCGCAGGCCGAGGTCGGCGTCCACCACGCCGACCAGGGTGAGGCCCGGGAAGTTGTGGCCCTTGGCGGCGGCCTGGGTGGCCACCAGGATGTCGATCTGGCCGTCCTCCATGGCCCCGATCAGCCGCTTGGCCTCGCGGGCGTCCCAGGCCGTGTCGGAGGAGAAGACGCTGACCCGGGCGTCGGGGAACAGGGCCTTGGCCTCCTCCTCCACCCGCTCCACGCCGGGCCCGATGGAGACCAGGCTGTCCTTGGCGCCGCAGTGGGGGCAGGCCGCCGGCTTGGGCATGGAAAAGCCGGTGAGGTGGCAGACCAGTCGGCCGGAATAGCGGTGCTCCACCAGCCAGGAATCGGTGTCGGGGGAGGTCATCCGCTCGCCGCAGGCCTTGCAGAGCACCAGGGGAGCGTAGCCGCGGCGGTTGAGGAACAGCAGGGTCTGCTCGCCGCGCGCCCAGGTCTCCCCCATGGCCTTGATGAGCGGCGGCGAGAGCCAGCGGCCGGTCTCCGGCGGGGTCTCGCGCATGTCGATCAGGGTGATGTCGGGCAGGACGGCGGTCCCGTGGCGCGAGGACAGCCGCAGCCAGCGATAGCGGCCCAGCTCGGCGTTGCGCAGGGATTCCAGCGACGGGGTGGCCGAGGCCAGGATGACGGCGGCGTCCTCGATCTTGCCGCGGGCCACGGCGAGATCCCGGGCCTGGTAGATGAAGCCCTCCTCCTGCTTGTAGGAGGCGTCGTGCTCCTCATCGACGACGATCAGGGAGAGCTTGGCGAAGGGCAGGAACAGGGCCGAGCGGGCGCCGATGACGATGCGGCACTGGTTCGTGGCCACCGCCTCCCAGACCCGGCGGCGGGCCGGCGGGGTGATGTCGGAGTGCCATTCGGCCGGCGCGGCGCCGAAGCGGGCGGCGACCCGGGCTATCACCGCCTGGGTGAGCGCGATCTCCGGCAGCAGGATCAGCACCTGGGCGGCGGGGTCGGCGGCCAGGGCGGCGGCCACGGCCTCCAGATAGACCTCGGTCTTACCCGAGCCGGTGACCCCGTCCAGCAGGGCGACATTGAAGCCCCCCTCCCCCAGCATCGCCACCAGCATCCTGGCCGCCGCGTCCTGGCTGGGATTGAGCGGCTGGCCGGCGAGGGTCAAGTCCGGGGGATCAAAGGCGACCTGCGCCTCCACCAGGCGGACGGCCAGGACGCCCTCGTCCACCAGGCCCTTGATGACGCCCGAGGAGACTTGGGCGGCGCGGGCGAGATCCGGCGGCGAGAGCTGTTGGGTCGCGACGGTCTCCAGCACCCGGGTCCGGGCCGGGGTGGCGCGGGCGGGCTGGGCGCCGGTGGCCTCGATGACCCTTTCCGGCTTGGCCTTCTGGGCCCGGGCGCCGCGCAGGGTGATGGCCAGCGGCGCGCCGGGGGAGTCCACCGAATAGCGGGCGGCCCACTGGATGAACTCCAGGGCGCGTTGCGGCAGGGGCGGATCGTCGAGCCTGGCGTCGACCGCCTTCAGCGGCCGGTTGCCGCCGGTCCCGTCGCGCAGGGCGGTGACCACGCCGCGCAGCAGGCGGGGGCCAAGCGGCGCGGCCACCTGGTCGCCAACGGCCAGGTCCATGCCCTCCGGCTCCTCGTAGTCGAAGGCCTCGGGCAGGGGCATGGGCAGCAGGATGGAGGCGATGCGGCGGGTCATGCGCGCCAGGTCATGTTTGGCGGCCCTTCTCCCCTTGTGGGAGAAGGTGGCCGGTCGGAGACCGGTCGGATGAGGAGTCGCGCTCCGTGCGCCTTACTCTTTCCGCCGTCATCCCGGACGGCCGACAGGCCGATCCGGGACCCAGGGGCCCAGCCCGCCGCCCCTGGGTCCCGGCTCTCCGCTTCGCTGCGGCCGGGATGACGGAGTGGGTTTGCGGGACAGGTCTTTCGACCCCTCATCCGACCCTGCTCCGCAGGGCCACCTTCTCCCACAAGGGGAGAAGGACGCGAAAGGGGCTGGTCGTGGATCATCACGCCCCGCACATAGGCTGGCCGCGCCGGAGCACAACGGCTAAGGAAGCCCCGTTCATTCCCGCGCAGAGGCCCTTCATGCAGCTCTTTCTCGACACCACGGACACCGCGGTCCTGAAGGACCTGGCCGGTACGGGCCTGGTGGACGGCGTCACCACCAATCCCACCCTGATCGCCAAGTCCGGCCGGCCCATGCTGGAGGTCATCGCCGAGATTTGCGATCTCGTCGAGGGCCCGGTGAGCGCCGAGGTCGCCGCCACCGACGTGGCCGGCATGCTGGCCGAGGGCGCCAAGCTGGCCGCCATCGCCACCAATATCGTGGTCAAGGTGCCGCTGACCCGCGAGGGGCTGATCGCCACGGCCGAGTTCGCGGTCCAGGGCATCTCCACCAATGTGACCCTGTGCTTCTCGGCGGCCCAGGCCCTGCTGGCCGCCAAGGCCGGCGCCACCTACATCTCGCCCTTCGTGGGCCGGCTGGACGATCACGGCGCCAACGGCATGGAGCTGATCGCCGAGATCCGGGCGATCTACGACAACTACGAGTTCGACACCGAGATCCTGGCCGCCTCGATCCGCAACCCGGCCCATGTGACCGCCGCGGCCCTGGCCGGCGCCGACTGTGCGACCATTCCACCCGGGGTTTTCTTGGACCTCTTCAAGCACCCGTTAACCGAGAAGGGTCTTGAACAGTTCATGAGCGACTGGGCCAAAACGGGTCAGTCCATCTTGTAGAACCACAGGGGCGGACGCATGGATCTCGGGGTCGGGCTGAAGGATCAGACGCTGGGCCGCGACGAGGTGCGCCGCTTCCTCTCCGACAACCGCGACTTCCTGTTGACCGACACCGCCCTGATGGCGGAGCTGGGCCTTAAGCCCGACGCCGCCAATGTGGTGGACTTCGGCCCCGCGGCCCTGGCCCGCGTGCATGAGGCGCACAAGAAGGAGTCCAAGGCCCGCAAGCACATGGAGGCCACGGCGCGCGCCAATTTCGCCGCCCAGGCCCAGACCCACGGCGCCGTGGTGGACCTGCTGGACGCCCGCAACCACGCCGACCTGGCCCGCCGGGTGGACGAGCTGGCCCAGCTGCGCTTCGGCCTGGCCGCCGGGGTGGTGGCCCTGGAGGGGCCCGACCGCACGCCCGCCGGCTGGCGGGTGATGGCGGAGGGGCAGATCGACCTGGTGATCGGCCACCAGCGGGTGGCCCTGATGGGTTTCCAGCCCACGGCTCTGGGCCTGTTCGGCGAGCGGGCGCCGGAGATCAAGTCCATGGCCATGGTGCGCATGGCCATCTGGGAGCCGGCCCGCACCGGCCTGCTGGCTTTTGGCTCGGCCGATGAGCACGGCTTCACCCAGGACATGGGCGCCGAGCTGGTGGCCTTCCTGGCCCGGGTCGTCGAACGCACGGCGGAGCGATGGCCGGTCCTGTGACCCCCGCGCGCGAGGTCCTGGCCCAATGGCTGGTCCACCTCGCCCAGGAACGCCGCGCCTCGCCGCGCACGGTGGAGGCCTATGGCTTCGCGGCCGGCCGCTACATCACGTTTCAAGAGGGCCATCGGGGCGAGACCCTGACGCTCAAGGCCTGCGGTGAGCTGACCGCCGGCGAGATCCGCGCCTGGCTGGCGCACCTGCGGTCGGGCGACCATCCGCTGTCGCCCCGGTCTCTGTCGCAGTCGCTGTCGGCGATCCGCACCTTCCACCGCTATCTCGACCGCCGCCACGACACCCCCAACCCCCACCTGGCCCTGGTGCGCGGGCCGCGGGTGAAACCCTCGGCCCCGCGCCCGGTCACCGAGGACCAGGCGCGGGGGATGATCGCCGAACCCTCGATGGACCCCGACCGCGAGGACTGGGAGGTCGCCCGCGACGAGGCGGTGCTGACCCTGCTCTATGGCTGCGGCCTGCGGATCTCCGAGGGCCTGTCGCTGAAGCGGTCCGACGCGCCGTTGGGGGACTCGCTCCGGATCGTCGGCAAGGGCTCCAAGACCCGGATCGTGCCCGTGCTCCCGGCGGTGGCCGAGGCCATCGCGGCCTATGTGGCCTGCGTTCCCTTCGCGCTCGGCCCCGGCGATCTGCTGTTCCGCGCCAAGCGCGGCGGGGCGCTGAGCCCGCGGCATGTGCAGGCCACGGTGCAGGGGCTGCGACGCCGCCTGGGCCTGCCCGCCAGCGCCACGCCCCATGCCCTGCGCCACTCCTTCGCCACCCACCTGCTGGGGGCGGGCGCCGACCTGCGCTCCATCCAGGAACTGCTGGGCCACGCCTCGCTCTCGACGACCCAGCGCTATACCGACGTGGACGCCGCGGCGTTGCTGAGCGCCTACAACTCGGCCCATCCGCACGCCTAGGCGTCAGCGCAAGTGCGCAGTCTCGTTGAGGCTGAGGATGTTCCGCTGGCCGCTGCGGGCGCACATGTAGCGGTGGAGGCTGGTGTAGCGGGGCTCGAAGAACAGCCGCGGGGCCATGGAAAGCACATGGGCGGTCCAGACATTGATCACCCCGCCGTGGCAGAAGACCGCCACCCGCTGGCCGGGATGGGCCTCGATGATCTCCTCCAGGGCGGCGACCACCGCCTGCTGGAACTGCCCGATATCGACCCCGTGGTCGCCCTCGGCCATGGCCTTCCAGGCCGCGTAGTCCTCGCGCTTCAGCTCCTCCATGGGGACATAGGCGCCGCTATCGCGGTCGAACTCGGCGATGCCCTCATGATGGCGCAGCTCATGGCCGCTGGCCGCCAGCAGGGGGGCGGCGGTCTCGATGGCGCGCAGCATGGGGCTGGAATAGACCGCGTCGAAGCGCTCGCCCGCCAGCCAGTCGGCCACCTTGCGGGCCTGGTCGTGGCCCTCGTCGTGCAGGGGCGGATCGGAGCTTTCGGCGCTGCGCACTGGCAGGCCATGGCGGATGAGCACGAGTTCCATCGGTTTCCTTCCCCGGACGCTTTCGCCCTCCAAGGGGCCGATTTTTGCGGGCGCATCAAGGGATGATCGGGGCCCGACCCCAGCTCAATACCGCGCCATCCGCACCCAGGGGACGCCGTCGTCGCCGTGGTCGGTGATCCCGAAGCCCTCGCGGCGGTAGAAGGCCTGGGCGCGGGTGTTGGCGGTCTGGCACTTCAGGGACAGCGGGCCGGGCGCCTGGCTCGCGGCGTGGTCCAGCAGGGCCTTGCCGATCCCGGCGCCGCGCCGCGCGATATAGAGGGAGTGCAGGAAGCTGTCGCGGACGTGGAGGGCCGCGACGCCCTCGATGCGGTGGTCGAGGACGGCCACATAGACCTCCTCCTCGGCGGCGTCGCGCAGGAAGACCTGGGCGTTGTGGCGGGCGGCGGGCAGCCAGGTGAAGGTCTCGCGCAGGACCTTCTGGTAGATGGCCGCCGCGATGGGCAGCTCCTCCGGGCGGACCCGGCGGATGTCCATCAGGCCTGCATGGTCCAGCCCTCGACGCCCATGGCGGCCTGGCGGCCGGCCTCGGAGCGGGTGGGGTGGGGGTGGACGGTGCGGGCCACGTCCTCGCTGGCGGCGCGGAAGGCCATGGCCACGCAGTACTCGCCGATCATCTCGCCGGCCTGGGGGCCGATGATGTGGACGCCGAGGATTTCGTCGGTGGTCGCGTCGGCCAGGATCTTGGCGAAGCCCTCGGTCTCGTGGTTGATCTTGGCGCGGCTGTTGGCGGTGAAGGGGAACTTGCCCACCTTGTAGGCGACCCCGGCCTCCTTGAGCTGCTCCTCGGTCTTCCCGACCCAGGCGACCTCCGGATAGGTGTAAACGACGCTGGGGACCAGGTTGTAGTCCACGTGGGCGTACTTGCCGGCGATGGTCTCGATCACCGCCACCGAGTCCTCCTCGGCCTTGTGGGCCAGCATGGGGCCGTGGATGGCGTCGCCGATGGCCCAGACTCCGGGGGCCGAGGTGGCGAAGTGGTCGGTCTCGATGAAGCCGCGCTTGTCGGGGACGATCCCCACGCTCTCCAGGCCCAGGCCGTCGGTATAGGGCCGCCGCCCGATGGCCAGCAGGACGTAATCGGCGGTGAGCGTCTCGGCCTCGCCGCCGGCCACGGGCTCGAGCGTGAGGGTGACATTGGACTTGCCGGCCTTGGCGCCGGTGACCTTGGAGCCGAGCTTGAAGGCCATGCCCTGCTTGGTGAGCGAGCGCTGGAAGGTCTTGGCGGTCTCGGCGTCCATGCCCGGCGTGATGCGATCGAGGAACTCCACCACCGTGACCTCGGCGCCCAGCCGCCGCCAGACCGAGCCCAGTTCCAGGCCGATGATGCCGGCGCCGATGACGATCAGGCTCTTGGGGACCTCGGCCAGGGAGAGCGCGCCGGTGGAATCGACGATGCGCTTGTTGTCGACGGCCACGCCGGGCAGGGCCGAGGGCTCCGAGCCGGTGGCGATGACGATGTTCTTGGTCTCCAGCACGGTGACCGAGCCGTCGGGGCCGGTGACCTCCACCTTGCCGGGGCCGGCGATCCGGCCCATGCCCTTGATCCAGTCGGCCTTGTTCTTCTTGAACAGGAACTCAATGCCCTTGGTGAGCGCCGTCACGCTCTCGGCCTTCTGCTTCATCATCTGAGGCAGGTTGAGCTTGGGGGTCACCTCGATGCCGAGGGTGGCGAAGTCCTTGCTGGCCAGCTCAAAGAGCTCGGAAGCATGCAGCAGGGCCTTGGACGGCATGCAGCCGACGTTCAGGCAGATTCCGCCGAGCGTCGCGCGCTTCTCCACCACGGCCACCGAGAGGCCCAGCTGGCCCGCGCGAATGGCGCCGTTGTAGCCGGCGGGACCGCCCCCGATGATGACGACGTCGTATTGGGCCATGAGCCTCTGATCCGCTTGGAAACCTGGGGCTCAGATATAGGAGCTTCGCGCGTGAGGCGAGACTCGATCACGCGCTTGAGGGCTTGCCGAACTCTATCGGACCCGTTGGATCGGACCAATCGACGACATGCAGGCCTTTGACCCGGATGAACTCCCTGACGTTCGAAGTGACCACGCTCCAGCCCCGACAGAGCGCCTGGCCGGCGATCAGGGTGTCGTAGGCGCCAATCCGGCTGCCCGCCCCTTCGAGATCCGCGCGCAGACGGGCGGTGACCATGCCGTCATCGACTGTCCAAGCTTCGACGCGGAAGTCGGAGATAAACAGGTCGAGGCGGCGCAAGTGATGCTCGGGACGAGGACTGCGCAACGCCCCGAAGGCGAGTTCCTGAAGCACGACGGCGGAGACATGTATCTGGTCGCCGCGGGCTCGAGCCTGCTCCAAGATCTGCCGGAAGTGAACACGCTCGCCGCGGATCAACTCCACCGCGGTGGAGGAATCGAGGCTGAGTCTCACCACTCGAAATCCGGATCCGGCGCCGGCGGCTGCTTCGGCGGATAGGGAAACGGATGTTCAGGCTCGGCGAGAGCGTCGAGCTCCGCCC
The DNA here is from genome assembly GCF_030645195.1 of Phenylobacterium sp. GTDB lineage: Bacteria > Pseudomonadota > Alphaproteobacteria > Caulobacterales > Caulobacteraceae > Phenylobacterium. Next base: position 17,201 of record NZ_JAUSLW010000047.1, on the reverse strand, counting down.
ACAGGTCGGACAGTTTCGCCCGCACCGGCTCCAATATGACCTTGTCGCCGTCCCTGCGAATGCGCACCTCGGTTCCCTCGAACCGGAAGGCCTTCGGCAGCCGAACAGCCTGACTACCGCCGTGCGTGAAGAGCTTGGCTTTGAGAACTTCGCCCACGACCGCCTCCATATCTACAAAATGTAGATACGTCCCGGCGCCGGCGATTTCAAGTTCAGATGTCCAGCAGCAGGCGCTCCGGGTCCTCGATGGCGTCCTTGACGTGGACCAGGAAGGTCACCGCGCCCTGGCCGTCGACGACGCGGTGATCGTAGCTGAGCGCCAGATACATCATCGGCCGGATCACCACCTGGCCGCCGATGGCCATGGGGCGGTCCTGGATCTTGTGCATCCCCAGGATCCCCGACTGCGGGGCGTTGAGGATCGGGGTCGACATCAGCGAGCCGTAGACCCCGCCGTTGGAGATGGTGAAGGTGCCGCCCTGCAGGTCGTCCATGGCCAGAGCCCCGTCGCGGGCCTTCTTGCCCAGGGCGCCGATGGCCTTTTCCACGCCGGCCAGGCTGAGCGCGTCGGCGTCGCGGACCACGGGGACCACCAGGCCGCGCTCGGTGCCGACAGCGACGCCGATGTCGTAGTGGTTCTTGTAGATGATGTCCTGGCCCTCGATCTCGGCGTTGACCTCCGGGACCTGCTTGAGGGCGGCGACCACGGCGGCCACGAAGAAGCTCATGAAGCCGAGCTTCACCCCGTGGGTCTTCTCGAACACGTCCTTGTACTTGGTGCGCAGGGCCATGACGTTGGTCATGTCGACCTCGTTGAAGGTCGTCAGCATGGCCGCGGCGTTCTGGGCCTCCTTCAGCCGGCGCGCGATGGTCTGGCGCAGGCGGGTCATGCGGACCCGCTCCTCGCGCTCATGGATCTCGCGCGGCGCGATGGCGGCGGCGGGCGCGGCCGGGGTGTTGGCGCGGGCCTCCAGGGCGGCGAGCGCGTCGCCCTTGGTCACCCGGCCAGCCTTGCCGGTTCCGGCGATCGCGGCGGCGTCGAGGCTGTTCTCGGCCACGATCCGCTGGGCGGAGGGGGCCAGCGGCGCGGCGGCGGCCACGGCCGGGGCGGGCTTGGGCGCGGGAGCCGGAGCGGGCGCCGGAGCCGGGGCCGGCGCGGCGGCCTTGGGGGGTTCGACCTTGGGGGGGGCGGCGGCCGGCTTGGCGGCGGCGGCGCCCTCGATCACGTGACCCAGGACCGCGCCGGGGACGACGGTGGCGCCTTCCTCGGCGCTGATGGTGTCCAGCACCCCGTCGGCGGGGGCGGCGACCTCGAGGCTGACCTTGTCGGTCTCCAGCTCCACCAGGATCTCATCCTTCCGGACCGCGTCCCCGGGCTTCTTGGCCCAGCGCGCCACTGTCGCTTCGGTGACGGATTCGCCGAGCGCGGGCGTCATGATATCGGCCATGGGGAAGGTTCTTTCTGTTCTTGCGGTCGGACGGTTTAGGCGAAGGCTTCGGCGAGGAAGTTCTGCAGTTCCTTCATGTGCCGGCTCATCTGGCCGGCGGCGGTGGAGGCCGAGGCCGGGCGGCCGACATAGCGGGCGCGCTTGGCCTTGATCTTCAGCCGGTCGAGGGTGAGCTCCAGCCACGGGTCGACGAAGGTCCAGCCGCCCATGTTCTTCGGCTCTTCCTGGCACCAGACCAGCTCGGCGTTGGGGAAGCGCGACAGTTCGGTGGACAGCGACTTCACCGGCCAGGGATAGAACTGCTCCAGGCGCATCAGATAGACGTCGTCGACACCCTTCTCCTCGCGCGCGTCCAGCAGGTCGTAATAGACCTTGCCCGAGCAGAGCACGACGCGGCGGATCTTCTCGGGGGGCGCCAGCTTGACGGCGGTATTGACGCCGCGCTCGGCGTCGTCGTGCAGGACACGGTGGAAGGACGAGCCCTCGGCCATGTCCACCAGCCGCGAGGTCGCCTTCTTGTGCCGCAGCAGCGACTTGGGCGTCATCACCACCAGGGGCTTGCGGAACTCCCGGCGCATCTGACGGCGCAGGACGTGGAAGTAGTTGGCCGGGGTCGAGCAGTTGACGACCTGGAGGTTGTCCTCGGCGCAGAGCTGCAGGAAGCGCTCCAGGCGGGCCGAGGAGTGTTCCGGGCCCTGGCCCTCGTAGCCATGGGGCAGCAGCAGGACCAGCCCGCTCATCCGCAGCCACTTCCGTTCGCCCGAGGAGATGAACTGGTCGATGACCACCTGGGCGCCGTTGGCGAAGTCGCCGAACTGGGCCTCCCAGAGAACCAGCGTCTTGGGGTCGGCCAGGGAGAAGCCGTACTCGAAGCCCAACACCGCCTCCTCCGACAGGGCCGAGTCGATGACCTCGAAGTGGGCCTGGCCGGGGCGCAGGTTGGAGAGCGGCTGGTAGTGGGCCTCGGTGGTCTGGTCGATCAGGTCGCAGTGGCGCTGCACGAAGGTGCCGCGCACGCTGTCCTGGCCGGCCAGGCGGACCGGGAAACCGTCGTCCAGCAGGGTGGCGAAGGCCAGGTGCTCGCCCGTGCCCCAGTCCAGGCCCTCGCCGGTCTCGATGGCCGTGCGGCGGTTGTCGATGGCGCGCTTGACGGTCTTGTGGATGTCCAGCCCCTGCGGGATGGCGGTCATCCGGTTGCCCAGGTCCAGCAGTTTCTGCAGGGGCACGCTGGTGTCGCCGCGGCGGTCGTCGCCGTCGGGCAGGGCCAGGCCCGCCCACTTGCCGTCCAGCCAGTCGGCCTTGTTGGCCTTGTAGGTCTTGCCGGACTCCATCTCCCGGTCGAGGAAGTCGTCGAATTCCTGCATCCAACCGGCGACGTCGCCCTCGGTGATGACGCCCTCGCCGATCAGCTGGCGGGAATAGAGCTCGCGGGTCGAGGGGTGGTCCTTGATCTTGGCGTACATCAAGGGCGAGGTCATCGTCGGGTCGTCACCCTCGTTGTGACCGAACCGGCGGTAGCAGAACATGTCGATGACCACGTCCTTGCCGAACTGCTGGCGGAACTCGGTGGCCACCTTGGCGACATAGGTCACGGCCTCGGGGTCGTCCCCGTTCACGTGGAAGATCGGGGCCTCCACCATCAGGGCCACGTCCGACGGATAGGGGGACGAGCGGCTGAAGGCCGGGGCGGTGGTGAAGCCGATCTGGTTGTTGACGATGAAGTGGATGGTGCCGCCGGTGCGGTAGCCCTTCACGCCCGAGATGGTGAAGCACTCGGCGATCACGCCCTGGCCGGCGAAGGCGGCGTCCCCGTGCAGCAGCAGGGGCAGGATATGGGTGCGGCCGGAATCCGGGTTCTCGCGCAGCAGGCTAGCCTGCTTGGCGCGGGCCTTGCCCAGCACCACTGGGTTGACGATCTCCAGGTGCGACGGGTTGGCGGTGAGCGACAGGTGGACGTTGTTGTCGTCGAAGGACCGGTCCGACGAGGCGCCCATGTGGTACTTCACGTCGCCGGAGCCCTCCACGTCCGAGGGCAGGCTCGAGCCGCCCTGGAACTCGTGGAAGATGACCTGGTAGGGCTTGGCCATCACGGCGGCCAGCACGTTCAGGCGGCCCCGGTGGGGCATGCCGATGACGATGTCCTTCACGCCCAGCGCGCCGCCGCGCTTGATGATCTGCTCCAGCGCCGGGACCATGGCCTCGCCGCCGTCCAGGCCGAAGCGCTTGGTGCCGGGGAAGCGCTTGTGGAGGAACTTCTCGAAGCCCTCGGCCTCGATCAGCTTCTTGAGGATGGCGACCTTGCCCTCCTTGGTGAAGCTTATTTCTTTATCGCGGCCCTCGATGCGCTCCTGCAGCCAGGCCTTCTGGGCCGGGTCGGAGATGTGCATGTACTGCACGCCGATGTCGTTGCAGTAGGTGCGGCGCAGGATCGACAGAATCTCGCGGACCGTGCCCGTTTCCAGGCCCAGCACGAAGTCCAGGAAGATCGGACGGTCGTAGTCGGCCTCGGTGAAGCCGTAGGAGGCCGGGTCCAGCTCGGTGGCGTCGCCCTCGGGGATGGCGATGCCCAGGGGATCGAGATTGGCCCGCAGATGGCCGCGCATCCGATAGGCGCGGATCATCATGATGGCGCGCAGGGAATCGAGCGTCGCGGCGCGGACGGCCTCGGGGGTGGTGGTCGGGGCGGCGCGCTCGGCCACCTTTGCGCCGACCTTGGCCTCCACCGCCGGCCACAGGCCGTCGATGGCCGAGAGCCAGTCGGGACGGGCGGCGGGCGCGGACTTCTGGGTCCAGCCGGGCTTCACCGCCGCGGCCTTCACCTCGTCGGCGCGGTCCTGCAGGGAGGCGAAGAAGGCCCGCCAGGAGGGCTCGACCGCGTTCGGGTCGGCCGCCCATTTCGCATAGAGGTCCTCCACGAAGGCGGTGTTGCCGCCATAGAGGAAGGAGGTCTCGGCGAGAACCTCGTTGATCAGACCTGCGTCGTCCGCCATTTCGTCCGCTTTCCCGGGGGGCCGCGGCGCTTCATCAAAGGAGCCGAGCGCGGACCGCCCTACGCTTAAATTCGCCCTCAAGCGAACTCCTGGAGTTCACTTGAGACCTTAGTGAGACCATTCCTGACGCCGAACCGGCCCCCACTTCGGCTGGAAGGGTCTTACGCCTTCTTAAGGACCTCAAGGAGGGTTTCGCCCAGCTTCGCCGGAGACGGCGACACGCGGATGCCCGCAGCCTCCATCGCGGCGATCTTGTCCTCGGCGCCGCCCTTGCCGCCGGAGATGATCGCGCCCGCGTGACCCATGCGCCGACCAGGCGGCGCGGTGCGTCCCGCGATGAACCCGACCATAGGCTTCTTGGTTGCTGAATTTTTAATGAATTCAGCCGCGTCTTCTTCCGCGGAGCCGCCGATTTCGCCGATCATGATGATCGATTCCGTCTCCGGATCCTTCAGGAACATGTCGAGGATATCGATGAACTCGGTGCCCTTCACGGGGTCGCCGCCGATACCCACGGCCGTGGTCTGGCCCAGGCCCACCTGGGTGGTCTGGAACACGGCTTCGTAGGTAAGCGTGCCCGAGCGCGAGACAACACCCACCGAGCCCTTCTTGAAGATATTGGCCGGCATGATGCCGATCTTGCAGGCGTCCGGGGTCAGGACGCCGGGGCAGTTGGGACCGATCAGCCTGGTTTTTGAGCCGACCAGAGCGCGCTTGACCTGCACCATGTCCAGCACCGGGATGCCCTCGGTGATGCAGATCACTAGGGGAACCCCCGCGTCGATGGCTTCCAGGATGGAGTCGGCGGCGAAGGCCGGCGGCACATAGATCACGCTGGCGTCGGCGCCGGTGGCCCGGACGGCCTCGTCGACGGTGTCGAAGACCGGCAGGCCGATGTGGGTGGAGCCGCCCTTGCCCGGGGTGACGCCGCCGACCATCTTGGTGCCAAACGCGATGGCCTGCTCGGAGTGGAAGGTGCCTTGCGCGCCCGTGAGGCCCTGGCAAATGACCTTGGTGTTCTTGCCGATGAGGATGGACATCAGGCGGCTCCCCGCACGGCGGCGACAATCTTCTCGGCGCCATCGGAGAGATCGTTGGCGGCGATGACGTTCAGGCCGCTCTCATTGATGATCTTCTTGCCCAGCTCGGCGTTGGTGCCCTCCAGGCGCACCACCAGGGGAACCGTCAGGCCCACCTGCTTGACCGCGGCCACCACGCCCTGAGCCAGGACGTCGCAACGGGCGATGCCGCCGAAGATGTTCACCAGGATGCCCTTCACGTTGGGGTCGGCCATGATGATCTTGAAGGCCGCCGTCACCTTGGCCTCGTCGGCGCCGCCGCCGACGTCGAGGAAGTTGGCGGGCTCGGCGCCGTAGAGCTTGATGATGTCCATGGTCGCCATGGCCAGGCCGGCCCCGTTGACCATGCAGCCGATCTCGCCGTCGAGCGCGATGTAGCTGAGGTCGTACTTGGAGGCCTCGATCTCCTTGGGGTCCTCCTCGCTCTCGTCGCGCAGGGCGACGATGTCGGGGTGGCGGTAGAGGGCGTTGCTATCGAAGGAGACCTTGGCGTCCAGGACGCGCAGCTGGTCGTCGGCGGTGACGATCAGCGGGTTGATCTCCAGCATGCTCATGTCCTTGGCCAGGAACGCCGTATAGAGCTGGCGCAGCAGCTTGCCGGCCTGCTTGGAGAGGTCGCCCTTCAGGCCGAGCGCCTTGGAGAGCTTCAGGCCGTGGTGGTTCCAGATGCCCGTCGCCGGGTCGATGGAGAAGGTGATGATTTTCTCAGGGGTGGAATGGGCCACCTCCTCGATGTCCATGCCGCCTTCGGTGGAGGCCACGACCGAGACCCGGCTGGTCTCGCGATCCACCAGCAGGGACAGGTAGAATTCCTTGGCGATCGCCGCGCCTTCCTCGATGTAGAGGCGGTTGACCTGCTTGCCCTTGGGACCCGTCTGATGGGTCACCAGCACCCGGCCGAGCATCTCGGCGGCGTTGGCGCGGACCTCATCGACGGACTTCACGACCCTGACCCCGCCCTTGGCGTCAGGCCCCAGGCCCTCGAAGCGGCCCTTGCCGCGGCCGCCGGCATGGATCTGGGATTTCACCACGAAGACCGGTCCGCCCAGGGTTTCGGCGGCCTTGACGGCCTCCTCCACGGTGAAGGCCGGATAACCACGCGGGACCGCCACGCCGAACTCGGAGAGGACGGCTTTGGCTTGATGCTCGTGTATATTCATGAGGTCGCGAAACGCGCTGTTTGGGCCCGCCCAGTGCGGCGAGAAGCCGGGGTATAAGCGCCGTTCCGGACCGTTGCAACCGCGCCACGGTCAGAAAAATACGCACGCGTCCAATTGCCCAAGCCCATGTTCCTCAAGGCGGAACGCCACGCCACGCCCCCGCCGTAGCGTCACCCGAAGAAGACGTTCCACATGGTGCGGCCGGGGATGAAGGCGATGAAGCCGTTGATCACCAGGCCGCCATAGAACAGGCCCATCATGAAGCGGCGGTGGTCCTTCACCTGGTGGCGGCGGGCGGCGATCACGGCGATGGGCAGGGCGATCAGGGTCCAGCCGGTGAACAGATGGATCAAGGACCAGTGGTCGCCGTTGATCCCGGTGATGAAGATCGAGGAGCCGGCCGCCAGCGACATGGCGGCGACCCACAGCCAGCCGGCGGCGCGGTGCAGGGCGACCCCCTTGCGCAGGGTCATCAGCATCGCCCCGATCAGCAGGGCGCCGAGCGCTCCGGCGATGTGCAGCTTGATCACCAGGGGCTGGGCGGCCAGCAGGGCGAGGTCGGGGCTGTGAAGACGGCCGCGGGCGGCGAGGCGCCCGATGGTCCCGGCGAAGGGGGCGAGCGCCGCCACCAGGCCGATGACCGCTGCCGGCAGCACGATCGCGCCCAGGCGCCGGACCCGACTGGGGCCCGAGATTTGCGAAACCAGCGACATCCTTTATCTCCGCATGCTGGGGGCCGCTTCGGCGCGGCCGCCTTCCTGTGACGCTGTGTGGAGACCGGGGCCCCCGATGCGCAAAGGCCGATGCGTCGAATGACAGATCGCCTGCGCCAATCGCGGCCCGCCGCGGCTCACGCTTCGCGGGTGGAGCCCCTGAGCTGGGCCGGGACACGGCGCACCCTGATCATGGCCGCCGGGGTGGGCGCCTTCCTGAGCTTCGTGGGCGCCTTCGGCAGCGAGCGTGTTCCCTTCATCCCACGCACCCTATTCATGGTCGCCGTGGGCCTGGCCGGGGCGGGCCTGGGCATGATCACCTTCCGGCTTGTCGGCCTCATTCCCCTCGCCCAGCGCGGCATGGCCACCCGGACGGTGCTGAGCGGAACCCTGATGACCCCGCTGATGGGCCTGCTGGTCTGGGGCGCGGTGTGGGCGGTCTCGGGCGACCGGGCGATGCTGCGCGAGCTTCCGCAGTTCATGGCCATCACCTGGGTGATGTGCCTGGTGATGAGCGGCCTGGCGATCTTCCTCTCCCATCGCCGCTCCGCCGCGCCGGCGCCGGCCCCGCCCGGCCCGGTGAAGTTCCTCGAGCGCCTGCCCCTGAAGCTGCGGGGGGCCGAGGTCTGGGCGGTGGAGGCGCAGGACCATTACCTGCGGCTGCACACCTCCAAGGGCCAGGACCTGATCCTGATGCGCCTGGCCGACGCGGTGGCCGAGTTGGAGGGGATCGAGGGCGCCCAGGTGCACCGCTCCTGGTGGGTGGCCCGCGACGCGGTGGCGAACGCCCGGCGCGGCGACGGGCGGGCGACCCTGACCCTGAAGGACGGATCGGAGGTCCCGGTCAGCCGCACCTATGCCCGGGTGATCCGCGAAGCCGGCTGGATCTAGCGGGAGGCCCGCCGCGCCATCCAGTCTTCCCGGCTCTGGCCCCAGACATCGACGGTGAGGTCCTCATAGGGGGCCGGCATCCGGGCCTGGCGCAGGATGGTCGACCCCAGGCGCCGGGCCACCGCCGCCGAGGCGGTGTTGGCCGGGTCGATGGTGTGCACCACCTCATGCCAGTCGAAATTGTCGAAGGCCCAGTCTGTGGCGGCGATGGCGCCCTCGGTGGCGTAGCCCCTGCCCCAGCGGTCGCGGACCACGCCCCAGCCCACCTCGGTTCCCGGCCATCCCTCGGGTTGCCAGGGCCCCAGCCGGCCGACCCAGTCGCCGGTGGCCTTCTCGATCACGCTGAACATCGAAAAGCCGCTGATGGTCCAGGCGCCGGTCACCGAGCAGAGGGCCCGCCAGACCACCGAAGGCGTCTGCAGCCCGCCGATATGCCGGGCGGCCTCCTCGTCGGCCATGAAGGCGCACCAGGGCGCGAAGTCCGCCGCGCAGGGCGGACGCAGGATCAGGCGGTCGGTTTCCAGGGTGGGGCCGATGGCGGTCATGGGCGCCTCCTTTGCGGAGCCCGACATACCGGCAGGCGGGCGAGCTTCGCAATGGCCGGTTCAGTCGCGGTTCAGGCGCCCGAGGCGGTGAGCGACCTCTATGACCAGCGGATCCAGGAGCTGGACGACGAGGTGTCCCTGGCGGCGGAGGATCGCTAAGGCCCTCCCCCCTGGGTTGAAGGACGTTCTATCCAGACGCGAAATTAACGGCGCCGTTCAGCCACAATTCAGGTTAACCCCAATATGGGTATCGGCGTCGGTTCGAGAGGGCGGGCGCACATCGGGGACAATCCGGGGCGACCGCGGCGGACCAAAGAATACGCCAGGACGTTCACCATGTTTTCCCCCCTTAGCCTCCTTCGCCAACGCGCGCCGGAGTTCCACGAAACCCCGATGATCTTCCGGCCGATCGAAGCCGAAACCGCCCACCCCCACCTACAGATCAATCCGGTCCACATCTCCGCGGCGGTCAGCGTGGCCTGCGTGATGGGCATGGGCCTCGGCCTCTGGCTGCGGGCCGATGTCGATCGCCGCGCCGCGGCCTCGGCCCTGCGCCAGGCCGCCCCCCGCCCGGTCGCCGCGGCGCCGGCGCCGCAGCAGGTCCGCATCGTGCTGGCCAAGCCCGAGGAGACGATCGCGCGCCCCACCAGCCTGATGGATGTCGGGGTCTCCCCCGCCGACCCCGCCGTCGCGGCGACCGGGGAGGTGATCGACGCCGCCTATGTCGAGGCGCCCAGCTTCGACTGCCGCACGGCCCGGACCCTGGCCGACCAGATGGTCTGTGTGGACCCGGCCCTGGCGCAGGCCGACCGGCGGATGGCCCAGGCCTATCGCGGCGCGATGTCCTCGGGGGTGGCCTATCCGGCCCTGGCCCGCGACCAGGCCCGCTGGCTTGCCGCCCGCGAAGCCGCCGCCAAGACCTCCCCCGAGGCCCTGGCCAGCCTGTACGAGGCGCGCATCGCCCAGCTGACGCCCAAGGAAAACCCCGCCCGGCCTGCGCCGAGCGGGGTCCTGGTCTCGGAAATCTCAGCCTCGCACGTGGGCTGAAACCCGGTTCAGCCAAGCATATCCTTCACGGTGTCACGTTCGCCCACCAGTTCCTCGTTGGTGAGCGCGATCTTGCTCTTGGCGAAGTCGTCCATCTCGTAGCTGGTGATCACCTCGTAGGCGCCCGGCGCGGTGGTCTTCACCGGCATCCCGGCCCAGACGCCTTGCGCGAAGCCGTAGCGGCCCTCGCTGTTGACGGCGGCGGAGTGGATGGCGCCGACCGTGTTCAGGTCGCGGACGTGGTCGATCAGGGCGTTGGCGGCCGAGGCGGCCGAGGACAGGCCGCGGGCTTCGATGATGGCCGCGCCGCGCTTGCCGACGGTGGGCAGGAACTCGGTCTTCAGCCAGGCTTCGTCGCCGATCACGGACGCGGCGTCCTTGCCGCCGATCTTGGCGTGGGTGAAGTCGGCGAACATGGTGGGGCTGTGGTTGCCGTAGATGAACAGGTCGCTGACCTCGTTGATCGAGACCCCGGCCTTCTTGGCCAGCTGGGCGCGGCCGCGATTCTCGTCCAGCCGCACCATGGCGGTGAAGCGGTCCTTCGGCAGGCGCTTGGCCTGGCTGGCGGCGATCATGACGTTGGTGTTGCAGGGATTGCCCACCACGGCGACGCGGGCGTTGTCGGCGGCGACGGCGTCGATGGCCTTGCCCTGGGCGATGAAGATCTTGCCGTTGTCCTTCAGCAGGTCGGCGCGCTCCATGCCGGGGCCGCGGGGCTTGGAGCCCACCAGCAGGGCCCAATTGACATCTTTAAACGCCACCTCGGCCTCGCCGGTCAGCACCATGTCGGCCAGCAGCGGGAAGGCGCAGTCCTCCAGCTCCATGGCCACGCCCTTGAGCGCCTTCTGCGGGCCTTCGACCGGGATTTCCAGCAGCTGCAGGATGACCGGCTGGTCCTTGCCGAACATCTCGCCCGAGGCGATGCGGAAGAGGAGGGCGTAGCCGATGTTGCCGGCCGCGCCGGTGACCGCCACGCGGATGGGGGTCTTGGTGGTCATGGAGCTGCTCCGATTGCTGTGGCGGGACGACAGGTACGCCAGGTCGGGGGTCCCCGTAGCTCAAACCACCGCCCTGCCGCAATGCCGCGCGCGGAGTTTAGGCCCTTTGCCGCGGCGCGGACGCGTGGTCATCCTGCGGCATGGATGAGATCGACCCCGCCTTCGTCGCCACCTCGCATGCGATCGGCGACCTTCCCCTGTGCCAGGTCCGCCTGCAGGACGACGCGCGCTATCCCTGGCTGGTGCTGATTCCCCGGGGCGAGCGCCTGCGGGAGCTGGAGGATCTGGCGGCGGGGGACCGGGCGGTGCTGATGGAGGAGATCGTCCGCGCGGGCCGGGCCCTGCAGGTGCTGGGGGAGGCGCTCGGCGTGCCGGTGGAGAAGCTGAACGTCGGGGCCCTGGGCAATGTGACGCCGCAGCTCCACGTCCATGTGGTGGGCCGCCGGCGGGACGATCCGGCCTGGCCGGGGCCGGTCTGGGGCTTCGGGACCGCCGAGCCCTATCCCGCCGATGTCGCGGCCTATGCGATCGAGACGGCGCGGCGGGCGCTGGGATTGTAGCGGCGCCGCCCAGGCCCCCTCAGTTCCGCCGCAGGGTGACCGAGCGGTGTTCGCCGCGCTCGTTGAGTTCGCCTGACCAGCCGCCGTCGTTTCCGGCGCTCAGCATGATGATCGAGGGCGCGGCGCCCGGCCTGGGGGTGAGGCGGATGGTGAGCTGGCCGCCGACCCGGCTGATGGAATCGATGAAGCCCGAGGCGTCGACCGCGCCGCGACGGCGCGGATCGCGCCAGGCGCCCTCCAGGCTGCCGCTGCCGGTGTCCACCAGCTGCAGGTCATAGAGTTCCGAACCCCCCGAACGCAGGGTCCAGGCCCCGTCCAGCGGCCCCTGCATCCCCTGGGCGGAGTTGAAGGACGAGCGCATGCGCGCCTCGTAGTTCAGGTCGGTGGCGGTGGGCGGGCCTTCCGGCGTCTTGCCGATCTCGTCGATATGGACCGGGGCGGTGAGCCGCGGACGGCGCGAGGCCGGGGGTGCGTAGGTCGGGGGTGCGTAGGTCGGGGGCGGGTTCACATAGGGCAGCGGCGCCTGGACCGGCGGCCGGTTGTAGACCGGCGGCGGGGTGTAGGCGGCCGGCGGCGGGGTGTAGGCGGCCGGCGGCGGCGTATAGACGGCGGGGGGCGGCGCGGTGCTCACCGGCGCCGAGCTCGAAGGCGGGGGCGAGGCCGGCGGGGTCTCGACCGCGGGAGCCTGGGCAGGCGGCTGGGCGACCGGCTCCGGGGGCGGCGGGGTCTGGGCCTGCTCCAGCAGGGCGCCGATGGGGTCGGCTTCCTGGGCGAAGGCCGGCGACGCGCTCAGCGCCACGGTCGCCAGGAGCGCCGCGACCCGTGCAATTCTCGATCCCCTGGGTTCCAAATCCTGCCTCACGCCGCGGCGATGGCCTCGGCCACAGCGATCAGACGCTGCGCCTGCGCCAGATGCAACCGCTCCACCATGCGTCCCTCGACGCGAAGCACGCCCTTAGCGGCGTTTTCCGGCGAATCGAAGGCCTCGACAATCATGCGCGCCCAACGGACCTCGTCCGGGGCCGGAGAAAAGGCCGCATTGGCCGCCTCGATCTGGCGCGGATGGATGAGCGTCTTGCCGTCGAAGCCGAACTCCGACCCTTGCGCGCACTGGCGGGCCAGGCCCTCGTCGTCGTCGATGCCGTTGAAGACGCCGTCCAGGATGGCCAGGCCGTGGGCGCGGGCGGCGGCGACGCTGAGGGACAGGGGGCCGGCCAGGGGCGCGCGCTCGACGGTGAGCCGGCAGCGCATCTCCTTGGCCAGGTCGTTGGTCCCGATGACCAGGGCCTCCAGGCGGCCCGGGCTGGCGGCGATGGCGTCCAGGGCGAAGAGGGCGGCGCAGGTCTCGATCATCACCCAAAGGCGGGTGTCGCCTTCGAGGCCCTTGTCATAGGCGGCGGCATCGGCCGGGCTGGAGACCTTGGGCGCCAGGATGGCGGCCGGCCGGACGGCGGCCGCGGCGGCCAGGTCGTCCGCGCCCCAGGGGGTGTCGAGGCCGTTCACGCGGATCACCACCTCACGGCGGCCGAAACCGCCGGCCGTCACCGCGGCGACGGCCTGGTCGCGGGCGAGGTCCTTGGCGTCGGGGGCGACGGCGTCCTCCAGGTCGAGGATCACCACGTCGCAGGCCAGGTCGCGGGCCTTTTCGATGGCCCGGGCGTTGGCGGCGGGCATGTAGAGGACGCTGCGGCGGGGCCGGGCGGCGATCACGGGCGGGCTCCGTTCTCAATTAGGCGGGGCCCCCTCTTACGAGCTAGGATGGGGCCATGACCATTCGATACGATGAGGATGCAAAAAACGTGCTGGGCGGGGAGCTGCTGAGCTGCTCGCTCGATCCCGTCACCGGCTTCTTCCGCAACGGCTGCTGCGAGACCGGCCCGCAGGACACCGGCATCCACACCGTCTGCGCGGTGATGACGGCCGAGTTCCTGGCCTATTCGAAGTCCATGGGCAACGACCTCTCCACCCCGGTTCCCGACTACGCCTTCCCGGGCCTGAAGCCCGGCGATCGCTGGTGCCTCTGCGCCCCGCGCTGGAAGGAGGCGCTGGACGCCGGCGCGGCCCCGCACCTGGTGCTGGAGGCGCCCCACGAGGAGACCCTGGCCATCGTCCCCCTGGGGATCCTCAAGGACTACGCGGTCAAGGCCTGAGGCTTGCTCTTTTCCTGCCCCGTTTACGGGGAAGGGGGACCGCCCGAAGGGTGGTGGAAGGGGCGGCGGAAAGCTCCGCGCCCGGTCTCGCCCCCTCCACCATGCTGCGCATGGTCCCCCTCCCCCGCTGCGCAGGGGAGGAAATTCTCACCGCAGCCTGTAGATCTGCTCGAGCTGATAGCGCGACCCGCCGCTGAGCAGCTTGCTGGAATAGAGTCCGAAGTGGCTGACCTGGAAGGGCGGCGACTTCAGCAGGGCGTTGGCCGCCAGCCAGGCGGCCACGTCGCCGGGATCGGGCCGCCGCAGATAGGCCAGGGTCACGTGGGGGCGGTAGGCGCGGCTGTCGGGGGTCAGACCGGCGCGGCGGGCGGCGGTCTCGCAGGCCTTGGACAGGCGGCGCAGGGCCGGGTTCTCGGCCACCCCGGCCCAGACGGCGTGCAGTTCCGGGCCCTCGCCGAAGGAGCCCACCCCCTCGAGCTGCAGGGTCAGGGGCTCGGCCGAGACCCGCTCCAGCTCCAGGTGCAGATCCTGCGCCATGTCCTCCCGCACGTCGCCGAAGAACCGCAGGGTGATGTGGAAGGCCTCCAGCGGCCGCCAGTTGGCGCCGGCCAGGCCGGCCTGGCGATGCTGCAGCCCCTCCCCCAGCTCGGGCGGGACGGCGACGGCGGCGAACAGGCGGATCATGGACCCAGCCTAAACCCCCTCCGGACCAGGGCAAGATCGCCTGACGCAATCGTAATCGGGCGCCCGCTTGCGCTTAAGGCCGCGGAACCCGATATTCGGTGGTGCGCCCACCTGGGGCGTTGCAACAAAGGGCTATGCTCAGATGAGCGACTTCAACCGCGGCGCTGCTCGCACGATCCCGGCGGATCGCGCCGACATGTCGGTGGACGCGGGACTTCGCAGCTTCATGCTCGGCGTCTACAACAAAGTGGCCGTGGGCCTCTTGGTGTCCGCCGGCCTGGCCTACCTGACGGGATCCTTCGCCCCGGTCCGCGATCTGATGTTCACCGTGGCCAACGGCCGCGTGGGCTATTCGATCCTGGGCATGGTGGTGGCCTTCGCCCCTCTGGCGGTCATCCTGTTCTCCTCCTTCACCAAGAACGTCACCCCCAAGGCGGCCGGCATCACCTATTGGGCGATCGTCAGCCTGATCGGCGCCTCCATGGGCGTGCTGGTCCTGCGCTATACCGGCGCCTCCATCGCCTCGACCTTCCTGCTGACGGCTACGGCCTTCGGCGCCCTGTCCCTGGTGGGCTACACCACCAAGAAGAACCTGACCGGCTTCGGCAGCTTCCTGATCATGGGTGCCTGGGGCCTGATCGGCGCCATGCTGATCAACATGTTCCTGCAGAACTCGGTGATGGCGCTGCTGATCAACGTCATCGGCCTGCTGATCTTCGCGGGTCTGACGGCCTATGACACCCAGCGCCTGAAGATGACCTATTACGAGCTGGGCGGGAACGAGTCGGCCATGAGCGTGGCCACCAACTTCGGCGCGCTCCAGCTGTACCTGGACTTCATCAACATGTTCCAGTTCCTGCTCGCCCTGTTCGGCAGCCGCCGCTAAGGCCCGACCAGGACCGATCTTCGAGAACCCCGGCGGGAAACCGCCGGGGTTTTTGTTTGCCCCCAATTCAAGCGGACCTCAGTCCACCACCTTGAAGCGGCCCTTGTCGAAGACCCGCAGCACCTGCTCCAGGTCGTGGCCGCGCTTGAGGATCACCCCGCCCTGGCCGATCACCGACCAGGCCCCCTGGCGCTGGGCCAGGGCCGGACGCTTCTCGATGCGATAGAGCGGCGCCTCGGTGGCCTTGCGGAACACCGAGAAGGAGCAGGCCTCTGCCTGGGCGTCGATGGCGTAGTCGCGCCATTCGCCGGCGGAGACCATGCGGCCATAGAGGTTGAGGATGCGCTGAAACTCGCGGCGCTCGAAGAAAACGCTCGCGGTCGAAGGGCTCTGGTGGGGCTGATCCAACGCCATGCGAGGGTGAGGTTAGACCCAATCTGCGCCATTCGACAAATGCCCCGCCGACCGGGCGGGCGTGTCCCGGCTGCAACGCCCCGGGCCATTCTAAAACAACCGTAACCTTGCGCCGTGAAAAGACCTTAATCCGGCCCACCCGCCGCCTGATGCGCCAGCGATAAAGTCACTGTCGGTTGGTCGGAACCTCGCTGGTCCCGGATCCTGAACAGCCCCCCCAGCCCCCCTGGATCGCGGGCTTCGGCCAGCCGACACCTAGCTCTCTCCAAGACTGAGCCCAAGACGAGCCCGCACGGTACCCCCCCTCCGCCGTGCGGGCTTCGTCATGTCTGAAGATCGAGTTCAGTCCCTGCGGACTGCAGCCAGCACACGACCACCATGGGCGGCCTGGACGATGACGGCCGTCGCCAGGCCCTCGGCGGGCGCCTGGGGCAGGCGGTAGGCGGTGGGACGGCCCCGCCAGGGGCCCAGGCGCTTGATCTGCACCACCACATTCCTGTGCGGCACGGTCTGGCCCCGGTTGTCGCCCTTGCGGACGGTCACGTCCTGCTCGCGCGGATCATAGCGGATCAGCCAGACCTCGGCCCCACCGCGCGGCGGGGTCCCGAAGCCGACATCCACCCGGCGCTGGCCGATGAAGGCCATGTCGGGCGCGCGGCGCGCGGCCTGGGCGGCGTCGGCTACCAGCTTGTCGATCTTGTCGGTCTGCAGGCCGCCCGCCTGGGCGCGGCCGTCGACCACCACCTGGGGGGTATAGGGTTCCCGCAGGTCCAGGCGGGCCACATAGGCCTTCTGGCGCTCGGCGAATTCGGGTTTGGCGAAGGTGTCGGCCCAGCCGAGATAGTCCCAGTAGTCGACGGGGAAGGTCAGGACGAGCACGCCGGGCTTGTCGGCCAGCTTGTCGACATAGGCGTTCGCCTCGCCGCAGGAGGCGCACCCCTGGGCGGTGTAGAGTTCGACCACCACCGGCGGCCTGGCCTGCGCGGCGAGCGGCAGGGCGGCGACCAGCAGACTGAAAAGCGCGACGTTTCGCATTGGCGCGCACTTAACCGGACTTCGTTGGTGGGGGGGTTTCAACAAGGTGTGACCAGGCGACGGGACTTGCCCGCCGCCTGGTCCAACAGCTCTAGGCCGCGGACTTCGCGAGGTTGCGGAGCACGTAGTTCAGCACGCCGCCGTTCTTGAAGTACTCAAGCTCGGTGGGGGTGTCGATCCGGCAGCGGACCGGGAAGCGGGCGATGCGGCCGTCCGACGGACGATACATCTCCACCGTCAGCTGACGGCGCGGGGAGAGCTCGGTCAGGCCACGGATGGTGACGATCTCTTCACCCGTCAGGTTCAGCTTCTGCCAGCCTTCCTGCAGGAACTGCAGGGGCAGGACGCCCATGCCCACCAGGTTCGAG
The DNA here is from genome assembly GCF_030645195.1 of Phenylobacterium sp. Classification (GTDB taxonomy): domain Bacteria; phylum Pseudomonadota; class Alphaproteobacteria; order Caulobacterales; family Caulobacteraceae; genus Phenylobacterium. The sequence goes on along the minus strand of NZ_JAUSLW010000047.1, from coordinate 233 downwards.
CGGTGGATGCGCTCGAAGCTCTCGGCGATCACCGCGCGGACGCCCAGCAGCTTGGTGCCCTTGGCCGCCCAGTCGCGCGAGCTGCCCGAGCCGTACTCCTTGCCTGCGAAGACGATCGTCGGGGCACCCTCGGCGCGGTAGCGCTCGGCGGCGTCGTAGATCGCCAGCTCCTCGGCCTGGCCGGCTGAATTCGGCGCAGCGTGGTGCAGCGTCACTCCGCCCTCGGTGCCGGG
>NZ_JAUSLW010000042.1 GCF_030645195.1 Phenylobacterium sp. | reverse complement strand
TCCGGCACGTCGGGGGTGCCGGCGTCGATCGCCTGGAGGGCGGCTTCGACGGCCGAGCGGGCCAGTTCCAGATCGGTGAACATCTTGGCGGCGCGGTGCTGCAGGGCCTGGAAGGAGCCGATGACCTGGCCGAACTGCACGCGGACCTTGAGGTAGTCCAGGGTCACTTCGAAGGCCTGGACGGCGGCGCCCAGCATCTCGGCCGACAGGGCGGCGCGGACGCGGTCGAGGACCTTTTCCACCAGCTCGGCGCCACCGGTCAGGGGCTCGGCGGCCGCGCCCTTGAACTCGATGTTGGCCGCGCCGCGGCTGTCGGCCAGGGCCAGACGGGTGCGGCTGACGCCGGCGTCATCGCCACGGACCAGGTAGAGGCCGACGCCGTCCGGGCCCTTGGCCGAGACGATCAGCACGTCGGCCTTGAAGCCTTCCAGCACGAAGCTCTTCTTGCCGGTGATCTTGCCGCCGGCGAAGGTGGTGTCGACCTTGGCGGGGTTGTGGTGGGCGCCTTCATCGACGGCGAGCGCGCCGACGGCGGTCCCCTCGGCGATCTTCGGCAGCCACTCGGACTTCTGGGCGTCGGAGCCGCCCAGCACCAGGGCCGAGGCCGCGCCGACGGCGGAGACCAGCAGCGGGGAGGCGGTCAGCGTGCGGCCCAGCTCTTCCAGGATCAGGCCGATGGACAGGTAGCCGAAGTCGGACCCGCCGTATTCCTCGGGGATGATCACCCCGGCCCAGCCCATCTCGGCCATCTCGTTCCAGGCATTGGCGTCGTAGCCGATGTCCACACCGCTATCGCGCATCTTGCGGAAGGCGGTGACCGGGCTCTTTTCCTGGGTCCAGCTCTTCGCGGCGTCGCGGAGCATGCTCTGTTCTTCGTTCAGAACGGCCATTTCAAATAATTCCCTATTGAATCTCGAAAGTTGGTTTGTCTTTGGAAGCGGGTCCCCTCCCACGTCATCCCGGCCGAAGCGAAGCGGAGAGCCGGGACCCAGGGGGGATTGCTCGGGCCCCTGGGTCCCGGATCGGCCTGGCGGCCGTCCGGGATGACGTTAGGAAGAGCACCGCATCCGTTGTTCTGCGTCAGGTCCGGCAGGCCCAGGATGCGCTTGGAGATGATGTTGCTCTGCACCTCCTGCGACCCGCCATAGATGGTGGTGGCCTTGCCGCCGAGCCAGCCGCGAACGGCCATCAGCTCTTCGGCGGTGAAGTCGTCGCCCTCCCAGCCCAGGCCCTGGTGACCCATGATCTCCAGGGTCAGTTCGGCGCGCTGCTGCATCCAGTGGGTGCCGGCGTTCTTCATGATCGAGGTCGCCGAGGACGGACCCGAGTTCGAGCGGGATTCCATCATGGAGCGCACGGCGGTCTGCTGGAAGGCGCGACCCTCCATCTCGTTGAGGATCAGGCGGGTGCGCAGGTCGCTGTCGGACAGGCGGCCGGTCTCATCGACCCCCACATAGTCCTTGGCCATCTGCACGACGCCGCGGCCGCCCATGCCAAAGCCGCCGCCGCCGGCGCCGCTGAGGCCGGAGCGCTCATGCTGCAGCAGCCGCTTGGCGATGGTCCAGCCGCCGTTCAGCGGGCCCACCAGGTTCTTCTTGTCGGCGATCGCGTCGGTGAAGAAGGTCTCGCAGAAAGGAGAGTTGCCAGCGATCAGAGGAATTGGGCGGACTTCGACGCCCTTCTGATGCATCGTGAACAGCACGAAGGAGATGCCTTCATGCTTCTTCGAAGTATCCGTGCGGACCAGACAGAAACACCAGTCGGCGAATTGTGCGCCGCTCGTCCAGATCTTCTGGCCGTTGATGACGAAATGGTCACCCTTGTCTTCAGCCTTGCACTGAAGACTTGCCAGGTCGGAGCCGGCGCCCGGCTCGGAGAAGCCCTGGCACCATTGCAGGTCGCCGCGGACGATCGGCGGGATGTGCTCCTGCTTCTGCTCTTCCGTGCCGTATTCCAGCAGGGTCGGGCCGAACATCATGACGCCCATGCCGCCGATGGGGTTATAGGCCCCGGCGCGGCCCAGCTCCTGCTGGATCACGCGGGCCTCGGCCGGGGACAGGCCGCCGCCGCCATAGGCCTTGGGCCAGGTGGGGACGCCCCAACCCTTTTCGCCCATGGCCTTGCGCCAGGCTTCCTGTTCGGGGGAGGGCTTGGAGCGCTCCTCCCGCATCATCGGGTTCGGAGCGCCCTTGAGGCCCGCGGGGAAGTTCGCCGCGATCCACTCCTTGGCCTCGTTGCGCAGGGCGTCCAGGTCGCCGCCGCCAAAGTCTGCCATCTAAAAAGTCTCCTTGAAAATCAGGTCTCTAGAAACTCGTTGCCCTTCTCCCCTTGCGGGAGAAGGTGTCGGGCCGAGGCCCGACGGATGAGGGGTCGCGCGACCCTCGACGAGAGCTGCGCCCGGCCTTTCCGAGAGGTCTGGGAAACCCCTCATCCGACCCTGCTCCGCAGGGCCACCTTCTCCCGCAGGGGGAGAAGGACGGCGGACGCGCGTCATCGCGGATGGCGACATGACCCCACTCTAATGGCTTTGCGTAAGGTCAGGCAGCCCCAGAATCCGCTTGGAGATGATGTTGCTCTGCACCTCGTTGGAGCCGCCATAGATCGAGCCCGCCTTGCCCGACAGCCAGCCGCGCACCGCGGCCAGTTCCTCGGCCGTGAAGTCGGCGCCTTCCCAGCCCAGGCCCTGGTGGCCCATGAACTCGAGCGTCAGCTCGGCCCGGTCCTGCATGGCCTTCATGTTGGCGTTCTTCATGATCGAGGTCGCCGCCGAGGGGCCGGAATTGCCCTTGGCCTCCAGGGCCGCGCGACGGACGGTGAGCGCGAGCGCCTTCTTGTCCATCTCGTTCATGATGATGCGGGTGCGCAGGTCGCTGTCGGCCAGGCGGCCCTGGCTGTCCTCGCCCACATACTTCTTGGCCACCACGCCGAGGGCCGGTTCGGCCACCGGGCCGGCGCGGCCGCCGTTCATGCCCGAGCGCTCGTGCTGCAGCAGCCGCTTGGCCACCGTCCAGCCGCCGTTCAGCGGACCCACCAGGTTTTCCTTGGGCACCTTCACGTCGGTGAAGAAGGTCTCGCAGAAGGGCGAGGAGCCGGCGATCAGGCGGATCGGACGGACCTCGACGCCCGGCTGGTGCATCTCGAACACCACGAAGGAAATGCCTTCGTGCTTCTTGGTGTTGTCGGTGCGGACCAGGCAGAAGATCATGTCGGCGTATTGGCCGCCGCTCGTCCAGATCTTCGACCCATTCACCAAGAAATGGTCGCCCTTGTCTTCAGCTTTCGTCTGCAGGGAGGCCAGATCAGAACCGGCGCCCGGCTCGCTGAAACCTTGGCACCACCTGACCTTGCCGGTGACGATGTCAGGGATATACTTGCGCTTCTGGTCCTCGGTCCCGTATTCCAGCAGGGTCGGGCCGAACATGCCCACGCCCATGCCGCCGATCGGGTTGACCGCGCCGATCTTGGCCATCTCGGCCTGCAGCACGCGGGCCTCGGCGGGGGACAGGCCGCCGCCGCCATAGGCCGCCGGCCAGGTGGGAACGCCCCAGCCCTTGGCGCCCATGGCCTCCTTCCACGCGGCGAAGTCGCCGGTGGGCTTGTCGGGGCTCATCAGAGCCGCCTGCTGAGCGTCGACATTCTTGCTCAGGGACTTGGGGAAATTCGCCTCGAGCCATTCGCGCGCATCGGCGCGGAAAGCGTCGAGATCAGCGCCTCCGAAATCTGCCATGAAAATTCTCCCTTAAATTCAAATTCTTAGCTATCAGTATAACACAAAATACGCCCGTTCGGAGTCCCCCTACTTGGGGTCCGGTAAACCCAGCACGCGCTTGGAGACCACGTTGAGATTGATCTCCGAGGTGCCGCCCTCGATGGAGTTGCCCTTGGAGCGCAGCCAGGCGCGCACCGTGGCCAGTTCATTGCCCTCGAAGCCCTCGCCCTCCCAGCCCAGGCCGCCCGCGCCCATGGCCTCGACCATCAGCTCGTTGCGGTCCTGGGCGATCTTGGCGCCGGCGTATTTCATGATCGAGGTGGCCGAGGAGGGCCCCTGGTTGGACTTGGCCTCGTCGGCCGCCCGGCGCACCGTCAGCTGGAAGGCTCTGGTCTCCATCAGGTGCTCGGTGATCCGGCGGCGCAGGTCGGTGTCGGCCAGGCGACCGGTGTCATCGACGCCGATGTAGTGCTTGGCCGCTTCGTTGACGGTCATGGTCGCCTGGGCCGCGCCCAGATTGCCGCCGCCGAGACCCGCCGAGATGTTGTCGCGCTCGAACTGCAGCAGTCGCTTGGCCACCGTCCAGCCGCCGTTCAGCGGCCCGAACAGCTGATCCTTGGGGACCTTCACGTCCGTGAAGAAGGTCTCGCAGAACGGCGAGGTGCCGTTGATCAGCCGGATCGGCCGGACCTCGACGCCCGGCGTCTTCATGTCGATCAGCAGGAAGCTGATGCCCTCATGCTTCTTTGAAGTGTCGGTACGCACCAGGCAGAAGCACCAGTCGGCCAGATTTGCGCCAGAAGTCCAAATTTTTGAACCATTTACCAGCCAGTAGTCGCCCTTGTCCTCGGCCCGGGTTTGAAGACCCGCCAGGTCGGAACCGGCGCCCGGCTCGGAATAGCCCTGGCACCAGCGGACCTCGCCCTTGATGATCCCGGGCAGGTGCTGGCGCTTCAACTCCTCGGTCCCGTACTCCACCAGGGTGGGGCCGAACATCATCACCCCCATGCCGCCGATGGGGTTGCGGGCGCCGATCTTGGCCATCTCCTCGGCCAGCACCCGGGCTTCCGCGCGGCTCAGGCCGCCGCCGCCGTACTGGGCCGGCCAGGTCGGCGTGCCCCAGCCCTTGGCGCCCATGGCCTGGCGCCAGGCCTTGGCGTCGGGGCTCTCGGTCCCGCCCATCGCCGCGGCGAGCTGGGCCGCCGGGTTCTTCTTCAGGGACTGCGGGAAGTTCGCGTCGAGCCAAGCCTTGGCCTCCGCGCGGAATGCGGTGGTGTCCTCGCCGCCGAAGTCAGCCATGGGAAAATCGCCTTCTGAAAATCAGTCGTTCAAATCGAAAGAAGGACACCGCCCGGAAATTGAGCGGCGCCGGTAACCTCTACTTCGGATCGGGCAGGCCCAGCACCCGCTTGGCCACCACATTGATGTTCACCTCGGTGGTGCCGCCCTCGATGGAATTGCCCTTGGAGCGCAGCCAGCCATGAGTGGCCGTCAGCTCGCCGGGCGTGTAATCGTCGCCCGCCCAGCCCAGGCCCTGGTGGCCCATGGACTCCACCATCAGTTCCGACCGCTCCTTGGCGAACTCGGCCGCCGCGAACTTGATGATGGAGGTGGCCGCGCTGGGCCCATTGCTGGCCCTGGCCTCCGCCGCCGTCCGCGCGATGGTCATCCGCAGCGAGCGGAAATCCATCTCGTTGCGGGTGATCCGCTGGCGCAGGTCGCTGTCTGCCAGTCTACCGGTGTCATCGGTCCCGTTGTAGCTCTTGGCCACCACCGGCAGATCCGCTGCCGACCCACCCGCGCCGCCGCCGCCACCAAATCCGCCCGAGATGTTCTGCCGCTCGTACTGCAGCAACCGCTTGGCGATCTCCCACCCGCCATTGACCTTGCCCACCAGCTGGCCCTTGGGGATCTTCACGTCCGTGAAGAAGGTCTCGCAGAACGGACTCTCCCCTGAAATCAACTGGATAGGCCGCGTCTCGACCCCCGGCGTCGCCATGTCGATCAGCACGAAGCTGATCCCCTCATGCTTCTTGCTCGTATCGGTCCGCACCAGACAGAAACACCAGTCGGCCTTGTCGGCGTAGCTCGTCCACACCTTTTGGCCGTTAATCAGCCAGTGGTCGCCCTTGTCCTCGCAGCGGGTGGCGAGGCTGGCGAGGTCGGAGCCGGCGCCCGGCTCGGAATAGCCCTGGCACCAGCGGATCTCACCGCGGACGATGGGGGGCAGGAAGGTCTTCTTCTGCTCCTCGCTGCCGTATTCCAGCAGGACTGGGCCGAGCATCCAGATGCCGAAGGCCAGGACGCCGGGACGATAGCGGCCGGCGGCCAGCTCCTGGTCCAGGACGCGGGCTTCCTGCGGAGAAAGACCGCCGCCGCCGTATTCCTTGGGCCAGGTGGGGGTGGTCCAGCCCTTCTCGCCCATGCGCTTGGTCCAGACGGCCTGGGGATCGTCGCCGCCGGCGAAGGCGCGGCCGCCCCAGACGGCTTCCGGATCGGTCTTGGCCTTGGGATCGCGCAGCTCGGCCGGATAGTTGGCCTCCAGCCAGGCGCGGACGTCCTTGCGGAACGCGTCGATGTCGCCGCCGCCGAAGTCGGCCATGGAATCCTCCCGAGGTCTCAAGCTTTTCGCCCCTCCACATTAGCGTCGGGGCCCTCAAGAGCAAGGAACGAAACGCTTGTTTGACCCGGCCTAAAGCTCAAAATTCGGCTATGATGGCGGCCGGCCTTTTGGCGTCACACGGACCGCGAATGAGATTCTGGCGAGAACTGAAGCCGGCGGCCTTCGCGGTCGCCCCCTTCATCGGCGCGGTTCTGACCCTGGCGGCCGGCGTGATGCTGGTGGCCTCGGGCGCCACGCCCTCGGTCCCCGACCGCTTCCTGCGCCTCTATCAGGTGACGCCGGTCTATCTGATCGAGGTCAGCCACTTCCTCTCCTCCATTCTGGGTCTGACCCTGGTCATGCTGGCCTTCGGATTGCGCGCCCGGCTGGGAGCGGCCTGGGGCGCGACCATGGGCGCCCTGCTGCTGGCCGCGCCGCTCTCCCTGCTGAAGGGCTTTGTCTGGGAGGAGACGGCGCTCCTGGTGGGGCTCGCCTTCCTGCTGCTGCCGTTCGGCCGGGCCTTCCCCCGCACGGCGCGTCTGTCGCGCATGGAGATCACTCCGGGCTGGCTGGCCTCGGCCTTCGCCGCCCTGATGGGGGCGGGGCTGCTGGGCCTGTGGTCCTTCCAGCACGCCGACTACGCCGACCAGCCCTTCTGGCGGATGATGGTGGACGCCGACGCCGCCCGCTCGATCCGCGCCTGGGCCGGCGCCGCCATCGCCCTCTTCGCCTTCGGCCTGTGGCGGATGGTGGCCACGGCGGCCACGCCTCCGGTGGTGGGGGAGGCCGATCGCGACTTCCAGCGGGTGCGTCATATCCTGGCGCGTGCGGAGGTGGCCGAGCCCGGCTCGAACGTCGCCCTGCTGGGGGACAAGCGGTTCCTGTTCTCGGCCAGCGGCGACAGCTTCCTGATGTTCGGGGTCCGCGGACGCTCCTGGATCGCCCTGGGCGCTCCCGTGGGCCGGCGCGACGAGCAGCTCGAACTCCTCTGGCGGTTCCGGGAGCTGGCCGACGCCCACGCCGCCCGGCCCGGCATCTACGGCATCGGCGCCGAGCACCTTCCCGATGTGGTGGAGCTGGGCTTCTCCATCCAGAAGGTGGGCGAAACCGCCGCGGTGCCCCTGGACACCTTCCGCATCGAGGGCACCAAGCGGGGCAATCTGCGTCGCGCCTGGCGGAAGGCCGCCGAGGAAGGCGCCACCTTCGAGGTCCTGCCTCCGCACGAGATCAGCGACATTATCCCGGCCCTGGCCGCGATCTCCGACAGCTGGCTGGCCGACCACGCCGGAGGCGACAAGGGCTTCTCCATGGGCGGTTTCCACCCGGGCTATGTCTCGGAGTTCCCCGTGGCGGTGGTCCGGTTCAACGGCGCCGTCGTCGCCTTCGCCACGCTCTGGACCACGGCGGCCAAGACGTCCTTCTCCATGGACCTGATGCGCTACGGTCCCGCGGCGCCCAAGCGCATCATGGACTATCTGTTCGTCGAGCTGATCGAGTGGGGCCGCGCCCAGGGCTACCAGGCCGTCGAGTTCGGCATGGCCCCCTTGGCGGGGCTGGAAGACCGGCCCCTAGCCCCGGTGATGTCGCGGGTCGGAAACCTGTTCTTTGAGCACGCCGAGGAGATCTACAACTTCCAGGGCGTGCGCCGGTACAAGGACAAGTACGACCCGGTCTGGCAGCCCCGCTACATCGCCGCCCCGCGCAAGTGGGCCATCCCCCTGCTGCTGGCCGATGTAGGCCTGCTCTCCTCCGGTGGGGTGGCCGGCCTCGCCAAACGCCCGAAGAAGGCCGAGGAGCCCGAGGCGCCTTCGATGGCCGCCTGACCTAGCGCCCGGTGGTCACCCCCAGCAGGTTCACCAGGTGGACCAGCAGGATCAGGGCCGCCGCCGCCGCCGTCACCATGATCAGGCGATGGGGCGCCATGCGCACGCCCTTGAGCGGATTGGGCGGCTGTGCGCCGCGCCAGCCGGCGAGGAGCGCGATGGCCACGGCCGCGGCGATCAGTCCGAGGGTCACGGGAAGCGTCATGTGCGACGGCGTAGCGCAGGCAGGCGGCCACCGCAAAGTCGCTTCGCGACTTGACCTTCGGAACGACGCCATCCCCGGCCCCGCCTGGGTTCCCCGGGCGCGAAGTTCATCCACAGCCAATCGTTCCCGACGCTATATCTAGCGTTAACGTCGCGTTTACACCCCAAGGATCGGTAGCTAGCGTCCGAAGTCGATCCTTTGGAGAACGATTCGGTATGAGCTCGGGGACGCCATGGAGCGTCAAAGGGATCGACCCCAAAGCCCGGGAGGTCGCCAAGGACCTCGCCCGGCGCTCCGGCATGACTCTGGGTGAATGGCTGAACCGGATGATCCTCGAGGACGAGGGTCCCGAGGAAGTCACCTCCGAAACCTATTTCACCGAACGTCAGAGCCAGGACCACCAGCCTGTCCGGCCCGAAGCCTTCCTCACCGAAGCCCCGCGCGCCGAGCCTGTCTATGTCGAGCCGCCCCGCGCCGAGGTCCCCCGGCCCCAGGCGCCGCCAGTCCCCGAACCCGCCAGCCGTTACGAGGCGCCCGAGCACCCTGCCGACGAGATCGGCCGCGTCACCATGGCGCTCGACCGCCTGACCGATCGCATCGAGCATTCCGAGGGCCGCGCCGGCCTGGCCATCTCCGCTGTGGAGCACTCCGTCCGCGAGGCCCTGTCGCGCATAGAACTGGCCGAGCGTGAGAACGTCGCCGTGGCCGCGCGCTTCGAGGGCGCCGTCGACGAGACCAAGACCGAGCAGGCCCGCCTGGCCGAGCGCATCCGCCGGGTCGAGCAGGAGGCCGCCGGCCCCCGGTCGGCCGAGGCGCTTCGGGCCCTGGAGCAGGCGCTCGGCAAGGTCGCCAACCATCTCTACGAAGGCGAGAACCGCACCCGCGAGACCCTGACCGCCCTGCGCGAGCGGGTGAACGAGGTCGAGTCCCGCGGCGGCGGCGATCCCACGACCCTGATCGAGGAGGTGGTCACCCGGGTCGGCGACCGCTTGGCCGACGCCGAGTCCCGCACCGCCGCGGCCATGGAGGGTCTGAAGGACGCCTTCTCCAACCTCGACGGTCGCATCCGGGTGGTGGAGGGCGGCGCCTCACCGGCCATCGACAAGCGGCTGGAGGAACTGGCCGCCAACCTCACCCGCCGGGTCGACGCCGCCCGCGGCGAGATCGCCCAGAAGCTCCAGGTCTCGGCCGAGGGTCGTTTCGACCGCATGGAGCGCAAGCTGGCCGAGATGAGCGATCATGTCCGCCTGGCCGAGCAGCGTTCGGCCCAGGCCATCGAGAAGATGGGCCGGGAGGTCCTGACCGTGGCCGACAACCTCAATCGCCGGGTCCAGGCGACCGAGCACCGCAGCGCCGACGCCATCGAAACGGTGGGCGGCGAGGTGGCCCGGATCGCCCAGGCCATGGAGACCAAGCTCGGGCGCACCGACAGCGTCCACGCCGAGGCCCTGGAGCGCCTGGGCGCCGAGATCGGCCGGATCACCGAGAAGCTCTCCGAACGCATCGCCAACGCCGAGCGCCGCTCGGCCCAGGCCATCGACGATGTCGGCGAACAGGTGGCCCGCGTCACCGAGCGCATGAATCAGCGCAGCGAGCGCGCCTCCGACGACCTGGTGGAGCGCATCCGCCAGAGCGAGGAACGCACCGCCCGCATGCTGGAGGAAGCGCGCGAGAAGATCGACGCGCGCCTGGGCGAGTCTCACCGCCGGCTGTCGGAACAGGTGGCCGCCGCCCCGGTCGTGCGGGCGCCGGTCGTCGCGCCCGAGCCCCTGTCGCCCTTCGGTCCCGATCCCTTCCCGAGCTTCGGGCCCGCCGAACCTTCCGCCGATCCCCTGGCGCGCCAGGCCTTCGCCCCGCCGGAGACCGGCCCGGACGCCCCCGCCGGCTTCCCTGGCCAGCCCTTCCTGGGGGAGGCCGAGCGCCCCGCCTTCGACGCCGAGGATTTCGAGGCCGCCGACGGCTTCGCCCCCATCGGCGAGGACCTCTCCGAAGACGAAGAGCCGCCCGAGATCTACGAGGAGCCCCTGGGCTCCAACACCGTGGCGGCACCGGAACCCGGCCGTCCGCTGTCGACCCGCGAGGTGATCGAGCAGGCCCGCGCCGCCGCCCGCGCCGCGGTGCAGAACGACGGCAAGGCCAAGCGGATCAAACCGGCCAGGGAAAAGAAGGCCAAGGCCGAAAAGGTCGCCAAGGAGCCCGGAACCTCGCTGTTCGCGAGCTTCGGCGCCCGGCCAAAGCGCCGCGCCGGGTCTTCCCTGCAGACCGCCCTGATGGTGGTGGGCGGCGCGGCCTGCCTGAGCCTGGCCACCGCCAGCTTCATGCTGATGGACGGCAAGCCCGGCGGCGCCCCGCCCAAGCGGGTGGCCGACGCCCTGGCCTCCCTGAACGGCGGCCGCTCCGAGGAGATCATGGCGCCGGAGGCCGACACGACGCCCTTCGGCGACGGCCCTCGGGTGGCCATCGCGCTGTCTCCCCAACCCATCGCGCCCGGAACCCCGCCGGCGGCCGATCTGGCCCAGCGCTTCGCCGCCGCCGCGGCGGCCGTCGAGGCCAAGCAGCCGGGCGGCTTGGATCAGCTCAAGACCGTGGCCAATCTCGGCCACGCGCCGGCCCAGTTCTACCTGGCCAAGCTCTATGAGAACGGCACGGGCGGGGTGAAGAAGGACCTCATCGAGGCCCGCCGCTGGACCGAGCGGGCGGCCGAGGGGGGCGACCCCAAGGCGATGCACAACCTGGGGATCTCCTACATCTCCGGCGCCGGCGGGCCGAAGAACTCCACCACGGCGGCCCAGTGGTTCCGCCGCGCCGCCGACCTTGGTCTGGTGGACAGCCAGTACAACCTCGCCGCCCTCTACGAGCAGGGCCTGGGGGTCAGCCAGAACGCGGCGGAATCCTACAAGTGGTACCTGATCGCCGCCCGCACCGGCGACGGCGAGGCCCGCTCCAGCGCCCAGCGGGTGGCCTCTGGCCTGACTCCGGACGCCCGCACCGTGGCCGAGCGCGCCGCGGCGGCCTTCCGCGCCGCCCAGCCCAATCCCTCGGTGGCGCCGACCGCCACCGCCGCCGTGGGCGCGGCGTCCCCCACCGTGATCACCGCCCAACGCGCCCTCTCGCGACTCGGCTACTATCAGGGGCCCACCGACGGCAGTGCGTCCGGCGCCCTGAAGCTGGCGGTGGCCGCCTACCAACGCGACCAAGGCATGTCGCCCACCGGCCAGCTCGATCCGACGACGGTTTCCAGGCTTTCCGTCTTCACCCGATGAGAGCCTAGAGCCGGCCGGCTTCATCTTGAGGCCTGAATCCGGCTCTAAATCTTTTAGTCTGGGCGCGATAAGGGGCGACCGTGGACCTCTACCTTCCCATCGCCGAAGTCTCGGTCAATGCTCCGCTCCTGGTGGCGCTCGGCGCGCTCGTCGGCTTCATCTCGGGCCTGTTCGGCATCGGCGGCGGCTTCCTGATGACGCCGGTCCTGGTGCTGATGGGCATTCCCCCCGCGGTCGCCGTGGCCAGCATGGCCAATCACGTGGCCGCCTCCTCAACCTCCAGCGTGATCTCCTATACCCGCAAGCGGGCGGTGGACTTCCGGATGGGCGGCATCCTGGCGGCCGGCGGTGCGGCGGGCTCCATCGTCGGGGTCGAGATCTTCCGCTGGTTGCGCCTGCTGGGCCAGGCCGACCTGGTGGTCGCGCTCTCCTATCTGATCTTCCTGGGCGTCATCGGCGGCCTGATGCTGGTGGAGTCGCTGCAGGCGATCCTGCGCCGCCGCAGCGGCCAGCCCCCCAAGCCGCGGGGCGACCGCCGCCCGCCCTGGCTCTATGGCCTGCCCCTGAAGATGCGCTTCCCGCGCTCGCGCCTCTACATCAGCGTCATCCCGCCGATCCTGCTGGGGGTCTTCGTGGGGGTGCTCTCGGCGATCATGGGGGTGGGGGGCGGCTTCATCCTGGTCCCGGCCATGGTCTACATCCTGCGGATGCCAGCCGGGGTGGTGGTGGGCACCAGCCTGTTCCAGATTATCATCACCACCTCGCTCACCGGGGTGCTGCAGGCCGGCCGCAACCAGACCGTCGACATCGTGCTGGCCACCTTGCTGCTGGTGGGCGGGGTCCTGGGCGCCCAACTCGGCGCCAAGGCCTCCTCGCGGTTCCGGGCCGAGGAGCTTCGCGCCCTGCTGGCGCTGATCGTGCTGCTGGTGGGGCTGCGCATGGGGCTGGGCCTGTTCTTCACCCCGGACGAGGCCTTCGTCCTGATGACGGGAGCCGGCTGATGGCGCTCGACATCCCGTCCCCCACGGCCCCCCAGCTCACCGCCTCGCCGGCGGCGGTCTCGGCGGCGCTCACCGCCACCCGGGTGCGGGTGACCTCGGGCTTCCACGGCGCCCGCATCGTCCTCTATGGCGCGGTCTTCGATCCCACCACCAAGCCCAGCGATGTGGTGGTGATCGTGCGCGGCCCCGAGCAGCCGATCCGCATCGCGCGCAAGACCAAGGTGGCCGGGGTCTGGGTCAACAGCCGCCCGGTGGTGTTCCGCGGCGCGCCCGGCTTCTACATCACGGCCTCCACCCGGCCGCTCGATCAGATCGCCGGCTTCGGGACCCTGCGCCGGCTGGGCGCGGGCATCGACCACCTGGCCATCAACGCCCCCTTCGAGGAGCGCATCGAGACCCGCTACGGCGTCCGCGACGTGGTGGTGAGCCGGCTGGGGGGCGACTATCTGGACTGGCGCAGGGCGGTGGTGCGCCTGAAGGAGGCCGCGAGCCTCTATGACGCCAACGATCGCGGCGTGACCTTCGTCGACAAGGGCCTGTTCAAGGCCGAGATCGATCTGCCCACCGAAGCCCCCATCGGAACCTACCAGGCCGAGATCATCCTCTTCCAGGACGGCCAACCGGTGTCGCGCAAGGTCCGCACCCTGACGGTGGAGAAGGCGGGGGTGGAGCGAACCCTTTACCTCTTCGCCCATCGTAGCCCATGGTTATATGGCCTGGTTTCAATGGCCCTGGCGCTCGGCGCGGGCTGGGCCGCCTCGGTCACCTTCCGGAGGAACTGACGCCTGATGGACGCCGAGACCTCCGCGCCCAAGCCCATGTGGGCCATCGCCCTGGTCGGTCTCTCGGCCTTCCCGATCTCGGCGATCATCTACGCCTATGGCCCGGCGAGTTGGTCGGGGCACGCCCTGAACGTCCTGCTGGCCTGGTCGGCGATCATGCTGGGCTTCCTGGGGGGCATCCGCTGGGGACTGGAGACCAGCCTGGAGACTCCCCGCTGGCAGAGGCTGGCAGGCTCGATCATCTCGCCCATCGTGGGCTTTGGCCTGATCGTCGCCCGTGGCGATATCCCGACCTCCTGGATCATCACCGGCCTGATGGGCGCCTTCATCGTCCAGTGGCTGTTCGACCAGACCGCCCCCGACGTGCCGGCCCGCTATCCGCGGCTGATGACGGTGCTGACCCTGGGGGCCTCGGTGTCCCTGGCCATGGCCCTGGAACAGGCGATGAAACTCTAGAGCGTTTCCCGCCTGACTTGGGATCAAGTCAGGCGATCAGGAAGAGCGACCAAGTCAGGACTCTGGAGCCCCGTTTCGACTCATTCGAAACGGGAACAGCTCCAGGGGATCAGTCCCCGACGACGGATCGCCAGCCCACCGCATGCACCCGGCCCGATCCGAGGGCCCCGCACAGGGGATCGCGTGCGAAGAGGCCGGCGAAGGCCTGGTCGCGAATGTTGAGACCGCCCGCATAGGCGCCGAAGGCCGGGACCACCAGCCGCTCGCCGTCAGTGACGAAACAGCGCCGCCGCACCGTGCCGCGCGAGGCGGTGACCTTGGCGCAGGGATGCAGGTGGCCGGCCACCTCGCCGGGCTGCAGCCCGCCTTGGGGTTCATGCCGCAGCAGCAGGCCGGCCACGCTCAGTTCGTCGGCCACCTCGCCGGGCAGGGCGCGGGGTCCGTCGGCGTCGTGGTTGCCGATCACCCAGATCAGGCGGGTCAGGCCTGCCAGGGCGCGCAGCTGCTCGGCGTCGTCCCCGGCCAGCCGGTCCTCCGAGGCGCGGTCGTGGAAGGTGTCCCCCAGCAGCACCACGGCGGATGCCTGCGTCGCCGCGACCTCGGCGGTCAGACGCTTGAGGGTGTCGCGGGTGTCGTAGGGGGGCAGCATCTGGCCCCGGGCCGCGTAGGCGCTGCCCTTCTCCAGGTGCAGGTCGGCCACCACCAGCATGGCCTGCGCCTCGATCCACAGGGCGCCGCTGGCGCGAAAGGTCACCGCGGCGCCCGACAGCGTGGTGCGCAGCCCGCCGCAGGAACTGGGCCCCCAGGCATAGACGTGGCGGGTCTCGGCCAAGGCGCTCATGCCAGGGCCTCGGCGATCAGGTCGCCCTCGGCCTCGGCCAGGATCATCTCGCCGGCCTGGCCCGGCGTCCGCTCCTTGCCGATCTCCAGCAGGATGGGGACGGAGAAGGGCGACAGGTGATCCAGGGCCGCATGGCGGATCTTGCCCTTGATGCGGGCCAGCAGCTGCCCCAGGCGGGCCACGTCCACCAGGCCGGTGGCGGCGTCCTCGCGGGCGCACCGCAGCAGCAGGTGATCCGGCTGGTGGCGGCGCAGCACGTCGTAGATCAGGTCCGTCGAGAAGGTCACCTGCCGTCCGGATTTCTCCAGCCCGGGCATCCGCCGCTCGATCAGCCCGGAGATCAGGGCGCAGCCCTTGAACGCGCGCTTCATCAGGAAGCTCTCGTCCAGCCAGGCCTCGAGGTCGTCGCCCAGCATGTCCTCCTCGAACAGGGCGTCGAGGTCGAGCCCGTCCATGGGGCGCAGCGACCAGATGGCCATTGAATAGTCACTGCAGACAAACCCCAGCGGTCCGATGCCGAGCCGGTCCAGCCGGCGGGTGAGCAGCATGGCCAGAGTCGTGTGCGCGTGGCGCCCGTCGAACGGATAGCAGGTCAGAAAGTGGCGCATTCCCTCGGGAAACGTCTCGACC
>NZ_JAUSLW010000003.1 GCF_030645195.1 Phenylobacterium sp. | reverse complement strand
GCGAAAGACCCTGATTCACTGGTGCGGTCGAGAAGACTCGAACTTCCACGGGTTGCCCCACAGCGACCTCAACGCTGCGCGTCTACCAATTCCGCCACGACCGCTCGTGGTGAGGCGCGGCAGGTAGCAAACCCCCGAGCGTTTGTGAAGCGTTGTGGCTAGCCGCCGGCCATATAGTCGTAAACATCGGCCGCGCGGGTGACTGCGATGGAGATGCGATCCTCGTTGATCTGGATCTCTCCACGGGCCACGGGGTGGTTATTGGCCAGGATCCACACCTCTTCGTTGACACTGGCGTCCAGCGGGATCACCGCACCCCGGCCCATCCGCAGCAGTTGCTGCATGGGCAGGGTGGAGCGACCCAGCACCACCGAAATCTCGACATTGACGGCGTTAACCTGACCCAAAACCCCACCCATCAAAAAACTCTAAGAAATCAAAGGGGGCTTTGCGCCCCTCGATCCTTGGGCCCACATTGGCGCTGACATGCTTGACCGGTCGTTAAATGCACAAGCCGCGCCCCCTTATTTCGCAAGGGCCGACGGCGCGCCGACCGGCTGGGCGGTGTCGCCCGGCTATGTGGGATACGAGGCCGCCGTGGCCGCCATGGAGGCCCGCGCGGCGGCCATCGCCGACGGCTCGGCCGGGGAGCTGGTGTGGCTGCTGGAGCACCCGCCCCTCTATACGGCCGGAGTTTCGGCCAAATCGGCCGACCTGCTGGAGCCGGACCGATTCCCGGTCTTCCCCTCGGCCCGCGGCGGGCAGTTCACCTATCACGGCCCGGGCCAGCGAGTGGCCTATGTGATGCTGGACCTCACCGCCCGGCGCCGCGACGTGCGCGCTTTCGTCGCTGGCCTGGAGGCCTGGATCATCGGGGCGCTCGCCCGGTTCAACGTGACCGGAGAGATTCGCGAGGGTCGGGTCGGCGTCTGGGTGGAACGCAAGGTCTCCGGCGCCCCGATTCGAGAGGACAAGATCGCCGCCATCGGGGTGAAGCTGCGCCGCTGGGTGTCCTTCCACGGCGTTTCGCTGAACGTGGAGCCCGACCTCTCGCACTTCTCCGGCATCGTCCCCTGCGGCCAGACCGAGCACGGGGTGACCAGCCTGGTGGACCTGGGTCGGCCCGTGACCCTGGACGAGGCCGACGCGGCGCTGATGGAGGCCTTCACGGAGGTGTTCGGGCCGGTGAAGCGGGTCGAGGCGCCGATCTGACACTTCCCTTTCCTCCCACATTCATCGGGGAGGGGGACCGCGCGAAGCGTGGTGGAGGGGGCGAGACCGGGCGTGGTGGATAGGGCCGCCCCCTCCACCATCCTTCGGATGGTCCCCCTCCCCCGTTCGCTTCGCGACAGGGGAGGAAAAGGGCGCCCTACGCCACCGCGGCCGTCCTCAGCGGATTGGCGCCGTAGCGGTTGGTCCCCTGCTCGCCGGGCATGACCCCCAGCTCCACGGCCGCCCAGAGCAGCAGGACGGTGAGCAGGACGTCGGCGGGGTTCAGGGGGGGCTGCCAGACCGCCACCAGGGCGAACAGGATCACCGCCGCCCACCAGCCGGACTTGCCGCGGTCGTGCAGGCGCTTGGAGAGCACGCAGGCCCCGCCATAGATCAGGGCCGGATAGACGAACCACCCCGTCAGCCAGTGCAGGGTGACGCCGGCCACGGCCTCATAGATGGCCGCCAGCGCGATCAGCACCGCCGCCCCGATCAGGAAGGGCGTGCGCGCCAGCCGGCCGTCGGCGGTAAAGAACAGCGCGCCCCAGTCGGCGTTCATGCCCGGCGTCCCCGTGAATCGAGGCCGCCACTATAGGACGGCGCGGCGATCACGCGAACTCCACCAGCACCTCGTCGGCGGCGACCGAATCACCGGCCTTGGCGCCGACGGTCTTCACGGTGCCGTCCCGCTCGGCGCGGATGATGTTCTGCATCTTCATGGCCTCCACCACGCAGACCGCCTCCCCGGC
The DNA here is from genome assembly GCF_030645195.1 of Phenylobacterium sp. Classification (GTDB taxonomy): domain Bacteria; phylum Pseudomonadota; class Alphaproteobacteria; order Caulobacterales; family Caulobacteraceae; genus Phenylobacterium. Next base: position 7,200 of record NZ_JAUSLW010000003.1, on the reverse strand, counting down.
CCGGACCAGCTGGCCCGGGATGACGTCCAGGGTGACCACCAGGCCCGGCATGGGCGAGAGGATCATCTTGGAGGTGTCGGCGGCCTTCTTGGCCGGCAGCTTCTCGTGCAGTTCGGCCGAGCGCGGGGTCAGGACCAGGACGTTGAGGGTGGTGGCCCGGTGGCGGACCACGAAGCCCTCGGCGGCGGGCTTGACCGCCACGGTGAAGGCCTTGCCATCCAGCACGCCGCGGAAGACGCGCTTGCCCGGCCGCCAGTCGACGTCGGTGAGGGTCAGCGCCCGGTTCTCGTTCACGTACTCCACCTGATAGGCCGCCCCGCCGTTGGAGAGGCGCACCAGGCGCTTGTCGAGGCCGGCGATGACGATCCACTCGTCGCGCAGCAACTGGGGCGCGGAGCGGGCGGTGACGATGCGGTGCATGGCGCAGGCCACGGCCGAGACCAGGTCCCGCTGCCAGTCGGTGGGCGGGGTCCCGATGAAGCCCTCGGGGAACTCGTCCTTGATGTAGTTGGTCGACAGTTGCCCGCTTCGGAACCGCTCCTGGTCCATCACCGCGGCCAGGAAGGGGATGTTCTGCCCAAGGCCCTCGATGTGGAAGTCCTCCAGGGCCCGGCCCATGGCGTCGATGGCCGCCAGCCGCTCCGGCGCCCAGGTGGACAGCTTGGAGATCATGGGATCGTAGAACATCGAGATCTCGTCGCCCTCGCGGACGCCGGCGTCGTTGCGCACGATGATGTCGCCCATCGCGCCCTCTTCCGGCGGGTAGTAGCGCACCAGGCGGCCGATGGAGGGCAGGAAGCCGCGATAGGGGTCCTCGGCGTAGATGCGGCTCTCGATGGCCCAGCCCTTGATGGCCAGGTCCTTCTGCGCGAAGGCCAGCTTCTCGCCATAGGCCGAGCGGATCATCTGCTCCACCAGGTCCACCCCGGTGATCAGCTCGGTGACCGGGTGCTCCACCTGCAGGCGGGTGTTCATCTCCAGGAAGAAGAAGCTCTTGTCCTGGCCGGCGACGAACTCGACGGTGCCGGCCGAGTCGTAGTTGACGGCCTTGGCGAGCGCCACGGCCTGGGCGCCCATGGCCGCGCGGGTCGCCTCGTCGAGCAGGGGCGAAGGCGCCTCCTCGATGACCTTCTGGTTGCGGCGCTGGATGGAGCACTCGCGCTCGAACAGGTGGACGACATTGCCGTGCTTGTCGCCCATCACCTGGATCTCGATGTGGCGCGGGCTCTCGATGAACTTCTCGATGAAGATGCGGTCGTCGCCGAAGCTGGACTTGGCCTCGGCCTTCACCGCCGGGAAGCCCTCCTCGACGTCCTTGCGGTTCCAGGCGACCCGGATCCCCTTGCCGCCCCCGCCGGCCGAGGCCTTGATCATCACCGGATAGCCGATGTCCTCGCTGATCTTGATGGCGTGGGCGGTGTCGTCGATCTCGCCGACGTGGCCGGGGACCACGGAGATCTTGGCCTTGGTGGCGAATTTCTTGCTCTCGATCTTGTCGCCCATGGCCTCGATGGCGTGGGGGTTGGGACCGATGAAGACGATGCCCTCCTTCTCCAGCCGACGGGCGAAGGACGCGTTCTCCGACAGGAAGCCGAAGCCGGGATGGATGGCCTCCGCGCCCGTCTCGCGGGCCGCGGCGACGATCTTGTCGGCGACGAGATAGCTTTCGGAGGCCGGCGCGGCCCCGATGAACACCGTCTCGTCGGCCATCTCGACGGCCATGGAATCGGCGTCGGCCTCGGAATAGACGACCACCGTGGCGATACCCATCCGACGGCAGGTCTTGATGATGCGGACCGCGATCTCGCCGCGGTTGGCGATCAGAATCTTTGAGAACATGGGAGCCGTCTTAGCGCAGTTTTCGGGCTGCGGGGCCAATGGCGGAATTTCTGTGGCCGATCATGAACGTAACCTCCCCTGGGGTGCTTCCGTACTGTGGGGAGAGACCATAGATTGGACCCCATGAGCACGCCAGAAGCCACCCTCTCCCCGTCCGGTTTCGACCTGACACCTCCCGACGCAGCGGAACGCAAGCGCCTTGAGGCCGACCTCACCCGCGAGGAGGCCGATGTCCTGCTGCACCACGGCACCGAGGCCCCGTTCTGCGGCGGCCTGCTGGATAACAAGGAGGACGGCGCCTATTGCTGCCGGCTCTGCGGCCTGCCCCTGTTCCAGGCCAAGACCAAGTTCGAGAGCGGCACCGGCTGGCCGAGCTTTTTCGCCCCCCTCGACGAGGCCCACGTGGTGGCGGTGAAGGACGTCAGCTACGGGATGATCCGCATCGAGACCCGCTGCGCCCGCTGCGACAGCCACCAGGGTCACGTCTTCCCCGACGGCCCGCCGCCGACCCGGCTGCGCTACTGCATCAACTCGATCTCCCTGGAGTTCGTCCAGAACGACCACCCCTTGCGCGATCCGCTGCGGCGGGGCGACAACCAGCATCTGGCGACGGCCGCGAGCTGACGCGGCTAGGCCATTGATTTCATGGCGGATGGGGAAGCTCCGCTGTAGGATGACCTCTCGGACGCCCGGCGTCCCAGCCCTGGCAGGTCCCCATGCCTCTCCGCGTCCTCATCCTGATCGGCATCCTGTCCCTGGCCAGCCCCGCAGCCGCGGGTGACGCCAAGTGCATCTGGGATCACCTGCCGGGGACGGCGCGCGACGACTATCTCCTCGCCGGGCTGAAGGACCGACGGCCCGATATGATGGATCATTTCACAGACGCGCAGTTCGGCGTCGCCCTGACCGCCTGCAGGGTCAGCGACGCGGCCATGGCCCACGCCGGGTCCGCCTTCTCCGGCTACACCGGCCAGCTCATCGCCGAGCGGCGCCTGGAGATCCTGACCAACATCTACCCCAAGCAGCTGGACTCGGCCTGGGCCACGATCGACCCCGGCCTGATCGAGGCCCTGGCCCAGGATGTCGCCAAGGGCGCGGACAGGGGGGCGGGCCTGAAGGTGTGGAACGCGCTGATCGCGAAGCTGGCCCCCGCCGCCAGCGACCTCGCCGCCCTCAAGTTGGAACTGGTCAGCTATATGAGCAGCCGCGCGACCCGTCAGGTCAACGAACGGCTCTACTGAGCCTACAGCCCCAGCTCCGCCGCCGCGATCTCGGCAATCCGCAGGGCGCCGGCCGGGTCGTTCCCGTCCGACAGGGTCCAGGCGGCCGACAGGCCGGCATAGGCCAGCAGCCACTGCATCGTCCGCAGCGGGTCGAGGTCGGCGGCCTCGGCGACCACCGTCGCCTGGCGCGTGATCCGCCCCTGCGCCACCGCCGTCGCCAGGTCCGGGTTGCACAGGACATTGGCGTAGTCGAAGCCCCGATCGCCGATCAGGCCCTTGGGGTCTATGGCCAGCCAGCCGAGGTCCCCGAAATCCAGGAAATTGCCGTGGTGGGCGTCGCCGTGCAGGACGCAGACCTCCCGTGGATCGGCGAGGAGAGCCTTCGACATGGCCAAGGACTTGGACAGAATGCCGCCGTGCTGGTTTGCAGTGGGCTCCAATTGGCGGAACCAGTCAGGTAGAGGCCTGAGGCTAGCGGGCAGCCGTCCGGCGCGCGGCGCGTGAAGGCCGTCCAGGGCCGCACAGATGATGCGGGTGGCCTCGTCATCACGGCCATTCCGAGCCATGTCCGCCAGCGACCCCGTCCCGGTGGCGCGAACCATCAGCAGGGCCTCGCCCTCGTGAGCCAGGACCGGGGCCGCGCCCTGGCCGTCCCACCAGGCCATCAGGACGCCGCCAGCGATCTCCTCGGGCGCGTGGCTGACCTTGAGCATGGCGGCCACGCCATCCTGGCGGACAGGCAGGAGCCGTCCCCCAATGCTGGTGAACGGCTCCCCGTCCGGGGTCAGCCGCCAGCGGTCGATCCAAGCCTGGAAGACATCCCCGGCCACCTCGGCGGCCCTAGACCCTGACCGTTTCAGATGGACTCATCTGAAACGGCAAGAAGGGTCTAGATTCAAAGTACTGGAGCACGTCGGGCGGCCGAACCGGTATCCACTTCCGCCTGACATGCTCTAGGCCTGATCGCCCGAGGACGGGCGGCTTGCTCCGGGCGTCTTGGCCCTGTGGGCGATGGCGCCCCTGGGCAGGGGATGGTCGTCGCCGTCGTTCCACATCAGGTGGTGCAGGATCTGGAACAGGAAGGCCGTGGACCAGCCGATCAGCAACATGCCGTTGATGGCCTCCAGCACGCCCACGATGCGCCAGCGCTCGGGCAGGATCGCGCCGGTCTCGCCGACCGTGGAGTAGGAACTGGTGGAAAAGTAGAGCGCCTTCTCAAGGGTCTCGAGCATGCCCATCTTCCAGTAGACCAGGGCGTAGAGCCAGATCTCCAGCCCGTGCACCACGAAGAGCCCCAGGACGATGCCCAGGGGGATGATCATGCGGTCCAGGTGAATCCAGCGGGTGAACCGCTCCAGGTGCAGGCGCAGAAGCATCTGCAGGGCGTCCAGGCCCAGCAGGTGGATCACCACCGTCGCCGAGACGATGAGCGTCGAGATGAGAAGCTGCTGGGCCAGGACGTTCATGCGACTTCCACCCCTCCAGGAGTCGGTCGCGCCGCGCCTTGTCCTGGATCAAGGCGCGGCGCCAGCGGCGTAGCGCCCTAAAGCGGGATGTTGTCGTGCTTCTTCCAGGGGTTGGTGAGCACCTTGCCCCGCAGGTTCTTCAGCGAGCGGGCGATGCGCTTGCGGGTGTTGTGGGGCTTGATGACGTCGTCGATATAGCCGCGGCTGGCGGCGATGAAGGGGTTGGCGAAGCGGGTCTTGTACTCGGCCTCGCGGGCGGCGATGGCGTCGGGGTCGCCGATCTCGGCGCGGAAGATGATCTCCACGGCGCCCTTGGATCCCATGACCGCGATCTCGGCGGTGGGCCAGGCGTAGTTCACGTCGCCGCGGATGTGCTTGGAGCTCATCACGTCATAGGCGCCGCCATAGGCCTTGCGGGTGATCAGGGTCACCTTGGGAACCGTGGCCTCGGCATAGGCGAACAGCAGCTTGGCGCCATGACGGATCAGGCCGCCCTGCTCCTGCTTGGTGCCGGGCATGAAGCCCGGCACGTCGACGAAGGTCACCAGCGGGATCTCGAAGGCGTCGCAGAAGCGCACGAAGCGGGCGGCCTTGCGGCTGGAATCGATGTCGAGAACCCCGGCCAGCACCTGGGGCTGGTTGGCGACGACGCCGATGGTCTGGCCGTCCATGCGGGCGAAGCCGCAGATGATGTTCTTGGCGAAGTCCGGGGCGATCTCGAAGAAATCGGCCTCGTCGACGACCTTCAGGATCAGCTCCTTCATGTCGTAGGGCTTGTTGGGGTTGGCCGGGACCAGGGTGTCGAGGCTCGGCTCGTCGCGATCGACGCTGTCGAAGCTCTCGCGGACCGGCGGCTTCTCGCGGTTGGACAGCGGCAGGAAGTCCACCAGCCGCCGAACTTGGGTCAGGGCTTCCAGGTCGTTCTCGAAGGCGCCGTCGGCGACCCCGGACTTCATGGCGTGGACCCGGTAGCCCCCCAGTTCCTCGTGGGTCACTTCCTCGTGGGTCACCGTGCGGACCACGTCGGGGCCGGTGACGTACATGTAGCTGGTGTCCTTCACCATGAAGATGAAGTCGGTGATGGCCGGCGAATAGACGTCGCCGCCGGCGCAGGGGCCCATGATCACGCTGATCTGCGGGATGACGCCGCTGGCGAGCGTGTTCTGCAGGAAGATGTCGGCATATCCGGCCAGGCCGTCGACGCCCTCCTGGATGCGCGCGCCGCCGGCGTCGAACAGGCCGATGATCGGGGCGCCGACCTTCAGGGCCTGCTGCTGCACCTTGACGATCTTCTGGGCGTGGGCGTTGGAAAGAGACCCGCCGAAGACCGTGAAATCCTTGGAGAAGACGAAGACCAGGCGGCCGTTGATATTGCCCCAGCCGGTGACCACCCCGTCACCGGGGACGCGGTTGTCGGCCATGCCGAAGTCGGTGGCGCGGTGTTCGACGAACATGTCGAATTCTTCGAAGGAGCCCTCGTCCAGCAGCAGGTCCAGGCGCTCGCGGGCGGTGAGCTTGCCCTTGGCGTGCTGGCTCTCGATGCGCCGTTCGCCCCCGCCCAGGCGGGCTTCGCTGCGACGCTTCTCAAGCTCCTCGATGATATGCTTCAAGGCCGGCCCCTCTTAACGCTCTGTGCTGGGAGCAAGCCCTAGTCGCGCCCGAGGGGTCGCGCAAGTTCACGGAGGGTCACCCCAGGGCCTTGAACCAACGCTCCAGCATCTGGGCCTCGACCATGTGGCGGGCGGTGCGTTCGGCGGCCTCGTCGTCGATCCCCCACTTCTCCTCCTGGAAGATCTCGTCCAGGCGCGACAGTTCCAGGGCCTGGATCCCGGTCATCCAGCCCCGCGACAGGCCAAAGGCCAGGACCGCCGAGCCGAACAGGGCCGTGCCGAAGGCGACGCCCGCCAGGCCGAAGTCATCGAGGGTGAGCGCCATGGCCTTGACCTTGGCCAGGGTCTGCTCCGGCTGGGACTGGTGGACGATGCCGGCGGCGCGGACGAAGGCGACGTCGAATTCGTGCTCGGCGCGCTCCAGCACCGGCTCCCAGTGGCGCACCTGGCGCTCCAGCAGCACCGCGGGGTCCTGGGCGTAGTAGCAGAGCAGGTCGGAGCCCGCGTACTGGGCGATCTGATCGGCCGTGCCCTCGCGGGCGGCGGGAATGGCGTCCAGCGCGGTGTTGGCCAGGCGGGTGGCGTGCATCACCGCCAGCTCGATATGGTCGCCCTGGGCCGCCCATTCCACCGCCACCAGATCGGCCAGGGCCCGGGTCGGCAGGACCATCAGGGCGGCCTTGGGGGTACGCAGGTTGCGGTTGTCCAGCATGACCGCGAAACCGCCGTCGTCGGGCGCCACGGCGACCTGCTTGTAGAAGCGCCGCGGCTTCTCGCCGGCCTCCTTGAATCCCTTCGCCACATGGTCCTCCAGATCGCGGCGACGAAAACGCCTCGCCAGCCCGCGTGCAAATGAGCGTTGGATGGGAAATGCGCAAGGAGGCTTGCTTGGCCACCTCGCCAGGACCGAGGAGTCGACGACGGAGCCTGCCGTGGTCTTCGCCTAGGTGTTGGCGGCCTTGGCGAAATAGATCTCGGCCGGGCCGGGGAAGTTCCGCTGGCGCACGTCGTCCGCATAGCCGGCGATGGCCTTGGAGATCTCGCCGCGCAGGTCGGCGTAGC
>NZ_JAUSLW010000001.1 GCF_030645195.1 Phenylobacterium sp. | reverse complement strand
GGACCTGCACCCCGACCAGGTCAGCCTGATCGCCACCAAGCTGGGCGTGCTGGACGAGGAAGTAATCTCGATGAACCGCCGGCTGTCGGGCCCCGACGCCTCGCTGAACGCGCCCATGCGCGCCGACGGCGAGAGCGAGTGGCAGGACTGGCTGGAGGACACCAACGCCGTCAGCCAGGAGACCCAGGTCGCCGAGAGCCAGGAGCACACCCTGCGCATGGGCCTGCTAGGCGAAGCGATGACCGAGCTCACCGACCGCGAGCGTCACATCCTGACCGAGCGCCGGCTGAAGGACGATCCTTCCACCCTGGAGGAGCTGGCCGCCGAATACGGCGTCAGCCGCGAGCGCGTGCGCCAGATCGAGGTGCGCGCCTTCGAAAAGCTGCAGAAGTCGATGAAGGCCGCCGCCGAGGCGCGCAACCTGATCGACGCCTGACACCCTTGGCCTTCTCCCCAACGGGAGGAGGCCGCCTCTCTTTCCTAGATGGCCACGGCGTCGCGAGGCGGCGCCTTGCGGGTCTCGTCCTCGGCCGGCAGGAAGGCCAGAAGCGGCGCGGCCTGGGCCGACACCTCGTGCGGGATCAGCACCCCGCGGTTGGTCGCGACGCGGAGGTAGCGCTGGAAGGCGCCCACGCAGGCGGCGAGCTTGAGGTCCGACACCGCCACGGCCGAGCGCTGCAGCTCGGCCACCTGGGCCTCCATGGAGCGCAGGGCCTGGCGGGGATCGCTCTCGATGGCGGTCAGGGCCGAGCGGAGGATCTTCAGGGCCTGGAGGATGCGCGCGGCGTCCGGCGTCGTCTTGATGTCGGAGCGGCGCTTGAGCTTGCCCTTGTAGTCCCCCGAATTGAACCGCCGACGGTCGGGGCCGATATAGTCCACCGCCTCCACCCAGTCGCGCGGACGCAGGGTGACCGCCTCCAGGCGGCGCAGCAGATCCTTGGCGGTGTAGGGCTTGCGCAGGAACTCGTGCACACCGGCGTCGCGGGCGCCCAGGATGGCGCCGGCCGTGGCGGTGGCGGTGACCATGATGATCGGCGCCTGGCGGCAACTGAAGTCCTCCCTCCGAATCCGGCGGGTGAAGTCGATGCCGTCGACATTGTCCCCCGACAGCTCCACGAAGATCAGCTGCGGATTGACCTGCTCGGCGGCCTGCAGGCCGCGCTTGTTGTTGGGGGCGTTCCAGATCTGGCCCGCGGAAATGTTTCGCACCAGGTCGGCGAGCAGGCGCGCGCTCGCCGGCGCCGGATCGACGATCAGCACCCTCTGCAGCATGGGAACCATGCGCTGGACGAGTTTGTGCTCTTCGTTGAACACTTGGCGGGCCGACTCCCGGGGAAGACTGGCGCCCAATTTGGGGGACGTGGGTAAAGATCACCTTGACGCCGCCGCCCCCCGGCGCGGCCTTCAGCCGCGCCCCAGCGCCCGTCCTCAGTCCTGGAAGGGGTCGCGGACCATGATGGTGTCGTCCCGTTGCGGGCTGGTGGAGACCATGGCCGCTGGCGCCCCGATCAGCTCCTCCACCCGGCGGACATACTTCACCGCATTGGCTGGCAGATCCTTCCAGGAGGTCGCCCCGGCCGTGCTTTCGCTCCAGCCGTCCATCTCCTCGTAGATCGGCTCCAGGGCCGACTGGGCCTTCAGGCCGGCGGGCAGGTAGTCGAAGGTCTTGTCCCCCAGCTTGTAGCCGACGCAGATCTTCAGCTTGGGCAGGCCATCCAGGATGTCGAGCTTGGTGAGCGCGATGCCGTCGATGCCGTTGAGGGCCACCGACTGGCGCACTAGGACGGCGTCGAACCAGCCGCAGCGGCGCGGCCGCCCGGTGACCACGCCGAACTCCTTGCCTACCGTCCCAAGGTGCTGGCCGACCTCGTCGAACAGCTCGGTGGGGAAGGGCCCCTCGCCGACCCGGGTGGTGTAGGCCTTGACGATCCCCAGGACGAAGCCCGGCCCCTTGGGGCCCAGGCCCGACCCGGCCGCGGCCTGGCCCGCCACGGTGTTGGAGGAGGTCACATAGGGATAGGTGCCATGATCGACGTCCAGCAGGGCGCCCTGGGCGCCCTCGAACAGCACCCTCTTGCCCGATTTCACCACCTGGTCCAGCAGGCGCCAGGCCGGCTGGGCGAAGGGCAGAATCTTGGGCGCGATCTCCTCCAGGGCCGCCAGCAGCTGCGCGCCGTCATATTCCGGCAGTCCCAGCCCCCGGCGCAGCGGCGTGTGGTGGGCCAGCAGGCGGTCGATCTTGGCCTCCAGGGCGTCCCGGTCGGCCAGGTCGCCGACCCGGATGGCCCGGCGGCCGACCTTGTCCTCGTAGGCCGGGCCGATGCCGCGGCCGGTGGTGCCGATCTTGTTGACAGCCGCGGCCTCGCGGGCCTGGTCCAGGTCGCGGTGCAGGGGCAGGATCAGGGCGGCGTTGTCGGCCAGGACCAGCAGGTCGGGGGTGATCTTGATCCCCTGGGCGCCGATCTTGGCGATCTCCTCCAGCAGGTGCCAGGGATCGACAACCACGCCGTTGCCGATCACCGAGAGCTTGCCCTGCACCACGCCCGAGGGCAGCAGGGACAGCTTGTAGACCTGGTTGCCCACCACCAGGGTGTGGCCGGCGTTGTGGCCGCCCTGGAAGCGCACGACCACGTCGGCCCGATTGGACAGCCAGTCCACCAGCTTGCCCTTGCCCTCGTCGCCCCACTGGGCCCCGATCACGGTCACATTGGCCATGCAGATACGATCTCCCGGCCTGCCGAGGCGATCCAACCACGCCCTTCGACAGGCTCTCGGCGGGTGGACTTGATCGATTTTAGGAACCCAGACCGGGCCTCGCGGGCGCCAGGGTCGTGTTCGTCGGGTGTAGAGCATCCGGGCGCCCCCGCCGTCAAGTTGGCGGCGGACAAATCGACGCTTCGCAGGGCCGCGCCCTTGGGTCTATGAGGCGATCATGACCCTGCCCCGCTTCCACCTCGCCTTCCCCGTCCGCGACCTGGCCGAGGCCCGCGCCTTCTATGGCGGCCTGCTGGGCTGTCCGGAGGGGCGTTCGAGCCCGGACTGGATCGACTGCGACTTCTACGGCCACCAGATCGTGGCGCATCTTTCTCCGGAGGAGGTGGGCTGTGGCGCGACCAGCGCCGTCGACGGCGAAAACGTACCGGTCCGCCACTTCGGGGCCATCCTGACCCTGCCGCAGTGGGAGGCGATGGCCGCCAGGCTGAAGGCCGCGGGTACGACCTTCGTCATCGAGCCGCAGATCCGCTTCAAGGGCCAGCCTGGGGAGCAGGCGACCCTGTTCTTCCTCGACCCCTCCGGCAATGCGCTGGAGTTCAAGGCCTTCGTAGACGACGCTATGGTGTTCGCCAGGTGAGCGTGACCCTGGCCGATATCCAGGCCGCCGCGGCGCGGCTCGAGGGCCATGCGGTGGAGACGCCGCTGATCGAGAGCCCCGCCCTGAACGACCGCCTGGGTCATCGGGTGTTGATCAAGCCCGAGACCCTGCAGCGGGTCGGCGCCTTCAAGTTCCGCGGCGCCTACAACCGCCTGGTTCAGCTCACCGACGCCCAGAAGGTCTGCGGCGTCGTGGCCTTCTCCTCCGGCAACCACGCCCAGGGCGTGGCGCTCGCCGCGCGCCTGCTGGGGATCCCGGCCCTGATCGTCATGCCGGCCGACGCCCCGGCCGTGAAGGTGGAGGCCACCCGCGGCTACGGCGCGGAAATCCGGCTCTATGACCGCCTCACCGAGGATCGCGTGGCCATCGCCGCGGAGATCGCCGCCCAGCGCGGCGCCGTCGTCGTTCAGGCCTTCGACGACCTGGACATCATCGCTGGCCAGGGCACGGTCGGCCTGGAGATGGTGGCCCAGGCGCTGGCCCTGGGGGTGATCTTCGACGTGGTGATCTGCCCCGTCGGCGGCGGCGGCCTGATGGCGGGGCTGTCGACGGCGGTGAAGGCGCTCTCGCCCACCACGGCTGTCGTCGGGGTCGAGCCCCAGGGCTTCGACGACACCCTGCGCTCCCTGCAGGCCGGGTCGCGCCAGACCCTCAAACCCACCGCCCGCTCCCTGTGCGACGCCCTGGAATCCCCGGCGCCCGGCGAACTCACCTTCCCCGTGCTGCAGCAGACCGTGGCCGACATCGCCGTGGTCAGCGACGCCGAGGTGGCCGCCGCCATGCGCTACGCCTTCTCGACCCTGAAACTGGTGGTGGAGCCCGGCGGGGCGGTGGGCCTTGCCGCCCTGCTGGCCGGCAAGGTCAAGCATCTGGGCGACCACGGCGCGGGCCTGGTGCTGTCGGGCGGCAATGTCGATCCGGCCCTCTTCGCCGAGATCCTGGCCGGGGGCTGAGGCCGCCCCTGGGGCTCCTGTCCCCAATCTGGTGCGGTCTTTTGACCCGCGACCGAAGGCGGCGGTTTAAGGAGTTGTTGACCCATCCACGGTGAGGTTTGTTCCGATGCGCCGCAGCCCGAAGTTGCACGCAGGGACGCGCGGGCTTTCTTGGACCAGGTCGATCAAATGCGCACCGATGCGCGCCCGGTCAGACGGGTCGGCTGGATGGCGCTCTCTACCCGACTCAACGATCTCCCGGCGACCTGGAAACTGGCCCTGGCCTTCGCCGTGGTGCTCAGCGCCATCATCGCCATGGGCGCGGCCCTGGTGATCAACCTCGAAGTCGTGAAGCGGGCCGAGGTGGCCGACATCCGCGCCCACGAGGTCTTCGCCGTCGCCAATGACGCCCGCTCGGCCCTGACGCGGCAGGAGGACTCGCTGCGCGGCTATATCATCTCGGGCGGCCCCTATTATGCGCGGCGCATCGCGACGGTCCATCGCCCGGCCTTCCAGAGGCACATGGCCGAGCTCGAGCGCCTCGGACGCTCCGATCCGTCGCTCAGCGGCAAGGTGGCCCAGGCCCAGGCGGCCTATGAACTCTGGGACGACTGGGCGGTCGCCCGGGCCCTCGAACTGGCCGCCGCCCACGGGACGCGATCCCTGGCCGCGGAGATGGTGGGACCCGCCAACCCCGCCGACGACCTGATCGCCCCGGCCGAGACAGCCCTCGACGCCATACAAGCCGACAGTCGACTGGCCCTGGCGATGAGCGGCGAGCGCAAGGACCATGCGATGCGCGCCATGACCACGGCCCTGGGCCTGGGCGTGCTCTTCGCCGCCTTGATCGCCGCGGTGATGGGCCTGGCGCTGCGCCGAAGCATGGTCCGGCCCATCCTGGGCCTGACCACGGTGATGCGCCGCCTGGCCGCCGGCCACCACGCCATACAGATTCCGGAGATAGCCCGCCGCGACGAGATCGGCGCCATGGCCGAGGCGGTGGTCATATTCCGCGACGCGGCGGTGGAGAAGGCGCGTCTGGAGGCCGAGGCTGAGGTGCGCCGGGAGGAGGCCCAGGCCCTGGCCCTGCAGGCCCAGGCGGCCAACCAGGCCAAGTCGGAATTCCTGGCCACCATGGCCCACGAGCTGCGGACGCCCCTCAATGGCGTCCTGGGCCTGGTGGACGTCATGGGCAGGACCGAGCTGACGGTGGCGCAGAAGGCGCATCTGGCCACCATCGGCGCCTCGGGCCGGGCCCTGGTCAGCGTGGTCAACGACGTCCTGGACATCTCCCGGATCGAGGCCGGGGGCCTGGAGATTCGGCCCGAGCCCTTCGACATGGACCGGCTGACCGACGATCTGACCTCGATCTACGCCGCCCTGGCCGCCGACAAGGAGCTGGCCTTCGAGCTTTCGGTCGACTCCGCCGTCCGGGGCTGGCGCCTCGGAGACGCCGCGCGCCTGCGCCAGATCGCCGGCAACCTGATCTCCAACGGCCTGAAGTTCACGCAGGCCGGTTCGGTGCGCGTCGCCTTCGCCCAGCGGGGCGACCAGGTCGTCCTGGAGGTGATCGACACCGGGATCGGCGTCGCGGCCCACCAGCAGGGCGCCATGTTCGACCGCTTCGTCCAGGCCGACGGCTCCTCGACCCGGCGGTTCGGCGGCGCCGGCCTGGGCCTGGCGATCTGCCGGGAGCTGTCGGACCTGATGGATGGGACCATCGGCTTCACCAGCGAGCTCGGCGTTGGGTCACGCTTCACCCTCCAGGTTCCCCTGCCCGCCTGCGCGCCGCCGGCCGAGATGGACGCCGCGCCGATGGACGAGAAGTTGCGCATCCTGGTGGTGGACGACAACGCCACCAACCGGCTGGTGCTCTGCGCCCTGCTGGACCAGCTCGGCCTGGCCGCCGAATGCGTCGTCAACGGGGCCGAGGCCGTGGCCGCCTGGGAAGCCAATGCCTGGGACGCCATCCTGATGGACATCCACATGCCCGAGATGGACGGCGTGGCCGCCACCTCGAACATCCGTCGGCGGGAGGCGGAGCTTGGCCGCGACAAGACCCCCATCATCGCCGTCACCGCCAGCGTGCAACCCGACGAGACCCGCGGCTACCTGTCGGCGGGGATGGACGACTGCGTGCCCAAGCCCATCGACACCCGGGCCCTGGTGACCGCGCTCCAGGGCGTGCTGGCCGCCTAGGCGGGGTCGGCCGTCCCCGCGGCGAGCTGGCGGTATATGTCGGCGGAGGGGGCGACGGCGAAGATGTAGAAGCCGGCGACGATCACCGAGGCCACGGCCATCAGGCCGACATAGGCGCCGGCGAACTGCGGAACCCAGGTTTCCGCGCCCTGGGCCATCTTCGCGGTCATGGCCTGGGCGATGGCGTCGGCGTGGCCGGACACGCCGATCCCCACGGCCATGGCGATCAGGATCACGATCAGGGCGACCGCCAGCTCGACGGCGATCACGATCGCGATCATGGCCAGTTGGATGCCGAAGATTTTCCAGCCGTGGCCCCGGGTGAGCGCCCAGGACTCGAAGAGCCGGAAGCGTCCGTCGGCGAAGGCCATCGGATAGGCCAGGGACAGGCGGATGGCGCACCAGCCGCACAGGATGACGGCCATCAGGACCAAGCCGAAGGTGACCAGGCCCGTGGCGCTCGAGTCGAGGCCGGCGACCATCCGGACGCCCATGACCAGGATGACGATGACCAGGGTCGCGGCGATCATGGCCACGATCAGCAGGAAGATCGCGGTCAGCGTGGTCAGGAACATCGCGCCCTCCCGCCGGCCCAGGCGCAGATAACCGAAGCCGCGGTCGTCGGGCCGCAGGATCGCCCGATAGACGGCGCCATACATCGCCATCGTGCCCGCGATGCTGAGCGGGAAGGCCAGCAGCTGGTACGGGAGCATGTGGGCCTGCATCTGCGCCATCTCCGGGACCTGGTCGGCCTTGCCGCCGGTCAGGGCCGCCTTCGACGCCGCGTCCAGGGCGGTGAGCACCTCGGGCCAGACCGCCCAATAGGCCAGGAGCTGCGGCAAGACCCCGCTCAGCAGATAGACCACGGCCAGGGACAGCAGCAGCCTTGGCTCGCGCCGCATCAGGTCGAACCCGGAAAACAGCGCCTCGCGGCCCCTAAGTTTGGTCATATCCAGCCCCCTCAACTTCCCCGAGCGGAGCTTAGGCCCGTCCAGGGGGCGTTGAAAAGGCTAGAGCCTGTCCTCCGGCGCGGCGACGGCCGGGGCCTCGCGGGGGGTCACCAGCTTGGCCAGGCGCGGCCGCAGCCACATCTCGAAGTCGTCGACCATCTCGTAGACCACCGGCACCAGGACCAGGGACAGCAGGGTCGAGGTGATCAGCCCGCCGATCACCGCCACGGCCATCGGCTGGCGGAATTCCGCGCCCTTCTCCAGGGCGAAGGCCGTGGGCAGCATGCCCGCGGCCATGGCCATGGTGGTCATGACGATGGGCCGGGCGCGCTCGCGGCAGGCCTCCAGGATGGCGTCGCGCTGGGGCATGCCGTCGCGCTCGCGCTCGATGGCGTATTCCACCAGCAGGATGGAGTTCTTCGCCGCCAGGCCCATCAGCATCAGGAAGCCGATCAAGGAGGGGACCGAGAGCGAGAGGTTGAAGACCAGCAGGCCGAAGAAGGCCCCGCCCACCGCCAGCGGCAGGGCCGAGAGGATCACCACCGGCTTGAAGAAGCTCCGGAACAGCAGGACCAGAACGCCGAAGATCATGGCCACGCCGGCGAACACCGCCATGCCGAAGGAGCCGAACAGTTCCTGCTGGGCCTCCAGCTGGCCGGTCTCGGCCGGGGCGACCCCGGGGGGCAGGTTCTTCATGATCGGCAAGGCCCGGACGCGCTTGTAGGCGTCCCCCAGCTCGGCGCCGTTCAGCTCGGCCTGGATGGTCAGCTGGCGTTTGCGGTTCAGGCGTTCGATCTTGGCCGGGCCGGCCTGGAAGCTGACATCGGCCACGGCGTCCAGGGTCGTGGTCCCGCCGGTGACGGTGGGAATGCGCAGGGATTTGATCCTCTCCAGGTCGCCCCGCGCATTGGCGGGCATGCGGATGCGGATCGGGATGCGGCGCTCGCCGGAGGTCAGCTTGGCCACATTGGCGTCGATGTCGCCGACGGTGGCGACGCGGGCCACCTGGGCGATGGTGTCGACGGAGACCCCCAGGCGGGCGGCCTCGTCGGCGCGGGGACGCACCACCAACTCCGGTCCGATCGGCGGCGCCGAGGCGTGCGGATCGGCGATGATGTCGATGGTCCGCATCTGCTTTTCCAGCTCCAGCGACGCGGCCGTCAGGGCCGCCGCGTCGTCGCTCGCCAGAATCGCCTGCAGGCCGGCGGAGCCCTGGAAGTTCAGGAAGTTGAGACGGGCGTCGGGCACCTCGCGCAGAGCCTGACGGGTCTGGGCCTTCAGCTGGTCGCCCGTGATGCTGCGGTGCTCGTCCAGCAGGACGGTGATCGTGCCGTTGCGGAGGTCGCCGCCGCCGCCGCCGCCGCCGAAGCCCGGCCCACCGCGCGCGGCGGTGGAGCCGACCTGGGCGAAGACGCCGCGCACACCCGGGCGGCCCTCGAAGATCGCCGTGACGCGCTGGGCGACGTCCTCCATGGCCTCGGCCGTGGCGCCGGGCGGACCCTGCACATTGACATAGATGTAGTCGGGATCGCCGGCCGGCTGGAAACCCTGGGGCAGCATGGGCACCAGGGCCAGCGAGCCGACGAACATCACACCGCCCAGGATGCAGGCCACGATGCGGTGGTTCAGCGCCCACTCCAGGGCGTTTCGGTAGAAGCCCTCGAAGGGTTTGCGCGGCTTGGGGTGGGCGGTGGGCTGCAGCAGATAGGCCGCCATCAGCGGAGTCAGGAGCCTGGCCACCACCAGGGAGAACAGCACCGCCACCGAGACGGTGAGGCCGAACTCGCGGAAGAACTGGCCGGCCATGCCCTTCATGAAGCTGACCGGGGTGAACACCACCACGATGGCCATGGTTGTGGCCACCACCGCCAGGCCGATGGCGTCGGCGCCCTCGAGCGCGGCCCGGAACGGCCGCATGCCCTGGGCCACGCGTTTCTCGATGTTCTCGATCTCGACGATGGCGTCGTCCACCAGGATCCCCACCACCAGGGTCAGGGCCAGGAGGGTCACGATGTTCAGGGAGAAGCCGAAGAGCTTCATGAAGAAGAAGGTCGGGATCAGCGAGACCGGCATGGCGAAGGCGGTGATCATGGTCGAGCGCCAGTCGCGCAGGAACAGGAAGACCACCAGGGCCGCCAGGATCATGCCCTCCAGCAGCACGTTCTGGGTGGCGCGGAAACTGGCCCGGGTTTCGTCCACCGAAGAGAAGATGCGGGTGAACTTCACCCCCGGATGGTCTTTCTCCATCTTGGCCAGCGCCTTGACCACCCCGTCATCGACGTCGATGTCGCTGGAGTCGCGGGTCTTCATGACCTGGAAGCCCACCACGGGCTCGCCGTTGAAGCGGGCGAAGCCGCGCACCTCGCTGGAGCCGTCACCGATCTCGGCGACGTCGGTGAGCTTCACATAACGCCCGCCGCCCGTGGGGATGGTGAGGTCGCGCAGGGCGGCCAGGGTGTTGACCGCCCCCAGCACGCGCAGGGTCTGCTCGCGGCCGCCGACGGAGACCCGTCCGCCGGGGGCGTCGAGATCGAAGCCGCGCAGGGCGTTGTTCACCTGGGGCGCGGTGAGGCCCCGGGCCGCCATGCGATCGGGGTCGATGATGATGTTGATTTCGCGGTTCACCCCGCCCACGCGGGAGATCTGGGAGACGCCCTTCGCGGTCTGCAAGGCGCGCGAGATGGTGTCGTCGACGAACCAGGAGAGGTCGGCGTCCGACAGGGCCGGCGCGGCGACCGCGTAGGTCAGGATCGGCTGGCTGTCCATCTCGACCCGCGTGACCGTCGGCTCGTCGATCTCGCGCGGCAGGATGGCGCGGGTCTGGTCCAGGCGGGACCGGACCTCGTCGGTCTTTTTCTGCAGGTCCTCGCCGAGCTCGAACTCCACATTGGTGGAGGAAACCCCAAGGCTGACGGTCGAATAGATGTTCTTGACGTTGGAGATGCCGGCGATGGCGTCCTCCACCGGCCGGGTGATCTGGGTCTCCATCTCGCCGGGCGCCGCCCCCGACTGGGTCACGGTGACCGAGACCGCCGGGAACTGGACGTTGGGATACTGCTTCACCGGCAGCCCGCCGTAGGAAATCATCCCGGCCAGGAGCAGCGCGATGAAAAGCACCGCCACGGGGACGGGGTTGCGGATCGCCCAGGAGGAGATCTGGAAGCTGCCTCCGGAGTCGTGATCTCCGGAGTCGTGATCTTGCGGCGCGTGGCTCATTTCTTGGCGCTCGCGGGCTTGGCGGCCGGGGCCGCGGCGTCGACCGGGCGCACCGCGTCACCGTCCATCAGGAAGGCCGCGGCGTTCAACACGACGCGGGAGCCAGCCGGCGGACCCTTGAGCAGGGACACCAGGCCCGAGCCGCGCGGTCCGGTGGTCACGGACGCCCGCTTCACGCGGTTGTCGGCGCCCACCACCATCACGCTGGCGCCGTCGGCGTCGTAGCGCACGGCGGTCTCCGGCACCGCCAGGCTCTGGCCCATGGCGTCGGCGAACAGGGCCCGGCCATAGCCGCCGGAGCGGATGTCGGCGCGCACCGGCAGGCGGACACGCACCGTCCCGAGCTTGGTCTGGGCGTTCACCTGGGGCGAGACCAGCCGGACATGGCCCTCGGCGCTGGAGCCTGTGGCGAGCACCACGCTGGCGCGCTGGCCGGGGCGGACCCGGGCGAGGTCTTCTTCCGACAGTTCGGCCAGCAGCTCCACCTCGCCGCCCTGGGCGATGCGGAACCAGGGGGTCGCCCCCCCCGCCGAAAGGTCGCCGGGGCGCACGTTGCGTTCCAGCACCAGGCCCGAGACCGGGGCGGTGACGGCCAGCTTGCCGGCTCGGGTGCGGGCGTCCTTGTAGGCCGCGGCCTGGGCGTTGGCGGTGGCCCGCGCGGCGCGGGCCTGGAAGCGGCGCTGGTCGAGCTGTTCCTGGGAGAGCACGCCTTGGCCGTCGAGGCCCTTCACGCGGGCGGCCTGGGCCTCGGCCTGCTCGGCCTGGATGGCGCTCTGGGCGGCGAGCGCCCCCTGCTGCTCCACCTGGGCGGCGATCAGGGCGCCGTCGAGCTGGACCAGGGTCTGTCCGGCCCGGACGTACTGGCCGGCGTCCACCAGCACCCTGGCGACCCGGTAACCGGTGACCTCGGGCAGGACGGCGGCCTCCTCGCGGGGCGTGAGCACGCCCGAGGCGGTGAGCGAGCCGATGATGGCGCGGGGCTCGACCTTGACCACCCGCACGGCGCGGGCGCGCTGGGCGTCGGTCTCCTTGATCGCGGGCTTCTTGCCGCAGGCCGACAGGGACAGGACCGCCATCAGGGCGAGCGTGAGGATTTGGGGCGTTCTCGTCACGTCTAGCGTGCCTCTTGCTTTACGAGCGCCGGGGAGGCGGGCCAGCCGCCTCCGAGCGCCTTGTAGGTCTGGACGGCGCGGCGCAGGGCCTGGACCTGGGCGCTGGTCAGGGCCGACCGGGTCGTGCGCCAGGACTGTTCGGCGCCGAGCGCGGACTGAAGGTCGTCGATACCGGCGGAATAGCGGACGCGGCTGGCCTCGAAGGCCCGCTTGGCGCGAACCTCGCCGTCGGTCAGCAGGTCGACCCGGCGGCGGTCGGACTCCAGCCGGGTGAGCGCGCTGTCGGCCTCGCCATAGGCGGTCTGCACGGCCTTCTCATAGGCGATGACCGCCTGCTCGGTCCGGGCGTCCTGGGCCTTGAGGTCCTGCAGCAGCTTGGGGATCGACAGGATCGGCTGGGTCAGGCCCGCCCCGATGGACCAGTTGCGGGTCGAGGACTCGTAGCCCGGCTGCTCGGTCCTGGAGAGGCCGATCCCCGGGGTCAGGGTGAAGGTCGGGAAGAAGGCGAGCTTGGCGTAGGTCAGGCGGCCAGCCGCCGAGCGGACCCCGGCCTCGGCCTGGCGCACGTCGGGGCGGCGCGCCAGCAGCTGGCCGGGCACCGTGGCCGGGACCGGCGGAATCTCGCCGACGCTGGCGGGGGTGGGAATGCTGGCCAGGGGGTCGATCCCGCGCCCCACCAGCACCAGCAGGGTGCGGCGGGTGGCCTTCAGCTCGGCCTCCAGGCCGGCGGCCTGCCCCTCGGCCTGGGCCAGGTCCCCGGCCACCCGGTCGGCGTCGGCCAAGGAGCCCAGGCCGCGCTCTGCCTTGGTGTTGGCCACCTGCTGCAGGGCGCGCTGAATACGGGCGGTCTCGCGGGCGTCCTGAAGCTGGATGGCCTGGCCGCGGGCCTGGAAATAGGTGTCGGCGATATTGGCCGCGAGGCTGGCGCGCGCGCCCTGATAGCCGGCCTCGGCGGCGTTGGTGTCGCCCCGGGCGGCCTTGGCGACGGCGAAGATCCGCCCGAACAGGTCGACCTCCCAGCTCACGTTCAGGCTGGCGCTGGAGGTGGCGCTCTCCCCGTTGTTGGAGAAGCCGGGGATATTGACCACCGTCCCGGAGGTCTGGGTGGGGTGGGTCTCCTTGGTGGAGCCCGCGGCGTTGCCCTGGGGCAGGAAGGCGATGAGGGCGTTGGAGGAGGTGGCGCGGGCCTCGGTCAGCCGCGCGGCGGCGGAGCGGGAATCCGGCGCCGAGAGAAGGGCCTGTTCGATCAGGTTGGTCAGCACCGGGTCGTTGAACTGGGTCCACCAGCGGTCGAGGGCCGCGGCGTCGATGGACGAGGTTGCGGGCTGGGGCGCCTCGAAGGCGGCGGGCACGGCGATGTCGGGCTTGCGCCCCGAAGCGCATGCGGCAAGCGTCAGACAGGCCAGTCCGGCTACGAATGTGGCGGGGCGCATGATCTCTGTCGTTGTCAGACCGCGAATCGCCGCCGAGTGTATCGGCTTTGGGGAGGCGCGACGCGGTTAGCTGAAGCTTCCTTGATCATAGCAAGCCGACCGGCGGATTGCAGCGGCGTTACAAACAGCCTGCGCCATGGCCGGTGCGGCGCGCGGGTCACACTCATTCCGGGCTGGATCGTTCAAGATTGAACCATTCCAGGCGAAGTTGGGATCGGCGCTTACCTTGCCCCAACGCGCTCTAGCGCGCAGCCTTGAGGCTCGCTAGGGTCGGGGCAAATCTGGTCCTTCCCTGAGTGTATTCATGAAACAATTCCTCCTGGCCGGCGCATGCGCGTGGGCGGTTCTGGCCCTGGGCGTTCCCGCCGGCGCCGCCGAGATCGATCCGGCCAAGATCGCCGACCACGTGAAGGTCCTGGCCTCCGACGCCTTCGAGGGCCGCGGCCCCGCCACCCCCGGCGAGGTGAAGACTGTCCAGTACATGACAGACCAGTTCAAGGCCGCCGGCCTGGCGCCCGGCGGCGACCTGAAGGACGGCAAGCGCGCCTGGACCCAGGACGTTCCCCTGGCCCGCTTCGAGACCAAGGGGCCGGTGGCGGTGAGCGTCACCGCCGGCGGCCAGACTGAAACCTGGGCCCAGGGCGATCAGATCGCCATCCGCGCCGCCCAGACCGGCGTCGACCGGCTGACGGTCAGGAACGCCCCGGTGGTCTTCATCGGCTACGGCGTCAAGGCGCCGGAGCGCAACTGGGACGACTTCAAGGGCGTGGACCTGAAGGGCAAGGTGGCCCTGGTCCTGGTCAACGATCCGGACTTCGAAACCGGCCAGGGTGACTTCGGCGGAAAGGCCATGACCTATTACGGCCGCTGGACCTACAAGTACGAGGAGGCCGCCCGCCAGGGCGCCATCGGTTTCCTGGTCATCCATGAGACCGCCCCGGCCTCCTACGGCTGGGCGACGGTGAAGAACTCCAACACCAACGTCATCTTCGACATCATCCGCGCCGATCCCACCAAGGACCACGCCCCGCTTGAGGGCTGGATCCAGCGCGACAACACCGTGGCCCTGTTCAAGTCGGCGGGCCTGGACTTCGAGGCCCTGAAGAAGCAGGCCCAGACCCGCGACTTCAAGCCGGTGACCCTAACCGGCGTCAGCTTCTCCACCGACTATGCGGTGGACGCCCAGAAGATCGTCTCCAAGAACGTCGTCGGCCTGCTGCCCGGAACCAAGCATCCCGACGAGACGGTGATCTACACGTCGCACTGGGACCACCTCGGAATCGGCCTGCCTGACGCCAAGGGCGACGCCATCTACAACGGCGCCCTCGACAACGCCTCGGGCAGCGCCATGCTGATCGAGATCGGCCGCGCCGCGGCCTCCCAGCCCCGCCCCGAGCGGTCCATGGTCTTCCTGTCGGTCACCGCCGAGGAGAAGGGTCTGCTGGGCTCGGAATACTATGCCGCCAACCCGCTCTATCCGCTCGCCACCACTGTGGGCGACATCAACATGGACGGGGCGGCCACCGCCGGTCCGTCGCGGGACTTCACCACCTCCGGCGACGCGCCCCTGACCCTGCAGGACGACCTGATCGCCATCGCCAAGACCCGGGGCATGACCTACAGCCCCGATCCGCGTCCCGGCGCGGGCAGCTTCTTCCGCTCCGACCACTTCCCCTTCGCCAAGCGCGGCGTGCCGGCCCTGTCCTTCGGCGGCGGCCAGGACCTGGTGAACGGCGGCAAGGAACGCGGCGAGGCCCTGCAGAAGGCCTACACCGCCGACAAGTACCACCAGCCGGCCGACGAATATTCCCCCGACTGGGACCTGACCGGCGCGGCCGACAACGCCGAGATGCTGCTGGAGTTGGGGACCAAGCTCGCCAATTCACGGGAATGGCCGACGTGGAAGGCCGGATCGGAGTTCAAGGCCGAGCGGGACAAGACCGCCGCGGCGCGCAAATAGGAGAGCGGGCGGCATGGCGAAGGCAGGCGTCATCCGCGCCGGCATCGGGGGCTGGACCTTCGAGCCGTGGCGCGGGGTCTTCTATCCCGACGGCCTCAGGCAGGCCGACGAGCTCGCCTACGCCAGCCGCCATCTCACCACGATCGAGATCAACTCCACCTACTATTCGTCCCAGAAGCCCGAGACCTTCGCCAAGTGGAAGGCGGCCACCCCCGACGGCTTCATCTTCTCCCTGAAGGCCTCGCGGTTCTGCACCAACCGCAAGATCCTCGCCCAGTCGGGGGAGTCGATCGGCAAGTTCCTAAACCAGGGGATCGTCGAGCTGGGAGACCGGCTGGGGCCGATCCTCTGGCAGTTCATGCCCACCAAGAGGTTCGAGCCCGCCGACTTCGAGGCCTTTCTCAACCTGCTGCCCAGGACCCACGAGGGCCTGAGGCTGCGGCACGTGGTGGAGGTGCGCAACGCCAGCTTCGTCGATGTCGCCTTCATCGCCATGTGCCGCCATCGCAACGTCGCCATCTGCGTGTCGGAGAACGACCGCTACCCGATGATCCCCGACGTCACCGCCGACTTCGTCTATGCTCGCCTGCTGGACGGCTCCGACGACATCGAGACCGGCTACCCGCCCGAGGGGCTGGACCTCTGGGCCCGGCGGTTTGGCCAGTACGCCCAGGGCCGCTGCCCCGACGACCTGACGCCTGTGGACCGCACCGCCCCGGCCGAGCAGCCGGCAGACGTGTTCAGCTACTTCATCCACGAGGGGAAGGTCCGCGCCCCGGCCGCGGCCATGGCGCTCATCAGCCGCGTGAACGGCTAGATCCCTGTGGGCTTGAGGGCGGGATGAGGAAAAGTGGGAACCCCGCCCGGACCCCGTTCGAACTCGAGGCGATCAGGGCGACCCGCCCAGGTTGCGGCAATCCGCCGCAAGAGGGCCTCGCGAGGCCAGCGACGGCTTGTCGCATGACAAAACACCTCCGGCCCAGGGGGCCGGAGGTGTGATCTGCAAGAATGATGTAATTCTTGGAGCCGCGGTTTAGCCGCCGCCCGGGAAGCGCATCGGGACCTTCACGACCCCGGTCTTCGAACCCATGGGCAGCGCTTCGGCGACGCAGAGCGCGGCCTTGTCGAAGCCCTTGTTCGGCTTGCTGTCCTCCAGCACCTTGCAGCCCGAAAGCTTGCCGGCGTCGGCGGTGCATTCCAGCATGACCATGGCCGCGTCCCGCGTGTTGGCGTTCTTCGTCAGGCAACGGCCCATGCTGTCCTCAAAGCTCCCGGCAGACGCCGAACCGGCGACGGCCAGAGCCAGGGCGCAACCGCCCAAGATCTTGATCATATTTTTCATGCCCCACTCCTTTCTAGATTTGGACAAGTGGAGGTTGAAGCATTCAGGTTAAGAGAGTCTGATCCGGACCATCCGATTTGTGGTTAACTAACAGTAAAGGCTCGGATCATAATTTCGAGTCTCTATGTGGGTGCGACCCGGCAAATCGACCCCCAACTCATTTCGGTGACGTTTGGTTAGCAACCTCCCGGCATGGTGACCGCGTCGCTAACCGTGTTTACGGGGGATTTTAGAGTGAAGCGCCTCAGGCTCGTGGATACGCCGCTGATCATCAAGATCGGCTTCGCACCGGCTTTCGCACTGGTCATGCTGGCCTGTTTGGCCACCGGAGCCATCATCCTGCAACGCGGCCAGGCGGCCGAGTTGCGGCAGGTGGTCCAGGTGGACATGCCCAACAGCCTGCGAATGCAGAAGGTGTCCGAACGGATCACCGCCGTTCACGGCCAGCTCTATTTCCTGCTGACCCACGCCGCGGCGTCCATCGAGGTCGAGAAGATCGAGGCCGACTCCCAGGCCATGCTGGCCGAGATCGACTCCATCAAGAAGGAGGTCGAGACCGCCCGCAAGACGGCCCCCGCCGATCAGAAGAAATCCTATGACGAACTGATCAAGGCGCTGGGCAACACCCGCGACGCCCTGGACGTGATCTGCGCCATGATCACCGCCGACTTTGGTACGGCCGCCGGCTTCGCCGCGCCGTTCGAAGAAGAATACGGCAAGATGAGCACCACCCTCCACAAGATCGTGGAAGCCGGTCAGGCGGTCACCGACAAGAGCGCCGCCGCGAGCGGCGAGCGCGCCAAGACCGCCCAGACCATGACCATGGTCGGCGCCCTGGCCACCCTGCTGATCGCCGGCGCCCTGGCCGTCAGCCTGACCCTCACCCTGCGCCGCGACGTCAAGAAGATCGCCGGCGCCACCGAGGCCCTGTCGCGCGGCGACAACAGCATCAATCTCGACGCCCTGGCCCGCAAGGACGAGCTGGGCGCCATCGTCTCCTCCCTGACCGTCTTCCGCGACAACCAGCTGCACCTGGAGAAACTGCGCCAGGAGAGCGAGACCGCCGAGGCCTCCGCCGAAACCGCCCGCCGCCAGAACGCCGAGGCCGCCGCGGCCATCGCCGAGGAACAGGCCAACGTCGTCACCAACCTGGCCCGCGCCCTGGACGCGCTCGCCTCCGGCGACCTGACCTACCGGGTCGAGACCGAGTTCCCGGGCGACTACCGCAAGCTCCGCGACGACTTCAACGCCGCCGTGGCCAAGCTGGAAGAGGCCATGACCGCCATCGCCGGCGCGACGGCCTCCATCCAGTCGGGCGCTGGCGAGATCAGCCACTCGGCCGACGACCTGTCGCGCCGCACCGAGCACCAGGCCGCGACCCTGGAAGAGACGGCCGCGGCCCTCGACCAGATCACCGCCACCGTCAACAAGACCTCCGAGGGCGCCACCCATGGCCGCGAGGCCACCGCCTCGGCCAAGACCGACGCCGAGCAGTCCGGCGAGATCGTCCGCAAGGCGGTCGTGGCCATGAACTCCATCCAGGAAGGCTCCAACAAGATCAGCCAGATCATCGGCGTGGTCGACGAGATCGCCTTCCAGACCAACCTGCTGGCCCTGAACGCCGGGGTCGAAGCCGCCCGCGCCGGGGAGTCCGGCAAGGGCTTCGCCGTGGTCGCCTCCGAAGTGCGGGCCCTGGCCCAGCGCTCGGCCGAAGCGGCCAAGGAGATCAAGGCGCTCATCTCGGCCTCGACCCAACAGGTCGCCGAGGGCGTGGGTCTGGTGGACGAGACCGGCAAGGCCCTGGAGCGCATCGTGCGCCAGGTCGGCGAGATTTCCAACGTGGTGGGCGAGATCGCCGCCTCGGCCAAGGAAGAGGCGCTTGGCCTCGGCCAGGTGAACACCGCCGTCAACCAGATGGACCAGGTCACCCAGCAAAACGCGGCCATGGTGGAGGAATCCACCGCCGCCAGCCGCGTCCTGGCCGACGAGGCCGAGGAGCTGGCCCGCCTGGTGGGCCGCTTCCGGGTCTCCGGCGGGACTCAAGCCGCCAGCCGAGCGCCCGAACGTCAACACGCCGCCCCGGCGCGTCACGCCCCGGCCCCGCGGTCCCAGGCCCAGTACGCGCCCGCCACTCGCGGGAACACCGCGCTCGCCCAACAGCCCCAGGCCGAGGACGACAGCTGGGAAGAGTTCTAGGTCCTGTTGACGAAGTAGATTCCCAAATCATCTGATCGCTGATTCAAGGCTGCTCTTTGAGGAGAGCGGTTTTGGTTCGTGGCTTGATGTCGGATGATGAGTGGGGGTTCTTCGCACCGTTCGTGATCGAGACCGGTC
>NZ_JAUSLW010000224.1 GCF_030645195.1 Phenylobacterium sp. | reverse complement strand
TCTAGCGGCTTCGAGGGAGACATCCGGTTTCATGAAGGGCGCGCCCGCTTGCGTGGCGGCCCGGTCGATGTCTGTCAGGAGCGCGTTAAACCCGCAAGACGCCAGATGGCGTGTGAGGGTCGCAGAGTCAAGGTGTTCGGCGTCCAGACGCAGACGGATGACTTCCTTCGCCAATTCCGAAAGGGTCGGATCGCCGAACCCCTTGGCGGTGAAGGACTCCTCCAAGTGGTCGTCCAGGACCGCCGGATCGTTGAGCGCGTATTGGGCCAGGGCGGCCAGGGTCGGATCGAGGCGTGAGCCCGTGGCCACCATGTTCCGGGTCTGGGCCAGGGCCGATTGCGGGCGCATGGCCTCGTCCTCGGGCTTCCAGAACCGGCCCTTGGTATAGGGCCTGCGCCCCTGCTGCGGCTGGAAGGCCTGCTGCGGCTGTCGACCGAAGGCGGCGTCGAACCGCTTCAGCAGCTCCTCGCGATAGGCCTGCTGCAGGTCCTTGTCGGCGATGGTCGCGGCGATGTGGCGCAGGCGGGCCTTGAAGCCGGCCTTGCGCTCCGGCGTGTCGAGGTTCTCCAGGTCGCGCTCGCGGGCGAACAGGGCCTCGACGAAGGGAATGGTATCGGCCAGCTGGCCGCGCAGGGCCGCGGGGCCCTGTTCGCGCAGAACCTCATCGGGATCCTTGCCGCCCTCCACCACCGCGAACTGGAAACTCTTTCCGGGCTTGAGGATCGGCAGGGCGCGGTCGATGGCGCGGCTCACCGCCTGGATGCCGGCCCGGTCGCCGTCGAAACAGAGGGTGGGCTCTGCGTGGTGGCGCCACAGCAGCTCCATCTGCTCCTCGGTGAGCGCCGTGCCCATGGGCGCCACGGCGGCGATCCCGGCCCTCTGGCAGGCGATGGCGTCCATATAGCCCTCCACCACCGCCAGCGGCGGGGTCTCGCCGGAGGGGGCGGCGGCCAGGATCTTGCGGCTCTCGGCCAGGCCGTAGAGCAGGTGGCCCTTGTGGAAGAGCGAGGTCTCGGGTCCGTTCAGGTACTTGGCGCGGGCCTGGGGATCGAGGGCCCGGCCGCCGAAGGACACCACCCGGCCCCGGGGGTCGGTGATGGGGAAGATGATGCGGTCGCGGAACCGGTCATAGGGGGAGCCCCCCTCCTCCGGCGCGATCAGCATCCCGGTCTCCACCAGTTCGCCGGGCAAGGCGCCCTTGGCGATCAGGTAGTCCTTCAGGGCCGTGCGGCCGGCTGGGGAATAGCCCAGGCGGAACCGGGCCCACTCGCTCTCCGGCAGGCCCCGGCGCTCCAGATAGTCGCGAGCGGCCTTGCCGACCGGACGCCGCAGCTCGGCCTCGAACCACTGGGCCGCCAGCTCCAGCCAGTCCGACAGACCCTGGCGCACCTTCTCCTGCTCGGCGGCGCGGGGATCGACAGCGGGCAGCGGCACCCCGGCCTCGGCCGCCAGCCGTTCCACGGCCTCCACGAAGGACAGCCGCTCGGTCTCCTGCAGGAAGCTGATCAGATCGCCGGTCTTGCCCGAGGAGAAGTCGAAGAACTGGCCCTTGTCGTCGTTCACATAGAACGACGGGGTCTTCTCCTTGGTGAAGGGCGACAGCCCCACATACTCGCGCCCCTGCCGCCGCAGCTTCACCGTCTTTCCGATGACATCGGAGGGGCGAAGGCGGGACTTGATCTCGTCTAGGAAGCGTTCGTCGAAGCGCACGCGCCATCATACGGGGCTGTCGTTCGATCCGACAGCCTGTCGTCAGGCCAGATGCCCCAGCTTCTCCGGATTGCGCATCATGTAGATGCCGTCGAGCTTACCGTCCGCGCCGGGCTGGAAGGCCACGGTCATCGGGCCGTCCTCGCGGATCAGCACCAGGCCCGGATAGCCGTTGATGCGGACGGAGCGGAAGCTGAGGGGAAAGGCCTCCGCGCCCCGCCAGGCCAGGCCCTCCAGCAGGCGCACGATGTCCTCGCGGCCGATCAGGGGACGCAGGGCGGCTTTGCGCTTGCCGCCGCCGTCGGTGACCATGACCGCATCCTCCGCCAGCACGGCCGAAAGCGCCGCCATGTCCCCCTCGGCGGCGGCGGCCATGAAGGCGGCGGCCAGCTTGGCGGCGTCCTCCTGGCTGACGGTGAAGCGGGGCCGGGTCTCCTTGACGTGGGCCCGGGCGCGGGTGGCCAGCTGGCGCACGGCGGGCTCGGTCTTGCCTAGGGTCTGCGCTACCTCGGCATAGTCCTCGTCGAAGACGTCGTGCAGCAGGAAGACCGCGCGCTCCAGAGGCGACAGCCGCTCCAGGGTCAGCAGAAAGGCCACCGAGACGTCCTCGGCCCGCTCCACCGGATCGACGCTCAGCTCCTCGATCAGCGGCTCGGGCAGCCAGGGGCCGCGATAGGCCGCGCGCTGGGTCTTGGCGGCCCGCAGGCGGTCAATGCAGAGGCGGCTGGTGACCCGCACCAGCCAGGCGGCGGGGTCGGCGACATCTTCGGCCGCCCGTGTCCAGCGCAGCCAGGCGTCCTGCACCGCGTCCTCGGCCTCCGCCACCGAACCCAGCATGCGGTAGGCCAGGCGGATCAGCCGGGGGCGCTGGGTTTCGAAGGCGTCAACGTCGGTCATCAGGCGGCCAGCCTCTGGAAGGGCGCAGCCTCGCCGGCCA
>NZ_JAUSLW010000216.1 GCF_030645195.1 Phenylobacterium sp. | reverse complement strand
AGCATGACCGGATAGTTGCGGATGAAGCTGCGGGCGATGTTCACCCGCTGCTGCTCGCCGCCGGAGAAGGTGGCCGGCGGCAGGTCCCAGTGAGCCCGCGGCAGGCGCAGGGCCGAGAGCAGGGTTTCGGCCCGGTCCTGCGCCTCCTGCGGATCGACGCCGTTCTCGAGGAGCGGTTCCATGACCAGGTGCAGGGTGGAGATGCGCGGGATCACCCGGAGGAACTGGCTGACATAGCCGAGCGTCCGGCGGCGAACGTCCAGGACCTGGTGCGGCAGGGCCTGGGTGATGTCGACATAGGCGCCGTCGTGCAGCACGCGCACCGAGCCCTGGGTCGGCAGATAGTTGCCGTAGATCGAGCGCATCAGGGTGGACTTGCCCACCCCGGACTCCCCGGCCAGGACCACGCATTCGCCGGGGGAAACCTCCAGGCTCAGGCGCTCGAAGACCGGGATGGCGGCGGAGTCGGCGTTGTGCAGGACGAAGGTCTTGGCCAGGTCCTCGACGACGATCAGCGGAAGGGTGCTCATGGGGGACCTAGATCTGCAGGACGGAGGAGACGAGGAGCTGGGTGTAGGGGTGCTGGGGATCGTCCAGCACCTGGTCGGTGAGGCCGGTCTCCACGACGAAGCCGCTCTTCATGACCAGCAGGCGGTCAGCCATCAGACGGGCCACGGCCATGTCGTGGGTGACGATGATCACGGCCAGGCCCAGGTCGCGGACCAGCTCGCGCAGCAGGTCCAGCAGGCGGGCCTGGACCGAGACGTCGAGGCCGCCGGTGGGCTCATCCATGAACACCAGGCGCGGGCCGTGGATCAGGTTGCGGGCCACCTGGATCCGCTGCTGCATGCCGCCGGAGAAGTTGCGGGGCTTGTCGTCGATACGGCGGGTGTCCAGCTCCACGCGCTCCAGCCACTCGATGGTGGCCTTGCGCATGCGGCCGAAGTGTCGGTCGCCCATGTTCATCAGCGGCTCGGCGACGTTGGCGCCGCCCGAGACCCGCATGCGCAGGCCGTCGCGGGGGTTCTGGTGCACGAAGCCCCATTCCTCGCGCTGCATGCGCCGGCGGTCGGGTTCGTTCAGGGCGTAGATGTCGGTCAGGCCGAAAAGCCGGGTGTCGAACTCCACCTTGCCGGCCGAGGGCGGCAGCTTGCCCGAGATGGCGTTGAGCAGGGTGGTCTTGCCCGACCCGCTCTCGCCGACGATGCCGAGGACTTCGCCGGGGCGCAGTTCGAAGGCGACGTCCCGGCAGCCCACCACGTGGCCGTAGGACTTGGTGAGGTTGGTGACCCGCAGCAGCGGGGCGGCCTGGGTCATGCCCGAGGCCGGCTTGGTCAGTACGGCGGCGTCCATCAGGCCGGTTCCTTGTCGAGGGCGGCGAGTTGGTGGCCCGCCATGGGGCCGGCATGGCCGGCGGCGCGGCGCTCGGCGCAGAAGTGGCTGTCAGAGCAGACGAACATCCGCT
>NZ_JAUSLW010000214.1 GCF_030645195.1 Phenylobacterium sp. | reverse complement strand
GACCTCCAGGACGGCATGGCGCACGTCGCGGGGAATGATCTTCAGCATCCGGGCCCCGACCTTCAGCAGCCACGCGGCCGTCGGTCCGGGCTGGCCGTAATAGCCCGACAGCAGCACCAGGCCGGCCACCTTGCCGGGATTGGACGCCGCCATCAGGGTGGCGATGGCCGCGCCGTAGGACTGCCCCACCAGCAGAATCTTCTGGCCGGGCCTCGCCTGTAGCAGCGGGCTGAGCGCCAGGGCCTGCCGGCCGATATCGCCGACATATTCCACCGGCTCGGAGCCGGCGTAACCCGGGCGGTCCACCACCACCATCTCGCGATCCTGCGGCAGGGCGGCGATGGCCGGCGCCCAGTACTCCGCCCAGGACGGCGCGCCCGTGACCACGACGATCTTCCAGGGGGCGAGCTTCGCGCGCGGGCTCTCGATGGCCGACAGTCGCCAGCCCAGGCCGCCGCCGGCGCTGAAGGTCGTGCGCCGGACCACGTGATCGGGATAGTCGCCCGACACCGGGACGTGCTCGGTCCGGCCCCAGGCCGCCGACTCCGCCACCGCCCACGTAATTTCAAGCACACCCTTGGGCCGTCTGCGCGCCACGTCGTCAACTCCACCAGGTTCTTGAATATTACCTGGGGCCTGAACGCGCGATGGCAAGGGCGGTTCTAGCTGGGCGCAACCGTGGCGGCGATCTGATCACGCAGCTCGCGTTTGAGCACTTTTCCGGTGGGCCCGATGGGCAGGGCCTCGACGATCCGAACCTCGTCCGGCGTCCACCACTTGGCGACCCGGGCGGCGACGTGGGCCTTCAGCACCTCCGGATCGGCGGTCTGACCCGGCCGCAGGGTCACCAGCAGCAGGGGCCGCTCGTCCCACTTGGGGTGGGGCACCCCGATGGCCGCGGCCATGGCCACGGCGGGGTGGGAGCAGACGGCGTCCTCCAGGTCGAGGGTCGAGATCCACTCCCCACCCGACTTGATGACATCCTTGGCCCGGTCGGTGAGCCGCAGATAGCCCTCGGCGTCGATCGTGGCGATGTCACCGGTGTCGAACCAGCCGTCGTCGGTGAAGGCCTGGGCCCCCTCGTTCTTGAAATAGGCCGAGGACACCCAGGGTCCGCGCACCTGCAGGGCGCCGGGACTGGCGCCGTCGCGGGGCTGGAGGCTCCCGTCGTCGGCGACGATGCGCATCTCCACGCCCCAGAGGCCGCGGCCCTGTTTCAGCTTGCGGGCCGTCGTGGTGGCGCGGTCCTCCCCGGCATGGCTCGGCAGGGCGGTGTTGATCACCCCCATGGGGCTGGTCTCGGTCATCCCCCAGATCTGGCGCACGGTGGCGCCCATCTGGTCCTCGATGCGGCCGATCAGGGCGGCGGTCGGCGCCGAGCCGCCCACCGCCACGGTCCGCACGCTGGTGAGCTTCTGGTGGGTCTGGTCCAGGTGGTCCAGCACCCCGATCCAGATGGTGGGCACCCCCAGCAGGAAGGTGGCCTTCTCGGCCACCGCCAACTCGCAGATCGAGGGCCCGTCGAGATGGCGGCCCGGCAGGATCAGCTTTGCCCCCACCAGGGGCGCGCCATAGGGCGTGCACCAGGCGTTGGCGTGGTACATCTGAGCACAGGGCAGGACGGCGTCGCGGGCGCCGAGGTCGAAGGCGTCGGGCTGCACCATGGCCATGGCGTGCAGCACCGTGGCGCGGTGCGAATAGAGCACCCCCTTGGGATTGCCGGTGGTGCCGGAGGTGTAGCAGAGGCCCGAGGCGGTCCGCTCGTCCAGCTCCGGCCAGCTGAAGTCGGGCGTATTGGCGGCGATCAACTCCTCATAGACCAGGGTCCCGGCCGGCGATTCCGGCGGCAGGTGCTCGCGGTCGGTCAGGGCCACGAAGGCCTTCACCAAGGGCAGCTTGGCCGCCAGCTCCCCCACCAGTTCGCCGAAACTGATGTCGAACAGCAGCAGGCTGTCCTCGGCATGGTTGGCCACCCAGGCCACCTGGTCGGGGTGCAGGCGCGGATTGATGGTGTGCAGCACGGCGCCGATGCCGCTCACCGCATAGTAGAGCTCGAAGTGGCGGTGGGTGCTCCAGGCGAGCGTGGCGACCCGGTCGCCGGGCTTCACGCCGAGCGCGGTGAGCGCATTGGCCATCTGCTTGGCGCGCACCAGGGCCTCGGCATAGGTGTAGCGGTGGATCGGCCCCTCGACGGTGCGCGTCACCACCTCCCGGTCGCCGTGATAGGTCGCCGCATATTCCAGGATGGACGGCAGGCTCAGCGCCCGGTCCATCATCAAGGCCAGCATCGCTGTCCCCTCCCCGATACCGTTGTTGGGGCGGTTCTAGGACGCGCACCTTTGGTGCGCTAGGGTCGAGCAATCCAGTTCAGGCGAAGTCTCGGAAATGGCGCGCCAACCGCTGACCGAAGACGCCCTTGGGATTGACCAGAATACTGCGGGTTCACGCCGGCGCTTCGACGCCCAAGCGTCGATATTGATCCCGCACGCCGGGATCCTTCTTCATTGCGATGCGGATATCGGCCAAGCCTTGGTCCGCCTGCCCAAGCCTCGCCTTGCAAACCCCCCGCATGAAATACGAACTACCTGAGCTCCGAATGCGTATCGAGGCGTCGTAATCCTTGATGGCTTCCCTGAACTCTCCGCGGCGGAAATGTACGAAGCCGCGCATGTCGAAGCCGGCCAAGCTGGGCTGCATCTCCAGGGACCGATTGCAGAGGTCCAGGGCAAGATCGAGGTCTGCACCCGCCGCGGCTCGCGCCCAGCAGCTGTTGGCGAATGCATTTGGACTATCGGACGCAAGGCGCAGGACGGCGTCATGATCTGAGACCCCGTCGGCGAACTCACCCAGTTCGATGTGCGCGAAGCCACGCTGCGCAAGAGCAACGGCGAAACCAGGTTGGAGCCTGATCGCCTCATCGAAATACGGAATCGCCTGCGCATACTCCTTGCGATTGAAGTGGAGCATGGCCTGTTCGAAGGCGGCGGCTTGGGCGGGGGCGAGCGGCTGGCGGGCCGACTTGTCCGTTGAACGCGGCCCCCAAGCGGCGCTTGACGAAGCCGGTACCGCGAGCCCGATCAACAGAGCCAGAAGCGTGATCGATACTTCGCGCCGCATCATTCCCGCCCGCATGCCGCAGGGACGCTACATCATTGCGATCTAGAGTCGCAATCCGGCCCTAAGCCGCCATCCGCGCCTTGAAGACGCCGTCGGGGAGCTTGGGGGCGCGGCTGGGGTGGACGAAGAAGTAGTCCTTCCAGGGCAGGTTCGGCACCACGGTGGTGCGCTCCTCCAGGCGGTCGCCGTTCAGGGCGAACATGCGGTAGCCGCGGGAGCGGAACATCTCCACCACGCCCTCGGCGGTGCCGCCGAACCGGGCCTCCAACATGGCGGGATGGATTTCCAGCAGCACATGGGGACGGTCGCGGTCGATGATGCCCAGGGCGCCGTTCAGCGCCTTCTGCTCGGCGCCCTCGATGTCCATGCGGATGAAGTCGACGCGGCCGATGCCGTTCGTCCGGCAATAGTCGTCCAGGGTCACCACCGGGGTCGGCTGCAGTTCGACGCCGACGTCCTCCAGGTCGGGGCGGACCTTGCCCTCGGGCGGCGCGTCGGAGACGAAGGCGTAGGCGCGGCCCATGCGGCCGGAGGTCTTCTTCGGCGTCACCAGCAGCATCTCGCCCGGCGCGTCGGAGACCGCGGCGTGGATCGGGGTCACCTGGCGGGAGATGCCGTGCCAGGCCAGGCAGTGCTTCAGCACCTCGAAGGTGAAGGCCGAGGGCTCGAAGGCGTAGATGCGCGCGTCCGGCGCCACCTGGGTCATGACATAGGAGTGGCGCCCGTCGCTGGCGCCCACGTGCAGGCAAACCGGCGCCCCCGACAGCAGGTCGGCCAGATACGGCGTCTCCGGCTCGTGCTTCGCCCACTTCATATTGCGCCGCCAAGCGCGGAAAGCGTGGCTGAGCACGCGTATCGAAGCCATGAGTACTTCCTTTGAACGGCCCGTCTTTACGACGCGTCGCGCGTAACCGTCATCATGTAGTTGATGTCGCAGTCCGACGACCGACACCAACGGCCGTTGAGCGGGTCGAAGGTCACGCCGAAGGGCCCCTGGACCCGCAGGGCCTCGTCCTTGAGGAAGGTCCGAAGCTCGTCGGGCTTGAGGAACTTGGTCCAGTCGTGGGTGCCGGCGGGCAGCCAGCGCAGGACGTATTCGGCCCCAACCTTGGCCAGGGCGAAGGCCTTCAGGGTGCGGTTGAGGGTGGCCACGATCATCAGACTGCCGGGCGCCAGCAGGCGCGAACAGCTGCGCAGGAACTCGCCCGGGTCGGTCACGTGCTCGATGACCTCCATGTTGAGGATCAGGTCGTAGGGCCCGGCCCCCTCGGCCTCCAGCCCCTCGGCGGTGCCGGCGCGATAGTCGATGGCCAGCCCCTGCTCGGCGGCGTGGGCCCTGGCGGTGCCGATATTGCGCTCCGAGGCGTCGACCCCGGTGACCGAGAAGCCCAGCCGCGCCATGGGCTCGGACAGCAGGCCGCCGCCGCAGCCGATGTCCAGCAGGCTCAGCCCCTCGAAGGGCTTGCGCGCCTGGCTGTCGCGGCCGAACCGGATCAGGGCCTGCTCGCGGATGAAGGCCAGGCGGACCGGGTTGAACTTGTGCAGGGGCGCGAACTTGCCCCGCGGATCCCACCATTCGGCGGCGATGCGGGAGAAGCGTTCGACGTCCGCGGGGTCGATGCTGGAGGCGACGGTCATGAGGCCCTTCTACCCGCCATCGGCGCCAAGGCGAAGCCCGGCGTTGCCCCGGGGGCCCAGCGTCGCTAGAACGCGGCCCTTCCCTCTCCCCTCAAGGAGCTTGTGACCACGCCCATGTCCCGGCTGGTGATGAAATTCGGCGGCACGTCCGTCGCCGACCTGGAGCGCATCCGGCGCGTGGGTCGGCTGGTGGCCGCCGAGGTGGCCGCGGGCCATCAGGTGGCCGTGGTGGTCTCGGCCATGTCCGGCAAGACCAATGAGCTGGTGGCCTGGACCGACGGCGCCGGCGCCGCGGCGCAAGGGCTTGAGCCCTCCGACGACGAGTACGATGTGGTGGTGGCGTCGGGCGAACAGGTGACCGCCGGCCTGCTGGCCATGACCCTGCGCAATATGGGCCTGCCGGCGCGCTCCTGGATGGGCTGGCAGATCCCGATCGTCGCCGACGACGCCCACGGCCGCGCCCGCATCGACGACGTGCCGCCGGAGAACCTGGTGGCGGCGATGGATTCGGGCCAGGTGGCGGTGATCGCCGGCTTCCAGGGCGTGACCCGCGACGGTCGCATCGCCACCCTGGGCCGCGGCGGCTCCGACACCAGCGCCGTGGCCATCGCCGCGGCGGTGAGCGCCATCCGCTGCGACATCTACACCGACGTGGACGGGGTCTACACCACCGACCCGCGCATCGAGAGCAAGGCCCGCAAGCTCAGCAAGATCTCCTACGAGGAGATGCTGGAGATGGCGTCCCTGGGCGCCAAGGTCCTGCAGACCCGCTCCGTCGAGCTCGCCATGGCCAAGAACGTGCCGCTGCGGGTGCTGTCCAGTTTTGTCGAGCCCGGCGAAGCGCCCGGCCAAGGCACCATCGTGTGCGACGAGGAAGAGATCATGGAAAAGCGCATCGTGAGCGGGGTCGCCTATAGCCGCGACGAGGCCAAGATCACGCTGTACG
>NZ_JAUSLW010000213.1 GCF_030645195.1 Phenylobacterium sp. | reverse complement strand
TCAGACGGGGCGGTCGACCCGCGCCTTCCATTACGCTTGCGTCGCGGCCGCGCACGCCCGCAAGCGAGCAGGAAAGACCCACAAGGACCTGATCATGTTCAAGAAAACCTACCACGCCACCCATCCGGACATGATGAAGGGCGCCGGCAATGACGAGCTGCGCGACCGCTATCTGGTCCAGGCGCTTTTCACCGCCGACACGGTCAGCCTGAACTACAGCCACAACGAACGCTTCGTGATCGGCGGGGTGGCCCCGGTGTCCCAGGCCGTGAAGCTGCCGGTCCAGAGCGAGCCGGCCTCGGCGGCGGGCCATCCGTTCCTGGAGCGGCGCGAGCTGGGCGTGGTCAATGTCGGCGGGGCCGGCAGGATCACCGTCGACGGCCAGGCCTTCGACATGGCGCCGCGCGATGGGCTCTACATCCCGATGGGGGTGGTCGACGTGACCTTCGAGAGCCTGGATCCGGCAAGCCCCGCGAAGTTCTACCTGGCCTCCACGCCGGCCCATAAGGTCTGCAAGCTGCAGCACATCGCCATCAGCCAGGCCAACCCCTTGGAGCGCGGCGAGGCGGCGACCTCCAACGAGCGGACCATCTACCAGTACATCATCCCCGGCGTCTGCGAGTCCGCCCAACTGCTGCTGGGGGTGACCTTCCTGAAGCCGGGCAGCGTGTGGAACACCATGCCGCCGCACCTGCACGACCGCCGCTCGGAAATCTATTTCTACTTCGACCTGGCCGGCGACAATAAGGTCTTCCACTTCATGGGCGAGCCGGAGGCCATGCGCCACATCGTGGTGGGCGCCAATGAGGCGGTGATCAGCCCGCCCTGGTCGATCCACATGGGGGCCGGCACCTCGAACTACGGGTTCATCTGGGCCATGGGCGGCGAGAATCTGGACTATACGGACATGCACGTCCTCGACATCTGCCAGTTGAAGTAGGGCCCATGTCCCCCTTCGACCTGACCGGCAAGACCGCCATCGTCACCGGCGCCAATACGGGACTGGGCCAGGCCATCGCCACGGCCCTGGCCACGGCGGGCGCCGACATCGCCGCCGTGGGCCGCACCCCGCCGGTGGACACCCGCTTCGCCGTCGAGGCCCTGGGCCGCCGCTTCCACGACATCTCGGCCGATCTGTCGACGATGGAGCCGATCAGCCGCATCGTGTCCGAGACGGTCGACCACTTCGGCGGGATCGATATCCTGGTGAACAACGCCGGGATCATCCGCCGCAACGACGCCGCCCTCTTCACCGAGGACGACTGGGACGCGGTGATGGACGTCAACCTGAAGACCACCTTCTTCCTCACCCAGGCGGTGGGCCGGCGGATGATGGAGCAGGGGCGGGGTGGCAAGATCATCAATATCGCCTCGATGCTGTCCTACCAGGGGGGCGTCCGGGTGCCCTCCTACGCGGCCTCCAAGAGCGGTCTGGCCGGCGTCACCAGGGCGCTCGCCAACGAGTGGGCGGGCAAGGGGATCAACGTCAACGCCATCGCGCCCGGCTATTTCTCCACCAACAACACCGAGGCCCTGAGGTCCGACGAGATCCGCTCGCGCGACATCCTGGCCCGCATCCCGGCCGGCCGCTGGGGCAGGCCCGACGATATCGGCGGGGCGGCGGTGTTCCTGGCGTCGGCGGCCTCCGACTATGTGCACGGGACCCTGGTGCCCGTGGACGGCGGCTGGCTGGCGCGCTGAGGCCTTTTTGCGAGATCACCTGTGGCGCGAGCGACCTAGTCGCGGTTCGCGCGTTGCCCCATAGCTGAGGCGTACAGGTGTGAGCTGGAATTGATGGTGTTCGGGGGCGGCGGCGCCAAAGACGGGCGTCCGGGGGATGAAGCGGATCATCCGGCGCGCGCCACACGCCGCCAACTGGGCGCGTGGGCCCTGGGCCTGGGGCTGGCCGGCCCGGCCGCCGCCCGGGCGCAGTTGTTCCCCATCCCCGCGATCCCCACGATCCCCGCACCGGCCCCGATCATCGACCCCCTGGTGCTGCAGGCCCTGGCCACCGATCCGCGGGCCAAGCGCTTCTACACCCTGCGCGCCTGGACCGCGGCGTGGACCGAGGATCAGGCCAAGGCCTTCTCCGCGGCCCTGGAGGGCGCCATCCGCCACGGTATGGACGGCGCGGCCTTCCTGCCCGCCGCCACGCGCGATCCCGCCGCCCGCGAGGTCGCCCTGACGCTCGCCGCGCTCACCTATGCCGACGGCCTGGCCCGCGGCCTGGCAGACCCCGCCGCCGCGTCCCAAGGCCTGTTCACCCTGGAGCGCCAGGGAACCGACGTCACGGCCGGCCTGTCCCAGGCCCTGGACCGGCGCGAACTCGCCGTCTGGCTCGACCGTTTGCCGCCGCGGGACGCCGAGTACCAGGCCCTGTCGAGCGCCTATGTCGCCCTGCGGACCCAGATCAGCCAGGCCACCGCCTCGGCCATCCCGACCGGGCCCGCCATCCTGCCGGGCGGGACGGACTACCGGGCGCCGCTGATCGCCCAGCGGCTCTACGACCTGGGCTATCTCACCGGCCCGCCCATGGCCTCCCAGACCCTGTCGGCGCCGATCTCGGAGGCCCTGAAGCGCATCCAGGCCGAGAACGGCATGCAGGCCACCGGCAAGGTCGGCAACGACACCATCGCCGTGCTCAACGCCGGGCCCGCCGACCATGCCCGACAGCTGGTGCTGAACCTTGAGCGCCGCCGCTGGCTGCGGCGCGAGGCGCCGGCGACGCGGATCGACGTGAACACCGCCGGCGCCTTCTTCACCTTCTTCCGCAACGGCGTGGCCGACTGGTCGGGCCGCACGGTGGTGGGCAGCGCCAACCGCCAGACTCCCAGCCTGCAATCGAGCTTCAGCCAGCTGGTGGTCAATCCGCCCTGGAACGTGCCGGCCAGCATCGCCCGGGCCGAGATCTTCCCGCGCGGGGCGGGCTATCTGCGTCGGCAGAACATGTATGTCACCAACGGACGGGTGGTGCAGCGGCCGGGGCCGACCGCGGCGCTCGGCCTGGTGAAGTTCGACATGCAGAACCCCTACGCCATCTATCTGCACGACACGCCCTCCAAGAGCCTGTTCGCCCGGGCCGCGCGCCACCGCAGCCACGGCTGCGTGCGGGTGGAGAACGCGGTGGACTTCGCGCGCCACCTGGCCGGTCTCTACGGCGTGACCGACCGCTTCGAGGCGGTGCTGGCCACCGGCGACACCGGCGTGGTCCAGCTGGGGAGCGATATCCCGGTGCGGCTGCTCTACCACACCGCCTTCGTGGGCGAGGCCGGGGCGGTGGTCTACCGCTCCGACCCCTATGGCCTGGACGTCAAGCTGGCCAAGGCCATGGGCCTCGACGCCCCCCGCTCGACCCTCAATCCGGAAGAAGCCGCCCCCGACCCGCAATCGGCGCCGCTGGGTCCGTAGGTCCGGGCGGCGGGCGCGCCCTTGCGCCGCGCCGCCAGGGTTTCCACCGTCAGAGTGGTGTTTTCGACGCACTGCCAAGCTTTGAGGCGCCGGCTGTTCGCGTTTCGAGCGACCGGTCTTGCGAATAAGACAGAACCATGGCTATCCTCATTGCTACCGGTGTCAGAGGCTTTTGGGGGCTAATGACACCGGTGTCATAAATGGGGAAACGCGGGGATGCGCCGATCGGCGCCCTTCGTCTGACGGCGTCACGTCGCAGACGGCTTCGCACAGGGAGGGACAGATGGTCCGCACTGGGTCTTGGACGAAAACGCGTGCGCTGTTTGGTGGCGCGTCCCTGGCGGCTCTGGCCATGGCCTTCGCCGCGCCGGCCTTCGCGCAGCAGACGGAGGTCGAGGAGATCGTGGTCACCGGCTTCCGGGGCAGCCTGCAACAGGCCCTGGAACTGAAGCGCGGCAGCGCCACGGCGGGCGACACCATCCTGGCCGAGGACATCGGCAAGTTCCCCGACCTGAACCTTTCGGAATCCATCCAGCGAATCTCCGGCGTGGCGCTCGCCCGCGACG
Organism: Phenylobacterium sp.; assembly: GCF_030645195.1. GTDB lineage: Bacteria > Pseudomonadota > Alphaproteobacteria > Caulobacterales > Caulobacteraceae > Phenylobacterium. Next base: position 13,364 of record NZ_JAUSLW010000213.1, on the reverse strand, counting down.
CCGGCGAAGGCCGTCAGATCTCGGTGCGGGGCCTAGGGCCCCAGTTCACCCGGGTCCGCATCAACGGCATGGAGGCCCTGACCACGGCCGGCGGCACCGACGCCTCGGGCGGCACCAACCGCGGGCGCAGCTTCGACTTCAACATCTTCGCCGCCGATCTGTTCAACTCGATCACCGTGCAGAAGACCGCCGCGGCCGAGACGGAGGAGGGCTCCCTGGGCGCCACGGTGGACCTGCGCACGGCGCGGCCGCTGGACTATGACGGCTTCAAGTTGGTGGCCTCGGCCCAGGCCAGCTACAATTCCCTGTCGGAGGACTCCTCGCCGCGCGCCGCCGGCATGATCTCCAACACCTGGGCCGACGGGACCTTCGGGGCCCTGCTCAGCCTGGCCTACACCAAGCGTTCACTGCTGGACGTCGGGACCTCCACGGTGCGCTGGGCGCCGGGGACCTCGTTCTCGCCGGGCTTCGACGCCCTGCCGAACGGCGCGGGCCTGCCCGCCATCGTCAATCCGGCCGCGGCGGCCAACAATGCGGCCTATCACCCGCGCTTCCCGCGTTATGACCGCTACGACCAGGAGCAGGAGCGCCTGGGCGCCACCTTCGCCCTGCAGTGGAAGCCGACGGACGCCACCGAGCTGACCTTCGACTACCTCTACGCCAAGCTGGACGGCGCCCGGGAGGAGCAGTTCCTGGAGGCCCCGTCCTTCAGCGTCGGCGGCGCCTGCACCGCGGCCAACGTCGCCACCTCCTGCGGCATCGCCGACACCAATGTGGTCTCCTCGACCATCGCCAACGGGGTCATGACGGCCGGCACGTTCGACGACGTCGATCTGCGGGTCGAGGACCGCTACGACGAGCTGACCACCACCTTCAACCAGTACTCCCTGGACTTCAGCCACACGTTCTCCGACGCGCTGAAGATCCACGCCGTGGCCGGCCACTCGAAGTCCGACCATGACAATTCGGTCCAGACGACGATCATCTGGGATCAGTTCAATGTGGACGGCTACAGGTTCGACTACGGCCAGGGCCGCGCCCCGCTGCTCAGCTACGGAAACGCCGACCTGACCAATCCCAGCGCCTGGCGACTGACCCAGGTGCGGATGCGGCCGCAGACGGCGGTCAACACCTACGACACCGTCTCCTTCGACGGCGAGTGGAAGGGCAACGACATCCTGACCTTCAAGGGCGGCCTGTCCTGGAAGCAGTACGAGTTCGAGACCACTGAACTGCGCCGCTCCAACGGCACCTCCACCAACCAGGAGACCGTGATCCCCACCGCCGTGGGGGCGATCGCGACCTCCAGCTACGCCAAGACCGTGACCCTGCCTACCGAGGGGCTGGGCGTTCCGGCCGGCTCCACCAGTTCCTGGATTTCGCCGAACTACTTCAGCGCGCTCACCCTGTTCCAGCTCAGCGACCCCACCGCCTTCGGCGGGGCCTGGCGGCTGGGCAAGGAGCCGTCGCTGTCCAACAACAACTCGGTGGGCGAGAAGGACAAGGGCGGCTTCATCCAGGCCGACTGGGACACCGAACTGGCCGGCATGCCGTTCCGCGGCAATATCGGCGTCCGTTACGTGAAGACCGAGCAGACGGCCTCGGGCTACACCTTCCTGGCCGGGGCTCCTGTGCCGATCACCGTGGACCGGGAGTACGACGACACCCTGCCGTCGCTGAACATGGTGATCGAGCCGGTGGAGAACTTGCTGGTCCGCTTCGGCGCGGCCCAGACCATGTCGCGGCCGAACCTGGGTAGCCTGACGCCCGGCGCCAGCGTCAGCGTCTCGGGCTCCTCGCGGACCGTGACCGCCGGCAACCCGAACCTCGATCCGTTCCGGGCCAAGGCCTATGACCTGTCCTTCGAGTGGTACTATCAGCCGGAAGCCCTGCTGAGCGTCGCCTTCTTCAAGAAGGAGATCGACAGCTTCGTGCAGACGCTCTCCACCCAGACGACCTTCACCGGCAATCCCTTCGGGATCCCCGACAGCGTCGCCACCGCCGCCTGCGGGACCACCGTCGGCTGCAGCCCCTCGGCCACCTGGAACTTCGCCACCCCGATCAACACCCCCGGCGGCGACCTGACCGGCTTCGAGGTCAGCTTCCAGCAGCCCTTCAGCTTCCTGCCGGGGCCCCTGGCCAACACCGGGATCATCGCCAACTACACCAGCGTGAAGTCGTCCATCGACTACTACGCGACGGTGGCCGGGGTGACGACCAAGGTGGCCACCAACGACCTGACCGGCCTGTCGCGCAAGGCCTACAACGTCACCCTCTACTATGAGGACGACAAGATCAGCGCCCGGGTCTCGGCCAGTCACCGCGACAAATACCTGACCCGCGTCCCGGGCCAGGAGTCCGGCATGGTCTATGACGGCACCAACGAGACCATGAACGTCGACGCCTCGTTCACCTACACCTGGAACGACCACCTGAAGTTCACCCTGGAAGGGGTGAATCTCACCGACGAGTTCCAGGACCAGTTCAACGGGACCCAGGACCTGGTGAACTTCTATCACCACACCGGCCGGGAATACCTGCTGGGCGTGCGCTACACCTACTAGACCATCCCCCCGAGGAGAGACTTTCGGCGCGCCGGTTCCCCGGCGCGCCGCTTTGTTTAGGGTAGGGCGCGCGGCTTGTGCGCCGCGCCGACAGGAGACACGCGTGGCGGGACAAGTGGTCTGTTTCGGGGAGGTGCTGGTGCGCCTGGCCGCGCCCGAGAACGAGCTCCTGCTGCAGTCGCCGAGCCTGAAGGTCTGTTTCGGCGGGGCCGAGGCCAATGTGGCGGTCTCGCTGGCCCGCTTCGGCCATGCCGCGCGCATGCTGAGCGTGCTGCCCGACAACGGCCTGGGCCAGGCGGCGATCGACGAGCTGCGGCGCCACGGGGTCGACACCTCCGGGATCAGCCTGACCCCCGGCCGGATGGGGCTCTATTTCCTCACCCCCGGCGCGGGCCAGCGGACCGCCCAGGTGCTGTATGACCGCGCCGATTCCGCCTTCTGCCGCGGGGCCGGGGCCATCGACTGGGAGGCGGGGCTGCGGGGGGCGGATTGGCTGCACGTCTCCGGGGTCACCGCCGCCATCGGGCCCGACACCGCCGGGGCCGCGGTCGACGCCGTCCGCGCCGCGCGCCGGCTGGGCCTGACGGTCTCCATGGACTGCAATTACCGCGCGACCCTCTGGCAGGCCTGGAACGGCGACGCGCCGGCGATCCTGGCGCAGATGCTCAGCCAGGCCGACCTGGTGTTCGGCGACCATCGCGACATCGCCCTGGTTCTGAGAACCGCCGCACCGGAGGGTCTGGAGGCCGAGGGCCTGCGCCGCTGGGCCGCCGAGCGGGCCTTCAAGGCCTGGCCCAACCTCGCGCGCCTGGCCTGCACCGACCGGGTGCAGCACACGGTCAACCACCACGACCTGACCGGCTTCCTATTCTCCCGCCAGGGCGCCTGGCGCACCGAGAGCCGGCCGCTCAACCCCATCGTCGACCGCATCGGGGGCGGGGACGCCTTCGCCGCCGGGGTGATCCACGGCCTGCTGGCGGGGCTGAGCGAGGCCGACACCCTGGACTTCGCCGTGGCCGCCACGGCCCTGAAGCACACCATCCCCGGAGACTTCAACCTGGCGACCCTGGCCGACGTCGAGGCCCTGCTGTCGGCGAACGGGCTGGATGTGCGGCGGTAGCTAACCGCCTCGCATGACAGAAGATTAATCCGGCCCGGGCGCCCAAATCGCCGGGCCGGTGTATGAAGGCTCAAACGCTGAGAGCGCGCCGTGACGCGCCCGGTCCCTTGGGAGTCTTTGAATGATCCGTCTGAAAACCCTGTTGCTGGCCGCCTGCGCGCCGGTGATCCTGGCCGCCTGCGCCACCACGGCGGCCGCGCCTCCCGTCCCGGCGCCGACACCCGTGGTCGAGGCGCCCAGGCCCAAGCCCGCCTACGGGACCTTCGGCTTCGATACCGCCGGCATGGACGCCTCGGTGAAGCCTGGCGACGACTTCTTCAGCTACGCCAACGGGACCTGGGTGAAGACCACCGAGATTCCCGCCGACCGGTCCAGCTACAACACCTTCGCGGTGCTGCGGGAGGCCGCCACCAAGCGCACGGTCGACCTGATCGAGACGGCCGCCAAGACGCAAGGTCCGGCCGGGTCAGAGGCCCGGATGATCGGCGACTACTATGCGAGCTTCATGGACGAGGCCGCCGTCGAGGCGAAGGGGGCGACCCCGCTGGCGCCGGAACTGGCCCAGATCGCGGCCATCAAGAGCCGCAAGGACCTGTCGGCCCAGCTGGGCGGCTCGATCCGCGCTGATGTGGACATCATGAACGCCACCAGCACCAAGACCGAGCGGATCTTCGGCCTCTGGGTGGTGGAGAACCTGAACGACACCAGCCGCTACCTGCCCTACATCATCCAAGGCGGCCTGGGCATGCCCGACCGCACCTACTATCTCGACGCCGGCGCGAAGTACGTGGACCTGCGGGCCAAGTACAAGGCCCACGTCGCCGACCAGCTTCGGCTGGCGGGCTTCAGCGACGTGGACGCCCGGGCGGCGCGGGTCCTGGCCCTGGAGACCAAGATCGCGGCCACCCACTGGACCGCCTCTGACACCTTCGACATCCCCAAGACCAACGTCCAGTGGTCCCGCGCCGACCTGGCGAAGAAGGCGCCGGGCATGGACTGGGACGCCTTCCTGACCGCCGCGGGCCTCGCCGATCAGCCGATGTTCGGCGCCTGGCAGTCCACCGCCATCAGCGGCGAGGCCAAGCTGGTGGCGTCCGAACCGCTGGCGGCCTGGAAGGACTACCTGGCCTTCCACACCGTCGAGCGCGGGTCGCCCTATCTCTCCAAGGCCTTCGTGGACGAGAGCTTCGCCTTCAATGGCACGGCGCTGTCGGGCACGCCGCAGCAGGCCGCCCGCTGGAAGCGCGGCGTCGACTTCACCGGCAATGCGCTCGGCGAGGCGATCGGAAAACTCTACGTCGCCAAATACTTCCCTCCGGAATCGAAGGCGGAGGTCGAGGGCATGGTGAAGAACATCCTGGCCGCCTTCGACAAGCGCATCGACCGGCTCGACTGGATGGACCCGGCCACCAAGGCCAAGGCCCACGAGAAGCTGGCCAACTTCCAAGTCGGCGTCGGCTATCCCGACAAGTGGCGTGACTATTCGGGCCTGAACATCGTGGCCGGGGACGCCTACGGCAACTGGCGGCGCGGCGAGCTCTTCGAATACCGCCGCAACCTCGCCAAGCTGGGTCAGCCGGTGGACCGGGGCGAATGGTACATGACGCCCCAGACGGTCAACGCCCTGAACGCGCCGATGCAGAACTCCATCAGCTTCCCGGCCGCCATCCTGGCGCCGCCCTTCTTCGATCCGGCCGCCGACCCGGCGGTGAACTATGGGGCCATCGGCGGGGTGATCGGCCATGAGATCAGCCACGGCTTCGATGACGCAGGCGCCCTGTTCGACGCCAAGGGCAATGTCCGCAACTGGTGGATCGACGCCGACATGGCCCACTTCAAGGCCTCGGCCAAGCAGCTGTCGGCCCAGTACGACGCCTACAAGCCGCTGCCGGACCTGGCGGTGAACGGCGACCTGACGCTGGGCGAGAACATCGCCGACCTGGCGGGTTTGGCGACGGCCTATGACGCCTATCACCTGTCGCTGAACGGGGCTCCGGCCCCGGTGATCGACGGGGTCACCGCCGACCAGCGGATCTTCCTGGGCTGGGCGCAGAACTATCGGTCCAAGGCCCGCGAGGCCGCCCTGCGCCGCACCCTGCTGACCGACGGGCACTCGCCCGGCGAATACCGCGCCGACACGGTGCGCAACCTCGACGCCTGGTACGGGGCCTTCGGCGCCAAGCCCGGCGAGACGCTCTATCTGGCGCCCGCCGACCGGGTGAAGATCTGGTAGACGCGGCTTCGTGATCATCCCGATCGACGACCCCGCCGACCCGCGCGTCGCAGCCTATCGCGACGTGCGGGAGCGCGACCTGGTGGGGCGCGAGGGGCTGTTCGTGGCCGAGGGCGAGGTGGTGCTCAACGTCCTGGCCCGCTCGACCCTGTGCGAACCCATCTCCCTGATGATCGCGCAGAAGCGGGTGGCGGGGCTGGCTCACCTGTTGGAGCAACTCCCGGACGACCTGCCCGTCTATGCCGCCAGCCAGGCGGCCATGGACGCGGTGGTGGGCTTCCCCATCCATCGCGGCATCCTGGCGCTCGGCCGTCGCCGTGATCCGCCGAGCGCCCGGGACATGCTGGCGGGCCTGGGGGAGGGGGCGCTGGTCCTGGCGCTCTCGGGGATCGCCAACCACGACAACATGGGCGGCCTGTTCCGCAACGCCGCGGCCTTCGGGGCTGATGCGGTGCTGCTGGACGCCGACTGCTGCGACCCGCTGTACCGCAAGGCGATCCGGGTCTCGGTGGGGGCCGCGCTGGCCACCCCCTTCGCCTGGGCCAAGGGGGACCTGCTGGACCTGCTGGAGGAGGCGGGCTTCGAGGCCGTGGCGCTCAGCCCGTCGGGGGCGACGCGACTTGCGGACCTGAAGCGGGCGTCAAGGACCGCCGTGCTGCTGGGGGCCGAGGGGCCGGGCCTGCCGGCGTCCGTCCTGGCGCGCACGACGACGGTGGCCATTCCCATGGCCACCGGCTTTGATTCCTTGAACGTCGCGACGACTGCGGGGATCGTGCTGCACCACCTGGCCTTCGCGGCCGAGCGCCTCTAGAGCTGTTCCCGTTTCGAATGAATCGAAACGGGGCTCTAGATTCCTTACTTGGTCGCTCTTCCTGATCGCCTGACTTGATCCAAGTCAGGCGGGAAACGCTCTAGGGCGTCAGCGTGCGCGCTTGGGGGCGGGTTCCTGGGTCTCTTCGATCAGGGACCGGGTCAGGTTGAGGATGGCGGTGCGCAGGGAAGGCTGCTGCACGCTGGCGAAGGCCTCCAGGAGCTGGACGGCGCCGGGCACGGCCAGCTTCTCGAACAGGCTCTGGTCGCCGCTCGGGCGGTCGTTCTCGCCCACCAGCTCGGCGACCGTGGTCTCCAGCTTCTCGGCGATGCGGACCAGCATGGAGGCCGAGGTGCGGTTGGCCCCGCGTTCGTACTTCTGGACCTGCTGGAAGGAGACGCCCAGGTGTTCGGCCAGGTTCGACTGGGAGATTCCCAGCCACTTTCGCCGCACACGGATGCGGTGGCCGACGGCGACGTCGATGGGATCAGGGCCCGCCTCGTCCAGGTTCTCGCTCACAGACATGTCCTTATGGTCACGGATGCGTAAACACGCGTGGCCTTTCTGCACCTGCGAAGAGGCCCTCGCCACTGAATTGTCTGGCGTAAGACATAGGGCCGCACCCCACGGTTAATTCTCGCCTACCGGGGGTCGTGCTTTCGCGCCTGGCATGACGGCGGACGCGCAACGGGCGAACGCGCGCCGCCCGGAGGCGCACGTCAGGCGTCGGATACCCGACCGTCGAGGATGCCGTGGATCTGGTCCAGGACGGCGATGGCGACCTCCTCGCCCTCCGATTCGGAGATTTCGGCGGCGCGCCGGACGATCACCGACAGGGTCGCCATGTCCCGTGGGCTGAGCAGGCTGGCCATCTCCAGCAACTCGGCGGTCTGGTCGTCGAGCTCCATCTCGGCTGTCCGTTGGGGCGGACCGACGGGCAGGAAGCTCAGCGGCATCTTGAAATCGCTCATGGCGTGTTCGCCGCGGCGAACCGCGAGGCGTCCTCGAAAACCAAGTCATGGAAGGTCAGCACCCGGGTGCGGGACGCCAGGGCGGCAAGGGGCTTGAGCAGGATGCGGCGGGCGGTGGGATCGCCGCCGACCGCATCCTCGACGACATCGACCGCCAGGTCCCGGTCGGCGGCGGCGAAGGCGGTGGCCATCACCGTGTCGGCCAGGGAGAAGCCGATCAGCACAAGCGGTCCGCCCAGCGTCTGGGCGGTCTGGCTGAAGGTCCTGTTGGTGAAGGCCGAGGGCCCCTGGCGGCCGAACACGGCCTCGCTCGGCAGGGGCTCCAGCCCCGGGATCGGCCGCCCGCCGGGCAGCTGGGCGTTGCGGCTATGGACGTGCAGCACCGGCCAGCGCCGGCGCCGGGCCTCCTCCAGCACGGCGCGGCAGGCCGTCACGGTCGCGGGCGCTCCCTCGCAGGCGAGCCGTTCGCGCTGCAGGTCCAGGCAGACCAGGGCTGAGGAGTCGGGGCCAAAGATCACGCGAAGGCGCCCGGGTTGCCGGGGGTGCGGCCGGCGGACTTGTCCAGCACGCCGGGTTCGTTCCAGGCGCCCTCCGGCCGCAGCAACTCGTAGGGGTCGGAGTCCAGGGTCAGGGCGTCGGGCGGGGGCACGCCCTCCACCACCATCTCGACATAGTCGTGGTCGGAGACCACGAAGCCGTCGCGGGCGGGACGGACATAGGCGTTGAAGTACTGCTCCCAGAAGGGGATCAGCCGCACCTGCCCGTAGCCGAGGATCTTCCGGTAGTTCTTCTTCTCCGCCAGCCTCTTGGCCGCCAGGATCAGCATCAGGGTGGCGCGGCCCCGACGGAATTCCTTGCGGACGGCCACCCGCTCCACCTTGGCGAAGTCGGCGAACCAGCGCACCCGCAGGGTCCCGATCGGCTCGCCGTCGCGGCGCAGGACCAGGTGGGTGGCGCCGGCGAAGTCGTTGCCGTCGAACTCCTCGTCATAGGGGCAGGCCTGCTCGCCCATATAGACCAGGGAGCGCACGGCCATGGCCTGCATCAGGTCGGCCAGGGTGCGGCAGACCGCGACCTCCAGCTGGCCCTCGTCGACCTGCGCGGGCGCGCGCGCCTCCAGGGGCATGCGGACATTGGCGTTCATCAGGCGGCCTTCCGGTGGACGGTCCAGGCGGGGCAGACCACCAGGCCGCCGGGGCCTGGCACGGCCTGAGCGCCCATGCGCCCCAGCAGGGCGCGCTCGCCCCCCGGCGTCGCGGCCCGGCCATAGAGGGGGACGGTGTCGAAGATCTCCCGGTGGATGGCGAGCGCCCCGGCCAGCACCACGGCCCGGCCGCGCCAGCTGACCCCGGCCATGCCCCAGCCATAGACGGCGATCACCCGCTCGCCCGGACGCGCGGCCTGGGCCAAGGGCGGGGCGATCCCGTCGAACCGTCCGGCCGCCAGCTCCGGCGCGGCGGCCCGCGTCAGGGGAATGATGCAGAGCACGCCCGCCAGCCAGCCGTCGGGGCCGCGATAGGCGAAGGAGGAGCCCCGCGTGCGGTCCTGGACGGCCTGCAGGGTGGCGACGCTGGCGATGGCGGGGCTCACCGTGCGCGCGGCGATGGCGTGGCCCTCGACGATCTCGCCGGGGGTGGCCAGGGTCAGGCCAAGGCCGGCCAGGGTGTCGCGGGTGGCTCGTGCGAAGTTGGTGGTGGCGGGCATGCGGGTCACGCGCCTTGTGTGAAGCCGGCTTTTGGTAGAGCCTCGGGATCAGCGCGTGCAGCCCAGAACTTCGTATGGGGGCGCCACGTTTCTGGTTGGGTTGGATGGAAAATCACCACGGCGGCCGCGCCGACTGGGACGACATCAAGACCTTCGTGGCCGCCGCTCAGGCCGGCAGCTTCGGCGCGGCCGCGCGCCGCCTGCGCACCAGCCAGCCCACCATCACCCGCCGCATCGACGACCTGGAGACCCGGCTGGGGGTGCGCCTGTTCGACCGGGGCCTGCGCGGGGTCAGTCTGACGCGGGCCGGGGAACGCATCTATGACCGGGCGCTCTCCATGCAGCGCGCCTCGGTGGACATCGAGCGCCTGGCCCTGGAGGCCGACCGCCACGACGCCGGCGAGGTGACCATCGCCGCCCCCGAGGGCGTCGGCGGCTTCCTGCTGGGGGACAAGATCGCCGAGTTCATGAAGGAGAGCCCGGGCATCCGCCTGGCCCTGGACTGCGGCTTCTACCGGGAGAACCCGGTGGACGCCCATGTGGACCTGTCGATCCAGTTCACCGACGGCGGCGGGGCCCCGGACGTGGCCGCCACCGAGCTGGCGACCCTGCACTACGCCCTGTTCGCCTCGCAGGACTATATCGACACCTACGGCGCCCCCACCAAGCTGGAGGCCGCGGTGGGCCACCGTTTCATCGCCCACTCAGCCCAGGTCAGCGAGCGCGGCCAGTGGCACGCCAAGACCAGCGCCTTCATGGAGCTGGCGGCGCCGGCCCTGGTAGTGAACTCCTCGACCGCCATGCTCTACGCCATCCAGCGCGGCGCGGGGATCGGCCCCATCCCCACCGCCATCCTGCGCCTGACCCAGGATTTGGTGATGCTGGACATCCCGCCGTTGGCCAGCGGCACGCTCTGGCTTTGCCACCATCGCGACGCCATCAAGTCGCCCCGCGTGGCCCGGGTCGCCGAGTGGCTGGTCTCGATCTTCGACGCCCGCGAGCGGCCCTGGTTCCGCAAGGAGTTCATCCATCCGTCGGAATTCGACGGCTGGGCCTGGCCGGCCGCCGCGCGCGCCTAAGTCATCGAGTCGGCACGGAAATCTCGCCTAGGGCCGAGGTTTTTGACGCCTTGTATAAAGCCGGCCTTAACCCACTTCCCGTACCGTTTTTCCGACAAACGGGCAAAGACCGGGGGGTTCGGCGCATGTCAGAGATCAGTTCGCCGGTTTCCAGCGCCGATTTCGAGGCTGGACGCCCCTTCGAATTGGACCTGAGCCAGGAGGTCTGCGACCGCGCCACCCGGCTGGCCAAGACCCTGTTCGGCCCCGTCGAGGCCCAGGTCGTGCTGATCCAGGACGGCCGCCTGTGGCGCAGCCGCGAGCCGGGCCGGGAGACGCGCTATGACCCCGGTGTCGAGGCCGTGCTGGCCAGCGGGGAGCCCCTCTGGGTCGAGGACGGCCGACGCGATCCGCGCTTCGCCGACCTGGCCCAGGTGACCGGACCGCCCTATCTCCGTTTCTATGCCGCCGCCCCCATCCGCCTGGCCGACGGCACGATCGCCGGGCTGCTGGGGGTCATCGGCCTGGAGGTCCGCGCCTTCGACGCCAGCCTCGCCGGTCGCCTGACGGACCTGGCCGCCTTCGTCGCCGACGAGTGGGACCGCGCCCAGGCCACCAAGGCCCGCGAACAGGGCCGCCGCGAGCGGGCGGCCATCATGTCGGCCTTCGCCGGCGTGGTGCAGGCCATGCCGGTGTCGCTGGTGATCACCGACCGGAACCTCAATGTCGTGGGCTGCAGCCCCCGCTGGGCCGCAGAGCTTGGCCTCACCGACCGCGAGGCGACCGGCCGCAACATGATGGAACTGCGCCCGGCGGTCTTCGAGCGCTGGCGGGAGTTCTATGAGCGCGTCCTCGCCGGCGAGACAATCACCTCCGACCGCGTGCCCTATAGCGACGACGACGGCGCGGTGCGCTGGATCACGGTGGAGATGGCGCCCTGGCGCAACGCCGATGGCGGGGTCGGCGGGATCATCGTCGCCAGCCACAACATCACCAGCATGGTCGAGGCCATGGAGGCCACCGAGCGCTCGGAACAGCGCCTGACGCTGGCCATGGAGATCGCCGACATCCATGTCTACGAGATGGACTATGTCCGCCGCGAGCTGATCAAGGCCGGGGCCGAGGACACCTTCTTCAGCGAACCCAAGACCTACGAGGAACTCTACAGGGATATCTACGGCACCATCGACGCTCGCGACCGGCCCAGCATCGAGGAACAATGGCGGCTGCACATCGAGGAAGGCGTTCCCTACCGCCCCGAGTACCGGATCGTGCGCGCCGACGACCGGGAGGTCTGGACCTCCGGCGCCTGCCGCCTGATCGCCGACAAGGACGGACGTCCCCTGCGCCTGATCGGCGCCCTGCAGAACATCACAGGCCGCAAGGAGGCCGAGCAGGCCCTGCTGCAGGCCAAGGAGGAGGCCGAGGCCGCCAACCGCGCCAAGTCCACCTTCCTGGCCACCATGAGCCACGAGATCCGCACGCCGCTGAACGGGGTGCTGGGCATGGCCCAGGCCATGGCCGCCGACGAGCTGAGCCCCCTGCAACGCACCCGTCTGGACGTGGTGCGGCAGTCCGGCGAAACCCTGCTGCACATCCTCAACGACGTCCTGGACCTGTCCAAGATCGAGGCCGGCAAGCTGGAGCTGGAGGAGGCCGCCTTCGACATCAGCGACCTGGCGCGCGGGGCGCACGCGGCCTTCACCGCCATCGCCAACAAGAAGGGCCTGTCCTTCGACCTGGCGGTGGAGAGCGACGCCCGCGGGGTCTATCTGGGCGACTCCACCCGGGTGCGGCAGATCCTCTACAACCTGGTCTCCAACGCGCTGAAGTTCACCGAGACCGGCGAGGTCCGGGTGTCGGTGGCGCGTACGCAGGAAGGCCTGACGCTGACCGTGGCCGACACCGGCATCGGCATTCCCGTCGATCAGCAGCAGGCGGTCTTTGAGGCGTTCCATCAAGCCGACGGATCCTCCACGCGCAGGTTCGGCGGCACGGGGCTGGGCCTGACCATTTCACACGCCCTGGCGCAGCAGATGGGCGGACAGCTGTGGGTGGAGAGCGCACTCGATGAGGGCAGCACCTTCCATTTCACGGCGTTGCTTGAGATCGCGTCTGGCTTCGTCGAGTCAGCCTTGCCCGCGCCAGACGCCGCGTTCACCATTCGGGCGGCCGCACGGCCGGCCCGCGTCCTGCTCGTGGAAGACAACGTGGTCAACCAACAGGTTGCGATGGGCCTGCTGGCCCGCAGGGGCCACCACGTGACACTGGCGACAAACGGTGTGGAGGCGCTCGATCAACTCGCACACGGCGCGTTTGACGTGGTGTTGATGGATGTCCAGATGCCGGTGATGGGCGGCGTGGAAGCGGCGGAGGCCATTCGCCGGGGCGAACGGGACGGTGGCGGGCGCATTCCGATCATCGCGATGACCGCCCATGCCGGGGACGGCGATCGCGAGCGTTGCCTGGCCGCCGGCATGGATGGGTATTTGCCCAAACCCGTCGAGCCGGACCAGTTGTTTGCCGCCGTCGAAGCCGGCGCTCGCCCCCAGGCCGCCGGGCCACGCGCCAGTTCCCCTGGCCCAGGAAGCGCATTCGATGAGCGCGCGCTCCTGCGCCGCGTCGGTGGCAATCGCGCGGTGATGACAGCGGTCTTGCGTGTGTTCGTTGAGGACTGCCCGGCGCGTCTTGAAGCGATTGAGGATGCGCTGCGCCGCCAGCATGCCGGCGACCTGCGCGCAGCCGCGCACGAGCTCAAGGGCGCATCAGGCAACCTGTCCGCCGTGGCACTCTGGACTGCCGCCAGCGCCCTCGAAGAGGCTGCGGCTGGCGGACATATGGACGTCGCCGGGGATCTGTGGCCAGATGTATCATCTCAAGCGAAGCGGTTGCTCGAGGAGGTT
>NZ_JAUSLW010000169.1 GCF_030645195.1 Phenylobacterium sp. | reverse complement strand
GGCGGCTGGACCTGAGTATGGAGACCGCAATGGACCGCGCTCAAAAGCAGGTGACGATCGAGACGCTCAAGGGCGTCTTCGCCGACGCCGGCGCCGTGGTCGTGACCCACAATCTGGGTCTGACCGTTGCGGAAATGACCGATCTGCGTGGCCGCCTCCGCAAGGAAGGCGCTCACCTGAAGGTGGTGAAGAACACCCTGGCTCAGAAGGCCCTGGACGGTTCGGTCGGCGAGGCGGGCGACGCCCTCTTCACCGGCCCTGTCGCCATCGCCTATGCGCCGGACGCTGTCTCCGCCGCCAAGGTCGCGACCCAGTTCGCCAAGGAGAACGACAAGTTCACCGTCATTGGCGGGCTCATGGGTCAAGAGGTGCTGGACAAGTCGGCGGTGAGCGCTCTCGCCACGCTGCCGTCGCTGGACCAGCTCCGTGGCAAGATCATCGGCCTTCTGCAAGCGCCCGCGACCAAGATCGCCGGCGTCCTGCAGGCCCCGGCCGCTCAGCTTGCCCGCGTCATGTCGGCCTACGCCGCCAAAGACGCCGCCTGATCGTCATTTTCCCCGACAACACCCACTCCCTAAGGAACTATCCAAATGTCGAAGCTTGAAAAACTGGTCGATGACCTGTCCGCCCTGACCGTCCTGGAAGCCTCCGAGCTGTCCAAGCTGCTGGAAGAAAAGTGGGGCGTCTCCGCCGCCGCTCCGGTGGCCGTGGCCGCCGCCGCCGGCGCCGCTGCTCCGGTTGAAGCCGCCGAAGAGCAAACCGAGTTCACCGTTGTCCTGACCGCCGGTGGCGACAAGAAGATCAACGTGATCAAGGAAGTCCGCGGCGTCCGTCCGGACCTCGGCCTGAAGGAAGCCAAGGACCTGGTCGAAGGCGCTCCGCAGAACGTCGTCGAGAACGTGTCCAAGCAAGTGGCCGACGACATCGCCAAGAAGCTGACCGAAGCCGGCGCGTCCGTCACCGTGAAGTAAGACCCGAACACGCGGTTCGCCGCGGGTTTTGAGCGGGCCCGGAGGGAAACCTCCGGGCCCGTCTTCGTGTCGGAATCCAGCTAGAGCCTGTCCGTTTCAGACGGACTCATCTGAAACGGATAAACAGGCTCTCGTCTTATGCTTGGAGCGTGACGGGCGCCTGAACCGGTGTCCACTTCAGGCTGTCACGCTCTAGTGCAGCCGGAACTCCCCGGCCAGCGCCTTGAACTCGCAGGGCTTGATCAGCTCGCGATGGGCGATCCGGACGCTGTGCAGCATGCCGTCCAGCTGATGGCTCCAGAAGTCGAGAAACTTCCGCAGGTTGGGAAACTGGGGGAACAGATCGTATTCCTGCCAGAGATAGCGCTGCAGCAGGGCCGGGTGGTCGGGCAGGTGGTAGACGATCTCGGCCGTCGTCAGGCCATAGCCCTTGATCTGCTTCAAAAAGTCGGAACTGACCGCCATTGCCTCACCTCAAAGGGTTTGAATGCGTCGTCCAGCAGGAGGCTGCGCCCCGACTCGTAAACGAGACCTGAATTGAATGTCAGGGATTTCAACATGTTAGCGCTCCACAAGGGCGGCTGCTGCCAGGTGGCGGGGCGGGAGAGAGCCGCGCCCGGCAAATCGCGGGCCTGACAGCGGGCTCGAATGAGGCTCGGCGCCGGGCCCTGCGCTCGAACTAAATCTCGATAAGGGCTTCACATCCTGCGCGAGAGCGATTATCTCGGCTCCTTCGCAAAATACGATTCGTGTCACACGCGATTCTGACGCGCGCCTATGTTCCGAGGCATGGCCCACCGCCCTCCGGCCATGCGAGGGAACGCCCCTGGCGATACAGGGGCTCCAGCGTCCGGCGCCCGCAAGGGCGTTCGAGGGTGGACGCGGGATAAAAGACCTGACGCCTGGAAACCGTTCCGGGCGTCGCTCAAGGGAATAAAATGGCGCAATCCTTCACCGGTAAAAAGCGGATCCGTCACTCGTTCGGCCGCATCCCTGAAGCCGTGCAGATGCCGAACCTGATCGAGGTTCAGCGCTCCTCCTACGAACAGTTCCTGCAGCGCGAGACCCGCGCCGGCGAGCGTCGTGACGAGGGCGTGGAGGCGGTCTTCAAGTCCGTCTTCCCGATCAAGGACTTCAACGAACGCGCGGTGCTCGAATACGTCACCTACGAGTTCGAGGAACCCAAGTACGACGTCGAAGAGTGCGTCCAGCGCGACATGACCTATGCGGCGCCGCTGAAGGTCAAGCTTCGCCTGATCGTCTTCGAAACCGACGAAGAGACCGGCGCCCGCTCCGTCAAGGACATCAAGGAGCAGGACGTCTACATGGGCGATATCCCGCTCATGACCGAGAAGGGCACCTTCATCGTCAACGGCACGCAGCGGGTCATCGTCTCGCAGATGCACCGTTCGCCGGGCGTGTTCTTCGACCACGACAAGGGCAAGACGCACTCCTCGGGCAAGCTGCTGTTCGCGGCCCGGGTGATCCCCTATCGCGGCTCGTGGCTCGACTTCGAGTTCGACGCCAAGGACGTGGTCTTCGTCCGTATCGACCGCCGCCGCAAGCTGCCGGCCACCACCTTCCTGATGGCGCTGGGCATGGACGGGGAGGAGATCCTCTCCACCTTCTACGACACCGTGCCCTACGAGAAGCGCCTGCAGTCCAAGAAGGGCGCGGCCGGCTGGGCCACCCCCTACAAGCCCGAGCGCTGGCGCGGGACCAAGCCGGAGTATCCGCTGGTGGACGGCGAGACGGGCGAAGAGATCGCCCCCGCCGGCCAGAAGATCTCGGCCCGCAACGCCAAGAAGTTCGCCGATGCGGGTCTCAAGACCCTGCTGTTGCCGCCGGAGGCCCTGGTGGGCCGCTACCTGGCGCGCGACCTGGTGAACCACGAGACCGGTGAAATCTACGCCGAAGCCGGCGACGAGCTGGACCAGCCGCTGATCACGGCGCTGGAAGAGCAGGGCTTCACCACCCTGGACACCCTCGACATCGACGAGGTGACCATGGGCGCCTACATGCGCAACACCCTGCGCGTGGACAAGAACTCGGCCCGCGAAGACGCCCTCTTCGACATCTATCGCGTGATGCGTCCCGGTGAGCCGCCGACGGTGGAAGCCGCCGAGGCCATGTTCAAGTCGCTGTTCTTCGACGGCGAGCGCTACGACCTGTCCTCGGTCGGCCGCGTGAAGATGAACATCCGCCTGGAGCTCGACTGCCCCGACGACGTGCGCATCCTGCGCAAGGAAGACGTGCTGGCGGTCCTCAAGACCTTGGTGGGCCTGCGCGACGGCCGCGGCGAAATCGACGACATCGACAACCTGGGCAACCGCCGGGTGCGTTCGGTCGGCGAACTTCTGGAGAACCAGTACCGCGTCGGCCTGCTGCGGATGGAGCGGGCGATCAAGGAGCGCATGTCCAGCGTCGATATCGACACGGTCATGCCCCACGACCTGATCAATGCGAAGCCGGCCGCCGCGGCCGTGCGCGAGTTCTTCGGCTCGTCGCAGCTCAGCCAGTTCATGGACCAGACCAACCCGCTGTCGGAAATCACCCACAAGCGCCGTCTCTCGGCGCTTGGCCCGGGCGGTCTGACCCGCGAGCGGGCGGGCTTCGAAGTCCGCGACGTGCACCCGACCCACTACGGCCGGATCTGCCCCATCGAGACGCCGGAAGGCCCGAACATCGGCCTGATCAACTCGCTCGCCACCCACGCGGTGGTGAATAAGTACGGCTTCATCGAGAGCCCCTATCGCCGGATCAAGGACGGCAAGACCACCGACGAGGTGGTCTACATGTCGGCCATGGAGGAGGCGAAACACGTCATCGCCCAGGCCAACATCACCCTGAAGGACGGCGTGATCGTCGAGGAGCTGGTGGCCGGACGGGTCAATGGTGAGCCGGGCCTGCTGCCGCGCGACACCGTCGACCTGATGGACGTCTCGCCCAAGCAGGTGGTCTCCGTCGCCGCCTCGCTGATCCCGTTCCTGGAAAACGATGACGCCAACCGCGCCCTGATGGGCTCGAACATGCAGAAGCAGGCCGTGCCGCTCATCCAGTCGGATGCGCCCCTGGTCGGCACCGGCATGGAAGCCATCGTGGCCGTGGACTCCGGCGCCGTCGTGGTGGCCCGCCGCTCCGGCGTCGTCGAACAGATCGACGGCACCCGGATCGTCATCCGCGCCACCGAAGAGAACGACCCGACCAAGGCCGGCGTCGACATCTACCGCCTGCAGAAGTTCCAGCGTTCCAACACCTCGACCTGCATCAACCAGCGCCCGCTGGTGCGGGTGGGCGACCGGGTCAACACCGGCGACGTCATCGCCGACGGCCCGTCGACGGACCTGGGCGAACTGGCCCTGGGCCGGAACACCCTCGTCGCCTTCATGCCCTGGAATGGCTACAACTTCGAAGACTCCATCCTGATCTCCGAGCGCATCGTGCGCGATGACGTCTTCACCTCGATCCACATCGAGGAGTTCGAGGTCATGGCCCGCGACACCAAGCTGGGTCCGGAAGAGATCACCCGCGACATCCCCAACGTCGGCGAGGAAGCCCTGCGCAACCTCGACGAAGCGGGCATCGTGGCGATCGGCGCCGAGGTCCTGCCGGGCGACATCCTGGTGGGCAAGGTCACCCCCAAGGGCGAGAGCCCGATGACGCCGGAAGAGAAGCTCCTGCGCGCCATCTTCGGTGAAAAGGCCTCCGACGTCCGCGACACCTCCCTGCGCCTGCCCCCGGGCGTCGCCGGGACCATCGTGGAAGTCCGCGTGTTCAACCGTCACGGCGTCGACAAGGACGAGCGCGCCATGGCCATCGA
>NZ_JAUSLW010000209.1 GCF_030645195.1 Phenylobacterium sp. | reverse complement strand
CCCGGGCCAGCCCGCGGCGCCCGCCCAGCCGGCTGCGCCCACGGCGCCGGCGGGTCCCGCCGCCCATCTCACCGGCTTCTTCCACGAGCCGGGCCTCAATCTGTTCGGCTACTATTTCGCCAAGGCGCCGGTTCAGTTCGGGAACTTCAAGCTGCGCGCGCTGCACCTGGGGGCGCCCGAGGAGTTCGCCAGCTACGAGAAGGGCCAAAGGATCTCGCCCAACTACGCCCCGGTGATGCTGGAGTTCGACGACGTCACCAGTCCGCAGCGTGAGAACGAGCTTGGCCAGCCCTATCACCAGGTCAGCCGCCGGGTGCTCCCCAAGGCCTATCGGGTCACCGCCGAGCAGGTCAGCTTCTACGGCGAGGACCCGGTGATGGGCGCAGTGTCCTTCGACGGTCAGATCGACGCCAAGGCCCTGGAGCGCGTCCGGGCCGGCGGGGCGGAGGAGCCGGTGCTGACCGGCGCGCTCGCCGCCATGGGTCAGAAGCTGAACCGCGTCTTCGTCTGGTTCGGCGGCGACTGACGCCCATGAAAAATCCCGCCGCACGAGGTGCGACGGGATTTCCAAACCCTGTACGGGTCGAAGCTTAGTGCTTGGCGTCTTCGGCGGTGGTGGTCACGGCCGAACCGGCGGCCGAAACGTCACGGCCGGCGCCCGAGAGGGTGTTGCAGGCGGAAATGGCGAAGGTGGCGGCCACGACGGCCAGCAGAGCGATCTTACGCATTGGGTTTAGTCTCCCCGGGGGATTGTTGAACTTGCGGGAGACGAACGGTCAAGCCGCCGCCTGGTTCCCTTCCTGGGGGTCAGGCTTGACTGTATTTTCCACGCCAGGCGTCGGGAAGACGAGTCGGACGGTCACGCCGCCCGCTTCATTGCGCACCAATTCGCTGCGGCCGCGCAGCTGTCGGGCGAAGGCGGTCATCAGGGTGCGGCCCACCCCGGACGCCGTGAGCACGTCGTTGCTGGAGGTCCCGTCGTCGCTGATCTCCAGCTTGGCTTCCTCGCCGTCCACCGTGAAGGTGACCGTCAGGGTGCCGCCCCGGCCGGCGAAGGCGTGCTTCTGGGCGTTGGTGATGGCCTCGACGGTGAACAGGGCCAGGGGCGCCAGGCGGTCGGGGTCGATCACCAGGGCGTCGACATGCAGGTCTGTCCGCACCGGGGCGCCATGCAGGGAGTCGGCGGCGATCAACTGGGCGGTGAGCTCCTCCAAGAAGGGCCGCAGGTCGACCTTCTTGAGGTCCGGGCCCTGGTAGAGGGCGCGGTAGATCAGGGCGAGCGCGGTGATCCTCTGGCGGGTGTCGGACATGGCCGCGCGGGCCGCCGGGTCGCTGAGCGCCCGCTGCTGCATGTTCAGCAGGGAGGAGATGACCTGCAGGTTGTTCTTCACCCGGTGATGGATCTCGCGCATCAGCGCGTCCTTCTGGGCCAGGTTGTCGCGCAGGGTGGCGTCGCGTCCGACGATGGCGTCGGCCATCTGCTCCAGGGTGTCGGCCAGGTCGCGGATCTCCGGCGGCGCCTGTTCGGCCTGGATGGGCCGCACGCTCAGTCGGCCGCGGGCATAGAGGGCGGCGATCCGCTGCAGATAGGCGATCCAGCGGATCACCACCCGCTCGGTCACCACCAGCACCGCCAGCAGGGCGAGCACGAAGGCCAGGATCGGGAACAGCAGGCCGGTCAGGGGATTGAGCCGCGCCCAGGAGAACAGGCCCTGGCTCTTGGCCGAAAGGATCACATAGAGGTCGTCGCCCACCAGGGGGGCGGCGGAATAGACCCGGCGGTCGCCGCGCCGGTCCTTGGCGTACCAGACCACCGAGCCCTTGGCGTCGGCCCGGGTCCGCCAGGCGGCGGGCAGGTCGGTGAAGGCCTGGCCGTCGGTGAAGTTCATGTAGCGGCCCTGCTTGTCGGCCAGCGCCACCTCGGCCTCGTTGGGCAGGGAGCGGTCGGCCAGGCGCGGGGCCAGGCTCTGCAGGGAGATCACCGCCACCAGGGCGCCGTCGAATCCCACCTCGGGATCGGTGGCTCGCACCGCCGCCAGCAGGACCGGCTGCTTGGCGTAGACCGCGCCGGGATCGCGGGTGACCACCAGGTTGTCGCCGGCCTGCAGCTGTTTGAACCAGGGGCGTTCGCCGCGCAGGGTGTCGATGGGCACGTCTCCGGCGGCGCAGGCCACGCGGCCTCGGCGGTCGAAGCGGATCAGGTTGGCGTAGCCGGGAATCCGCCGGGTCACCTCGGCCAGGCGCTGGGCGCACTGGAAGCCGACCGAGGCCGGCGCCAGGGTCTCCAGCAGGATGTCTGCGGCCTCCATCCGGGCCCGGGCGGTGGCGGCGCTGCGCTCGGCGGCGGCGGCCAGGTTCTGGCGGACGATCTCGCCCTCGCGGCGGAAGGCCATGGTGGATTGGATGGCGCCCAGGATCAGGACCGGCAGCAGGGCGGCGGCCAGGGCGGCGGTCAGGCGCACCCGGATCGTCGACAGTGAGCCCCAGGGGGAGGTGTTCATGTTACGCCCGTCGCCTAGAGCATTTTCCGATAAGTGTGAAACGGTTATCGGATCGAAAAATGCTCTAACTTTTTGAATTAGAGCCCTTTTTATCCGATCTGATTGACGCAATCAGATCGGAAAGGGCTCTAGCGGGCGCTTGAGAGCCGCTCCGCGTCCGCCAGGATGGAGCGCATGGCGTCGCCTGCCGCCCCACCATCGCGCTCATAGCTCCCGTCGTCGAGGATGGCGTGCAGGGCGCGCCGCGCCCGGCTGACCCGACTCTTCACGGTGCCCACCGCGCAATTGCAGATTTCCGCCGCCTCTTCGTAGGCGAAGCCGCCCGCGCCCACCAGGACGAGCGCCTCGCGCTGCTCCGCCGGCAGCATGGCCAGCGACATCCGCAGTTCGTCCAGGGCGACCGGCGCCTCCGGATCGTCCACGGCCACCAGGGTGCGTTCGGCCGCCTCCTGGTCGAGCTGGGTCTGGCGCCAGGAGCGGCGCTTCTCGGAATAGAACTGGTTGCGCAGGATCATGAAGGTCCAGGCCTTCATGTTGGTGCCCATCTGGAAGCTGGCCCGGGCGTCCCAGGCCTTCATCATCGCGTCCTGGGCCAGGTCGTCGGCGCCGGCCGGTTCGCCGGCCAGCGTGCGGGCGAAGGCGCGCAGGTGCGGGATCAGCTTGACCAGTTCGCGCTTGAACGCCTCATCGTCGGCTGGATCGCGGTTCGCATGCTTGGACGCAGCCTCCGACATCAGCCGTTCTCCGAGGAACGCTTGTCGGCCTTGCGCAGGATGTCGAGGAATTCGTCCGGAACGGGTTCGTTGACCACTTCGTCGAACATCTGTCGCAGACGCACCCCGATCGCCTGTTGCCGGAGCCTGGCCTCGTCGAGAGCCGCCGATGTCTTGCGGCGCTCTTCATTGGGTGTGTGTTCGATCATGTCCTCGGCGCTCCGCTTGCGCGGGGCTTGCCCCCTCGAATGGTCATCGTCGCCCGTCAACGCCCCGCTCCGATTCCGGTTCCCATGATCAACCCCCTTGAGGAGCGCCACGGCTGGCCGCCGCTGCTTTCGGCGTTCGCGTCGCTCCCAAGTCACAGACCTGGAGCTCTTCGATCTGCTTCAGAATGCTCCGGCTCAAACCCGTGTTCTAGAATGTAGAAAACGCCCGCCCAAGGGAACCGGTTCCCCCCAGCGACGTTTCCGGCGTTATGATGAGCGCTGTCGGGATGTATCCCGATGCGGTCGCGTGTTTCTTGAACGGGGAGGGTATCACCTTGAGTCTTCTAGCCCGACTGGCGCCCCACCTACCCTATGTGCGCCGCTACGCCCGCGCCCTCACCGGTGATCAGACCACCGGCGACCACTATGTCCGCGTGGCGCTCGAGGCCCTGGCCGCGGGCGAACGGGTGCTGGACGCCAATCTCACCCCCCGCGTGGCGCTCTACCACGTCTTCCACGCCATCTGGCTGACCACCGGCGCCAAGCTGGAGCCGCGGGACGGCGGCGGCGGCGACGACGCCAGCGGGCGCCTGATGCGCATCGCCCCGCGTTCGCGCCAGGCCTTCCTGCTCACCGCCCTGGAAGGCTTCACCCCCTCGGAGGCCGCCCAGATCCTGGGCGCCGACTTCTCCGAGGTGGAGACCCTCATCGGCGAAGCCCAGGCCGAGATCGACGCCGAGCTGGCCACCGATGTCCTGATCATCGAGGACGAACCGGTGATCGCCGCCGACATCGAGGCCCTGGTGACCGAACTCGGCCACACCGTCGTCGACATCGCCGCCACCCGCACCGAGGCGGTGGACGCGGTGAACCGCAAGGTGCCGGGCCTGGTCCTGGCCGATATCCAGCTGGCCGACGGCTCCTCCGGCATCGACGCGGTCAAGGACATCCTGGCCCGTTACGACGTGCCGGTGATCTTCATCACCGCCTTCCCCGAGCGGCTGCTGACCGGCGAACGCCCCGAACCCACCTTCCTGATCACCAAGCCCTTCCAGCCGGAGACGGTGAAGGCGGCGATCGGCCAGGCGCTGTTCTTCCACCCGAGGAACGCCCGCCAGGCGGCCTAGATCTGGCCCCATGGCGGGAGCGGAACGTCGGCCCTGCGCCGGCGTTTTCGTTTTTGGCGTCGCGTCGGGCGGCGCATCGTTCCTGCAACGGAGTTGACCGCATGCTGGGCTGGGCCCTGACCTTCGCCATCCTCGCCATCGTGGCGGGCCTCCTCGGCTTCGTGGGCCTGGCGGGCCTCGCGGCCACCGTGGCCAAGGTGTTGTTCGTGATCTTCCTCGTCCTGCTGGTGGCGAGCTTCGTCATCCGCGCGGTGCGGGGCCAGTCGGTCCTCTAGCGACCGGGGCCCCTCCCCGGGGACCCTCCTACGAAAACGGCCGCCCGATGGGGCGGCCGTTTTGCCTTGGGATCGGACCGGGGCCCTCAGGGGGTGAGGGTCGGCGAGGTCTGCTGGGTCGCCGGGCCCGGCGCGCCCATGTCGAAGGCCTGGGCGTCGGCGGGCTGGCTGGCGTTGTTGACCTCGGTGGAGGCCAGGTTGTCGGCCTGCCAGGTCCAGGCGCCGAACAGGGCCATTGCGGCGAGCGCGGTGGAGACCAGCAACACCCAGAACACATGCCGGCCCAGACGGCCCTGGCGGGCGCGGGTGGCGTTGAGGACGGGGTGGGCGGAATTGCGGCTCAGGACGGCCATGGGTCGGCTCCTCGTACTAGTTCGGGAAATAGCTGAACGGGCCGGGTGGCGTGGGCCGGGCGGCGTCGTGGACGCTGCTGAGCTGTCCGATCAGGCCGCCGGCGAAGGCGACGCCGAGGATCACCGCCAGGGCCGCGCTGCGACGGCGCGTCTGGCGCTGGCGCTCGGTCGGCGCGGTGAACAGGACCAGGCCGCCACTTGGGGCCTCGATGCCGCGGTTCATGGGAAGCCCCAATGTCAGCGCGGGCCGGACGCCCGCACCTTGGCAAACGCCGGAGGCTTGCTGCTGTTCCCGCTCATCGACCGTTCAGGCGGGATCGGCGAGGATGGTCGCAATGAGGCCACCGGCCTCCTATCTGATGAGCGACATGATCAAGCCCCGCCACCTAATCGCCGCCGGCCTCGCCGTCGGCCTGACCCTGACCTTCGCAGGCCTCGCCCTGGCGCAGCCCGCGCCGATCCTGGAGGGCCGCGAGGTCCGCGCCGCCGACGGCGCGGTGCTGGGCGTGATCGCCAAGGTGATCACCGCCGCCGACGGCCGTCCGGTCCAGGTGCTGGTCCAGCCCAAGGGCGCGCGCGCCGCCGGTCCCCGCAGCCTGCCCTACAAGGCGCTGAAGGCCGAGGGCGAGCGCTTCGTTATCCCCCTCAGCAAGGCCGAGTTCGACTCCATGCCCGCCGTCGATCTGGCGGCGGAATAAATTTCGAAAAAACTCGCGCAGAACGGGAACAAAGGATTCGGGCGCGAGTTTGATATTTGCGGAGGCGGCGACGCCCCCCCCGACTTGAGGCCGGCGAATATGCCGGTCTGCCGCCTCCGCACCCCCCATTTCTCGATGTGCAAAAACTATCAGGCGGGCCTCCCGGGCCCGCCTCTTCTTTTGCGCGTTCCGCCCGCGCCTCTACCGGCGCGGGGTGGAGAGCTTCAGCACCAGGTCGGCGCGACGGCGCAGGGGACGGGTGTCGCCGTCGGCGGTCACCGATCCGGCCTGGCCCACGGCCTTCAGGTCGAGTTCGGCGGCTGGCAGGCCGGTGGCGGTGAGCGCCTGGCTCACCGCGGCGGCGCGGCGCTTGGACAGTTCCATATTGGCCCCGGGCGCCCCCTTGGCGTCGGCCAGGCCGAGGATCGTCACCTCATCGACCTTGCAGGCCCTGGCCTGGTCGGCGGCGGCGCGGATCACCGCGCGGCCCTCGTCGGTGACCTCGGCGGAGTCGGGCTCGAAATAGATCTGGACCGTCACGTCGGGGCAAGTCGCCTCGCGCTTGACGATGCGGTCCCGGGCGTTGGTCAGGGTCGTGCACCCCGA
This sequence comes from Phenylobacterium sp., assembly GCF_030645195.1. Taxonomy (GTDB): domain Bacteria; phylum Pseudomonadota; class Alphaproteobacteria; order Caulobacterales; family Caulobacteraceae; genus Phenylobacterium. The sequence goes on along the minus strand of NZ_JAUSLW010000209.1, from coordinate 10,830 downwards.
CCCCATCAGGGCCAGCACCAGAACGCTCGCGCCCAGTCCACGTAGAGTCGCCATCAGCCCATATCCCTCAGGAGGAAGGCGCCGCCGCAGCCCATCGCCGCGACCGCCCTCCGTGTTGCGCAACGCGCGGCGAAGCTTCCCGTTCGCCCCCCGTCGCCACCGGAACCCTGGACAGCCTCTACCGTTTGGTGAGTCCAAGAACCATCGGAGTCCGCGACCATGCTGTGGAAACGTCCCATCCATCGTTCGAACGAGATCGAGACCGTCGCCGAGGCCGACCACGAGGCCCGCGCGGCCTATGAGCGCGGCCGCCGCGACGAACGCAAGGCCCGCAAGCGCCATCCCGTCATGATGACCCTGACCGTGGCCGCGGCCATGGTCGGCGGCGTGGTCCTGGCCCTGGCGGCCAAGGAGGGCTCCTTCGGCCGCAGCGGCGAGCTGGTCGACCACGGCCTGGCGGTGGCCGCCGACCGCGCCGAGCCTGTGGTGCTCAACGCCGCCGACGACGCCGGCGCGGCCCTGAAGGACGCCGGCGCCAGCCTGAAATCCAAGACCACCCCCGACGCCGAGAGCTGAGGGTCCCGTGGGGGGGAAGATTCGAACCATCGAACTGCTCGCCAACACCGCATCGGGCAGTGTGGGGCCGGCCGCGCCTGACGAGGCGCGCGCCATCCTGGCCGAGTTTGGAGGCCAGGCGAATGTCCGCGTGCCCGAGAACGGCGACGTCGCCGGTTGCCTTCGGGCGGCCATCGACCGGGGGCCGGACCTGCTGGTGATCCTGGCCGGCGACGGCACCGCCCGGGCCGCCGCCGAGCTGTGCGGCGTCAAGGGTCCGCTGATCGCCCCCCTGCCCGGCGGCACCATGAACATGCTGCCCAAGGCCATCTACGGAACCGCCGACTGGAAAGCCGCCCTGCGCGCCACCCTCGAACACGGCGAGGAGCGGGTGATCGGCGGCGGTGAGGTGGAGGGGCGGATGTTCCTGGTGGCCGCCATCCTCGGATCGGCCGCCCTGATGGCCCCGGCCCGCGAGGCGGTGCGCGAGGGTCACCCGATCATCGCCTTCTACCGCGCCCGGCGCGCCCTGCGGCGGGTGTTCTCCGGCCGCCTGCGCTACAGCCTCGACGGGACGACGCGCGGCAAGGCCGAGGCGCTCACCTTCATGTGCCCCATCGCCTCGCGGGCCCTGGACGACGAGGATCATTGCCTGGAAGCCGCGGCCCTCGATCCCGCCGGGGTGGCCGAGGCCCTGCGCCTGGGCCTGGCCGCGGTGATGGGCGATTGGCGCGACGATCCCAAGGTGGAGACGGTGGCCTGCCGCGCGGCCCGGGTCTGGGCCTCCAGCGGGGTGCCGGCGGTGCTGGACGGCGAGCCGGCGCGCCTGAGCGCCAGCGTCCTGGTCACCTGGAAGAACGAGGTAGCCCGCATCCTGGCGCCGCCCAAGGCCACGACCTGATGCGGATCGCCCACCTGTCGGACATCCATTTCGGCGGCGAGAACCCGCAGGCGGTGGCCGCCGCCACGGCTTGGCTGGCCGCCGAACCCCTGGACCTGGTGGTGGTCTCGGGGGATCTGACCCGGTTCGGCGAGAAGGCTGAATTCGTCTCCGCCGCCGCCTGGCTGAAGGACCTGCCCGAACCGCGCCTGGTGACCCCGGGCAATCACGACGCCCCTTACCTGGCCTGGTACGACCGCCTCTTCACCCCCTTCGCCCGCTACGAGCGCGCCATCGGCCGCGCCCGCTTCCAGACCCACCTGGCGTCGGGCCTGGCGGTCTACGGGATCAACACCGCCCGTGGGGTCCAACCCCGGGCCAACTGGTCCAAGGGTCAGATCTCGCAGAACCAGGTGGCGGAGGCCCTGACCTGGTTCGCGCGGGCCCCCGCTGACTCCCTGCGGATCGTGGTCTGCCACCATCCCCTCACCGAGATGATCGGCGGCCCCATGACCGGCAAGGTCTGGCGCGGCGAGGTCGCGGCCCAGGCCTTCGCCGAGGCGCGGGTCGACCTGGTGCTGAGCGGCCACATCCACGCCCCCTTCACCTGGCCCTATGGCTATGGCGACGGCCATACCTATGCCGCCGGGGCAGGCACCCTGTCGGTGCGCGAGCGCGGCGTGCCGCCGGGCTTCAACCTCATCGAGACCGACGCCGCGGAGATGCACGTCAAGGCCCTGGCCTGGACCGGGTCGAAGTTCGAGCCGACCCGCACCTGGTCGCTGGCCCGGCGCTAACCCCAAACGCGAAACGCGCCCCCGACCGGGTCGGAGGCGCGTTTTTTTGGCGTTCGTCGCGAGTGCGTTGTTAGACGCTTCGCCCGCGGACGAGGTGCATGACGAGGCTGACCACGAACAGCACCAGGAAGACGAAGAACAGAATCTTGGCCACACCCATCGCGGCGCCCGCGATGGAGGTGAAACCGAGGAGGCCGGCGATCAAGGCGACCACCAGGAAGGTCAGGGCCCAGCTCAGCATGGGTGAAGCTCCATAGGTGTTGCGTACCTAGTTCGAACGTGCGCCAAGCTGAGCCGTTCCACCGGCCCCCGTGACGGGCGCGGGATGGCCCCAGGCCTCTCCCTGGCCCCGGGCCGCGCCGTACTGGGTCGCGGCGAAGCTCCAGTCGGGCAGGGCGTCGAACCAGGCCTTCAGGAAGCCTTCCCGGTCGTTCTTGTGGTCCAGGTAATAGGCGTGCTCCCAGAGGTCGCAGACCAGCAGGGGGGTCAGATCGCCCTGGATCAGGAGGTCCGCCGCGTCGTGGGTGGACAGCACCTTGAGCGCCTCGCCCTCGGCCGCCAGCCACACCCAGCCCGAGCCGAAGTGGCCATTGCCCTCCTTCACGAAGGCGGTCTTCAGGGCGTCCAGCCCGCCAAAGTCCCGCGCGATCGCCTGGGCGAGGACGCCGTCGGGGGCCTGGCGGCGCGCGCTCATGGCGGTCCAGAAGAAGGTGTGGTTCCAGGCCTGGGCGGCGTTGTTGAACAGCTTGGCCGAGGCCTCGTCGCCGGCGGCGTCGCGGACCACCTCCTCCAGGCTGGCCGGCGTGCGGCCGGCCTTGGCCAGCAGTTCGTTGGTGGTGTCGACGTACTTCTGGTGATGCTTGTCGTGATGCAGGTGCATCGTGGCCCGCGAGATCACCGGCTCCAGGGCCGCGTGGTCATAGGGCAGGGGCGGAAGTTCGAACATGGCGGGATTCCGGATCTGGAGGGGTGGCGCGAACGCCAGTCCCCTTCCAAACCCTCAACCCCGCCTCGAGTTCGCTATTTCTTCTTCGAGGGTCCGCTCGCCGAGCGCGTCGCCATGGCCGTGGCCAGCAGGGTGGCGACGATCTTGGGGTTGCGCAGGGCCACCGCGCCGGCGGCGATGATGGCGCTGGCCGCGACGATCGGTTTCTCGCGGGCCAGGTCGATCATCTTGGTGAGGATGTCGCGCTCTTCGGGCTGCTTGCCGAACCTGGGCGGATGGACCTTGATCAGCAGGGCCAGGGCGCAGAGCGCCATGAGCAGGGCCGCGGCCCCGGCCACCGAGGCGGCCGCCCAGGCGGGACCGGCCATCGGCAGGACGGCGGCGTAGAGCGCGAAGGCCAGGGCGACGACGCAGACGGCCGCCGCCGCGGCGAGCGCGGAGACGGCCGAAACGTAGAGGAGCGCTTTCTTCAGGATCAACGGTTGCGGCCGCTGGCGAGCAGCAGGCCGACCAGCAGGCCGACGCCGAGCGCTGTGCCGGCCGCCATCAGCGGACGTTCCCGGACCCGTTCGACGACGTAGCGCTGAGCTTCGTCGAGATGCTCGCCGGCGTTGTCGGCATAGGTGCGGCTCTGGGCGCGGACCTGTTCGAGGCCCTCGGCGACGACCTTTTCAAAGCGCTTGGAGGCTTCCGAGAAGGTCCGTTCGGCCTGGCTGGCGAGTTGGGTCGCGGCTTCGGCCACCGAGGCGGCGGCCGCCTTGGCTTCCTGGGCGGTGCGGTCGACGGCGTTCGCGGACATTCAGGGATCTCCAGAAAATGGGACGGCCCCCGCAGGACTTGCGGGTGCTGGACAGCATGGCCTCAACGCCGCATATCTTAGGCCGGTTCCGGGCCCGCGCAAAGCCGGGCCGCCTGCACAAAATGAGTCGCCGAAACCGCCACTCAACCTACGGTTCCTGTCGCGTCGGGGCAAACGCCGATCTATGATCTGGCCATGAGCGATAAGGCCACCGGCCTGAACCTGGATCGCAAGCGTCTGGACCTGGCGCTGCAGGCCGCGAGGCTGGGCGAGTTCGAGTGGGACCTCGTCCGGGACCGTTTCATCGTCAGCGACCGCATGTCGGTCATCACCGGCCTCCCCGCCGGCGAGCAGCCCGCCCGCCAGGGTGAAGCGCTCTTCGAGACCCTGCATCCCGATGACCGCGAGCGGGTGCTGCGGGGCGTGCGCGCGGCCGTTGCGGCCGACGGACGCTACGAGATGGAGTACCGACTGCTCCCGCCCCACGGGGAGCCGATCTGGATTCGCAACGCCGGCATCCAGGTGACCGACGAAAGCGGCGCCGTCACCTCCATCTGCGGCGTCGTTCAGAACATCAGCGAGACCCACGCCGAGGAGGACCAGCGCCGCACCCTGATGGCCGAGTTGGACCACCGGGTGAAGAACGTGCTCGCCGCGGTCCAGGTGCTCGCTTACCAGACCGCCAAGCGCACCACCTCGCTGGAAAGCTTCCTCTCCAACTTCGCCGGTCGCCTCAAGTCCATGGGCGCGGCCAACGAACTGCTCACCGCCGCCCGTTGGCGCGGCGCGGCCATCGCCCATCTGGCGGCCGCCGAGCTGGGGGGCCTGGCCCCGGGCCAGACCCGCTGGGAGGGGCCCGAACTCTTCCTGACCCCACGGGCGGCCAACGCCCTGTCGCTGGCCCTGCACGAGCTGGCCACCAATGCGGTGAAGTTCGGCGCCCTGTCGACCGAGACCGGCCGGGTCGACCTGCGATGGACCAAGCTTACGGGCGGCGGCTTCGAACTGATCTGGAGCGAGAGCGGCGGTCCCCCGGTCTCGCCCCCGGCCCGCAAGGGTTTCGGATCCACCCTGTTGGCCCAGGTCACCGGCCGCGAGCTCAACGGCGAGGTGGAGCTCGAATTCCGCGCCGGCGGGGTCCGCGTGCGGATAACCGCCGGGCCCCAGACCATCGTCGATCGTCCCGACACCGTGCCCGAGGCGCCGGTGATGCGGGTGTTCGAGACCACGCCCACGGCGCGCGGCCCCACCAATCTGCGCGGCTCCCGGGTGCTGATCGTCGAGGACGCGGTGCTGCTGGCCCTGGAGCTGGAGACCGGGCTTTCCGAGGCCGGCGCCGAGGTGGTGGGCCCGGCCTATGAGCTGTCCGAGGCCATGGCCCTGCTGGACGGGCCTATAGACGCCGCGGTGCTGGACGCCAATCTCAACGGACTGTCGGTGACCCCGGTGGCCGAGGCCCTGGCCGCCCGCGGCATCCCCTTCGTCTTCGCCACCGGCTACGGCGACTCCGCCGGCGCGCCCCTGGGCTTCGACGCCCCCATCATCCGCAAGCCCTACGACGTCACCCAGGTGGCGGCAGCGGTCTCGGCCCTGTTGGCGGGTTAGAGCAGGTCGCCCTTCAGGAAGGCGATCATCGCCGCCGTGGCGGTGCGATCCTGGATCATGAACAGGTGGCCGCCCTCGAAGAAGCGCAGGGTCGCGCCCTTGATGCGTCCGGCCAGCCTCTCCTGGGTCTCCGGCAGGGCGATGCCATCATAGCGGCCCGCGGCGATCAGGGTTGGGGCCTCGATCTGGCCCAGCCGGTCCCAGGTGTCGTGATGGGCCCGGGCCTCCAGCTGCCGCCGCGCGCCCATTTCCCGGCCGGGCTCGCCCGCGAAGGGGTCGCTCGCCCCCATGGCCACGAACTGGGCGTGGAGCTCGGGATTGGCCGCCGCCCAGGCCGCGTCCCGGCGGGTGTCGGAGATCGGCATCAGGTGCTTGGCGCGAGCCTCGCCCTTCAGGTGCTCGATCTCGTGGAAGGGGAAGGAGGCCCCGCCGGCCCCGCCCGGCGAGGTGCAGGCCAGGACCAGGCGGTCCACCCGGCTCGGATGGCGCAGCACCAGCTCCTGGGCCACCATGCCGCCGAAGGAGACCCCGATCACATGGGCCTTCTCCAGGCCCAGGGCGCCCATCAGGGCCGCGGCGTCGTCGGCGTAGTCGGCCATCGTATAGGCGACATCGGGCTTGTCCGAGCGCCCCAGACCCCGCTGGTCATAGGAGACCATGTCGAAGGCCTTGGGCAGGGGGCCGTCGAACTGGTTGGGCTTGTTGCGCAGGTCCCCGCCGGTGCCGGAGATGAACAGCAGGGGCGGGCCGGCTCCCGCGCGCTCGTAGTAGAGGTCCAGGCCGTTGACGTGGGCGGTGGGCATCGCGGCTCCTTGGCAAGCCCGCAGCCTAGAGTCCGGGGCCTCGCCTGTCAGCCCGCGACCTTGGGCATGAGGACCTGCTGGGCGGCGGCGCGGGCGATGAGCTGGCCGTCCTCGCGGCGGAAGTCGGCCTCCACATGGATCAGCTGGCGGCTGGTGGCCGTCACCCGGCCCTCGATGGCCAGGGGGTGGGCGCGGCCGATCTTCACGAAGGACATCTGCAGGTTGATGGTCCGGAAATAGCTCTCCTCGGGAATCACGGTCAGGGTGGCGAAGGCCAGGATCTGGTCGGCCAGGGCCGCCAGGTGTCCGCCGAACATCGAGCCGTCGCGGTTGAGGATTTCCGGCTCCGGGGTCCAGGCCTTGCGTACCCAGCCGGGCCCCCAATCGTCCAGGGTTCCCAGCCTCAGGGTGGTCACCACCGGCGGGACATTGGTGTCGCCCGCCTTCAACGCGTCCAGCCGTTCCGTCGCCCAGGTCATCTTCACGCTCCTCCCAACTTGAGGCGCAGACAATCCGAGCTAAGCTCAGGTTCGGCTACTCGCCTTCCGCGGAGACCCTGGACCGATGCCGCAATCCCAACGCCGGCAACCCCGGCAGGCCAGGGCGTTGGCGACGCAGGCGGCCATCTTCGAGGCCACGGCTCAGATTCTGGAGGCGCAGGGGGAGGCGGCGCTCACCACCAACGCCATCGCCCAGCGGGCGGGGATCAGCATCGGCACCCTCTACCAGTACCATGCCGACAAGCGCGCGATCCTGGTGGCCATGGCGCTCGCCGAAAACGCCAAGGTGCGGGAGACCCTAATCGCGGCGGCCGGCCCCGACGGAGTCTCCAGCGCGCGGCTGGCCATCCGCACCCAGATCGCCATCATGGCCGACCGCCCCGTCACGCGCAGGGCCTGCCTGAGGGCGATCCTGGAGACCGGTCATATTCCCACCGAGGAGAAGACCACCAACCGGCTGATCGAACGCCACCCCGGCGACCGCCTGGACCGCTTCGTCATCAGCCGGGCGGTGATCGGGGTGATCCGCGCCGCGGTGCTGGAGGGCTCGCCGGTCCTGGCCGATCCCGGCCTGGAGGACGCCCTGGTGAAGCTGACGGAGCGCTACTCCGCCTAGCTAGGCGCCCGGTGGATCGGGTCGATCCAGGCCACGCCCTCCGGCTTTTCCACCGGCTCGATGTCCAGGTTCACCACGACGGCGTCGCTGTCGCTGCGCACCAGCAGGCATTCCAGGGTCTCGTCGGGGGAGGCGTTGATCTCCTGGTGCGGCACATAGGGCGGCACATAGATGAAGTCGCCGGGACCGGCCTCGGCGGTGAATTCCAGCTTCTCGCCCCAACGCATCCGGGCCCGGCCCTTCAGCACATAGATGACGCTCTCCAGGGGCCCGTGATGGTGGGCGCCGGTCTTGGCGTCGGCATGGATGTGCACGGTCCCGGCCCAGAGCTTGCGGGCGCCGACCCGGGCGAAGTTGATGGCGGCGGCCCGGTCCATTCCGGGGGTCTGGGGCGTGTTGGTGTCGAGCTGGTCGCCGGGGACCACGCGGACGCCGGTGTGCTTCCAGGCGTCCTCGGGAATGTCGGGCATTGGCAGGCCTCCGGCGTGAGACCTCAGACTACGCCCTTGGCCCTCAGCTCCGCCACCCTGTCGGCGCTGAGGCCCGCCAGCCCGGTCAGCACCTCGTCGGTGTGCTGGCCGAGAGTCGGGCCCGGCCAGCGGACCTTGCCGGGGGTCTCCGACATCTTCGGGAAGGCGTTCTGCATCTTGATCTTGCCGAACACCGGATGGTCGGTTTCCACGATGGTGGCCCGCGCCTTGAACTGCGCGTTCTCCAGCATGTCCGGAGCCCGGAAGACCCGGCCGGAGGGAATGCCGTCGGCCTCCAGCAGGGCCAGCAGGTCGGAGAGCGCGAAGTCCTTGGTCCAGGCCGCGATGATCTCGTCCAGCTCGGCCTGGTTCACCCCGCGCGAGGCGTGGTCGACGAACTTGGGATCCTTGGCCAGGTCCGGCCTTCCCATCGTCTCGGCCAGCCGGGCGAAGACGGTGTCGCCATTGCCGCCGATCAGGATCATCTCGCCCTCAGCGCACGGATAGACGTTCGACGGCGCGATGCCGGGCAGGATCGAGCCCGAACGCTCGCGGACATAGCCGGTCAGGTCGTACTCGGTGACCAGGTTCTCCATCACCGCCAGCACGCTCTCATAGAGGGCGACGTCCAGCATCTGGCCGTGGCCGGTATTGGCCCGGTGGTGCAGGGCCATGGTGATCCCCATCACCGCGTGCATGGCCGTCAGGCTGTCACCGATGGAGATGCCGGCCCGGGCCGGGGGCCGGTCGGGCTCGCCGGTGACGTGGCGCAGGCCGCCCATGGCCTCGCCGATCAGGCCGTAGCCGGCGCGGCTGGCATAGGGGCCGGTCTGGCCGAAGCCGGAGACCCTGGCCATGATCAGGCCTGGATTGGTCGCCGACAGGGCCTCATATCCCATGCCCCACTTCTCCATGGTCCCGGGCCGGAAGTTCTCGATCAGGACGTCGGCCTTGGCGATCAGGGTCTTGGCGATCTCCCGGCCCTCCGGCGTGCGCAGGTCCAGGCCCACCGACTGCTTGTTGCGCCCGATCACCGGCCACCAGGGCGACAGGCCCTTAGGCAGGCTGCGGCCCCACTGGCGCATGGGATCGCCCACCTTGGGGTCCTCGATCTTGATCACCCGGGCCCCGAAGTCCCCGAGGATCTGGCCGGCGAAGGGCCCGGCGATCAGGGTGCCCATCTCGATGACCACCAGGTCCTTCAGGGGGCCTTGGTTGGCGGCGTCGGTCATTTGGGGTCTCCGGGCAGGTCGGCTTGGATGGCGGACCCGTTGGACCCGCCTGACCCCGCGTCTGTCAATCTCGCCGGCCGGGACCCTTCGCGTGCCCGCGGGGTTCCCTTCCACCCGACGCGGGCGTAAGGCGGCTCTCATGACCGACTACGTCCTCGCCCCGCCCGCCCAGGCCGCCGTGCCCGTCGAGGGCTCAAGCGCCCTCTTCCCCGTCCGCCGCGTCTATTGCGTGGGCCGCAACTACGCCGCCCACCGTCGCGAGATGGGAGGCGACGACCGCGATCCCCCCTTCTTCTTCGCCAAGCCCGCCGACGCCTTGGTCCCCCCTGGCGGCGGCGTCCCCTATCCGCCCCGCACCGCCAACCTGCACCACGAGATCGAGCTGGTGGTGGCCCTGAAGGGCGGCGGCGCCAATGTCCCCGTCGAGGCCGCCCTGGACCTGGTCTACGGCTACGCGGTCGGCGTCGACCTCACCCGGCGGGATTTGCAGAACGCGGCCAAGGACAAGGGTCAGCCCTGGGAGGCCGGCAAGGCCTTCGACGCCTCGGCCCCGATCTCCGCCATCCGCCCCTGGACCGGCCCCGCGCCGCAGGGGCGCATCGCCATCTCCGTGAACGGGACGGTGAAACAGGAGGGCGTCGTCGCCGACATGATCTGGAACGTCGCCGAGATCGTCGCCGAGGCCTCCAAGCTCTGGACCCTGGCCCCCGGCGACCTGATCTTCACCGGCACCCCCGAGGGCGTCGCGGCCGTCGTGGCCGGCGACAAGATCGAGGGCGACATTGAAGGCGTCGGCCAGCTCAGCTTCACGGTGGGCTGAGATGAGCCTGACCCTCTATTCCCAGTGGCGGGCCACCGCCCCCTATCGCGTCCGCATCGGCCTGGCCCTCAAGGGCCTGGACTACGCCTATGAGGCCGTCGACCTGGTGGCCGGCGCCCAGCACAAGCCGGCCTATCGGGCCGTCAATATCCAGCGCCTGGTCCCCACCCTGGACCTGGGCGACGGAAGCGACGTCCTGACCCAGAGCCTGGCGATCCTGGAATATCTCGACGAGACTCACCCTGAGCCGGCCTTGCTGCCCAAGGGCGCGCTCGATCGCGCCCGGGTCCGGGCCATGGCCGGGATCATCGCCTGCGACATCCACCCGCTGAACAACATGCGGGTGCAGCGGGCCCTGGAGGCCATGGACGTCGCCGCCCCGCGCCGCGCCAAGTGGACCGAGCGCTGGATCGTCGACGGCTTCAACACCCTGGAGCCGATGATCGCCAAGTACGGCGCCGGCTTCTGCTTTGGCGACACCCCGACCCTCGCCGACTGCTGCCTGATCCCGCAGATTTCCTCAGCCGCGCGCTACAAGGTGGAGCTGGACGCCTGGCCGTCGATCCAGGCCGTAGGCGCCCGGGCTCGGGAGCACCCGGCCTTCATCGCCGCGCTTCCGGAAAACCAGCCCGATGCGGTCCCGGCCTAACCCATACCTTCGTCATCCCGGGCTTGTCCCACGGCTGTCCGGTTCCGTTTGTCTGGACAGGTTGCACGGCGTTGATTCTACTCGTTTTCAAACACTTGCCGGTGATTTGGACACGAGAAAGGACCAACGCCATGCGCCACCATAATAGCGTTCTGCAC